>CAZBIP010000076.1:0-14129 GCA_964491885.1 uncultured Vicinamibacterales bacterium
GAATCTCCGGCATCTCCGCATACTCGAGCGCGTGCCTCAGTTCGTGGCCGAGCACAGCGACGAGCTCGCAGGTCGCGGCCGGGACCCCGAGGCGGATCCGCACGTGGCGTGCGCCTCCGGCGCACACCACGACTCGCGCATCGCCCCGCACGAGCCTGGGCAACGGGACTGTCTGGATGTATACGATGAGATCTGTATGCTGAAGATCGGCGACCATCCGCGCGAGGGTCGGCGATCGCCGCATGCCGAGGTCGAGCACGCGCCGGGCCATTGCATCCACCGCACGTACTCTGGGCGCGGGAAGCACGCCTGGGCTGGTATCGCCCCGCGCTTGCTGAGCGCCGACGGCGACCGGGGCTGCGAGCACGAGGGCCAGGACCCCTGCCGCCGCGCGGGTTGCGACCGGGCTCATGTCGGGCTCCTGCTGGTGGATGAGCCCAATCTGGGCGCCTGGCGCCTGTCGTGAAATGGACGGCCGGTCCCATCTGGGTGAAGCGGTGGATCCCTGATAAACCACTGTCCCTCAGGAGCTTGGAGAGGCAGGTGCCCCGCTGAACCGGGCCCCGCACCTGGGTGGGGGGCCTGCTCGGCGGCCGGAGCATCAACGCCGTCACAGGGGACATTTCTAACGAGCGAAGACCGGGGACATTTCTAACGAGCGTTGACATGCTTCCTCTGCGTGTGCCTCGGTCCTGCATTCTGGTGCTACAATCCGCCCGGGCGTTATTCCAACAATCCATCCGCTCGTCGGGCGCGTGCCCGGGCCGTAGGGGGAGATATGAACCCGCCTGCCAGCGACCCGCGTGCCGTTCGTTTCGGCGTCTTCGAACTCGACTTGCGCACGGGTGAACTGCGGCGCAAGGGCGTGAAAGTCGCGCTCCAGGAACAGCCGTTCGAGGTGCTGGCGATGCTGGTGGCGCAGCCGGGGGAGTTGGTGACCCGCGAGGCGCTGCGCCGCGCGTTGTGGCCGGAGTCCGTCTTCGTGGACTTCGATCACGGCCTCAACAAGGCCGTCGGGAAGATCCGGGACGCCCTCGGCGATCTCGCGGAGAGCCCCCGCTACGTCGAGACACTGGAGCGCCGCGGGTACCGGTTCATCGCGCCCGCCGAACCGGTCGCGTCGCGCACGGAGCCGCCTCCGCCGGAGCCCGGCGAGGGCATCGTCGCGCGCCTGTGCTGGAACGGGCAGAGCCTGCCGCTGGCCCAGGGGGAACACATCATCGGCCGCGATCTGGCGGCCGACATCTGGCTCGAGTCGCCGGCGGTCTCGCGGCACCACGCGCGGCTCGTCGTCACGTCGTCGGCGGTCACCGTCGAGGATCTGGGCAGCCGGAACGGCACGTCCGTGAACGGTCGCCCGGCCGATACCCGCGTCCTTCTGGTGTCGGGCGACGAGATCATGGTCGGCCAGACCCGCCTGGTTGTCTATCTGAGTCCGACCTTCGACACGACCGGCTGAACCAGGAAGGCATGAGACTGGCCTGGCACAAATCCGCTACACTTGACGTTCTGTCCCGTGCACAGCGGACGTTCGTCTGACTCCGAAGGTGATGTCGTGATGCCGCAGTCCCACTTGGTGCAGCAGATACGTGAGCGGGTGGTCAGGTACGGCGGGAAACCCGTGCAGCGGGTCCAGGTCGATGGCGCGTGGCGCCGCATCACCTGGCAGGAACTCGGCCTGGCGATGGAAGGCTGCGCCCGCGCGCTCATCCGGGGCGGGCACCAGCCCGGCGAGATGGTCGGCATCTGCGCGCGCAACATGCCCGAGTGGACCCAGGCCGATCTCGGCATCCTGGCCGCGCGCGGCGTCAGCGTGCCCATCTACCCGACCAGCCCTCCCGATCAGGCCCGTTACATCATTCGCGACGCGGGCATCCGCATTCTGTTCGTCGGCGAGCAGCCGCAATTCGACCGCGCCCTCGAGTTGCTGCAGGCAGGCGACATCACCCGCATCGTCGCGCTGGATGACGCCGTGGATCTGCGCGGCTGCGCGCAGGCGAGCCGCTTCGGCGACTTCGTGCGAGAGGGAGACGACCCGGCGAGCGAAGAGGAACTGCGGCGGCGCGGCGAGCAGCGCCGGATGGACGACCTGCTCACGCTCATCTACACCTCGGGCACGACGGGCGAGCCCAAGGGCGTGATGCTGGATTTCGCCAACTTCGCGGCCTGCTTCGACATGCACGATCGGCGCATCCGGTTCGGCGACCAGGACGTGTCGCTGTGCATGCTGCCGCTCAGCCACGTGTTCGAGCGCACGTGGACGTACTACGTGCTCTACCGCGGCGGCGAGAACGTGTACATCCGCGACCCGCAGCAGGTGATGGAGGTCATCGCGGACGTGAAGCCGACGGCGATGTGCGCCATCCCGCGCCTGTACGAGAAGGCGTACTCGGTCATCCAGGACAAGATGTCGAAGGCGTCGCCGCTGCGCCGCCGCCTGTTCGGCTGGGCGACCGCGGTCGGCACCCGGGTCGTCGAGCGCCGCCAGGCCGGCGAGCCGGTCCCGCTCGCCCTCGGGGCCCAGCGGTGGGTGGCCGACCGCCTCGTGGGCCGCACGTTGCGGGCGCGCTTCGGAGGCCGCGTGCGCCTGCTGCCCGTCGCGGGAGCGCGGCTGGCCGACGAGGTGTGTCTCTTCTTCCAGGCGATGGGATTCCCGGTCAACCACGGCTACGGCCTCACCGAAACGACGGCGACGGTGTCCTGCTTCGAGGAGGCGAGGTTCAAGATTGGCTCCATCGGCACGCCCCTCGACGGCATCGAGGTGAAGCTGGGCGAGGGCAACGAACTGCTCGTCCGGGCGCCAACCGTCATGCGCGGCTACTACAACAAGCCTGACGCCACGCGGGCCGCGATGACCGAGGACGGGTTCCTTCGGACCGGCGATGCCGGCAGCATCGACGCCTCCGGCAACCTGTATTTCGTCGAGCGCATCAAGGAGCTGATGAAGACGTCCTACGGGCTGTACGTGGCGCCGCAGGTCGTCGAAGGCATGCTCGGGAAGGATCCGTTCATCGAGCAGGTGGCCATCGTGGCCGACTCGCGCCACTTCGTGTCGGCGCTGATCGTGCCGTCGTTCGAGTCGCTCGAGGCCTACGCGCGATCCATCAACCTGCAGTACCGGAACAAGGCCGAACTCCTGCGCCAGTCGGCCGTCGTCGCGTTCTTCGAGTCCCGGATCGAGGCGCTCCAGCAGGAACTCGCGAAGTTCCAGCGGGTGAAGAAGTTCACGCTGCTGCCGCGGGCCTTCTCCATCGAGATGGGCGAACTCACGCCGACGATGAAGCTGCGCCGCCGGATTATCGAGACCAACTACCGCGACGAGATCGACGACATGTACCTGTCCGGCTGAGCCCGGACCCCGCCTGTCACCGCGGGAGGCCGATGTCGGGCCTCCCCGCGAGATCCCGGTCAGGCTCGTCCCGCGACCGGCATCGCCGCCAGGAACACCTTCAACGGCACCGCCCGCGTGCGCCCGTCATGCCTGTCGGGCAACCTGCCACATCTGCGGCACCGGGCCGCCGCCCGCCACGGCGGCCGGTTGGGGTACGATCCCTGCCGGCGGCGACGCCTGGTGAGGAGGATGCCGTGAGGAAGGCTCTGGCGTGGTGCGCGGTCGTGTCTGGCCTGGCGATCGCGGCGGCGGGCGCGTCGGCGCAGGGTTCGCCCGGCGGCGTGCACGGGAGGATGGTGTCGGCGGTCCGCGCCATTCGCCTGATCGATACCCACGAGCACCTGTCCGCCGAGGCCGAGCGCCTCAAGCGCGAGCAGTCGCTCTTCACGCTGCTCCACTACGTGTCGTCCGACATGTGGGCCGACGGCATGGACCGGCAACTGGGCGAGCGCACGCTGGGGAATCCAAGGGTTCCGCTGGGCGAGCAGTGGAAGCTCATCGCCCCCTACTGGGCCAACGTTCGCACCACGGCCTACGGCCGAAGCCTGCTCCGGGCCGTGCGCGACCTGTACGGCATCGGCGACATCTCGGAAGCCACCTACGCCGAGATCTCCAGGAAGGTCCAGGAGGCCAACCGGCCAGGCTGGCAGGAGCACATTCTGAGGGATCGGGCCGGCATCGACGTGTCGATCTCCGACATCGGCCGCACGGGCGCGGCGCTGGATCCTTCACATCTCCGGGCGGTCCTGCGGCTCGATCACCTCCTGCTGGTTCCGCGCGGTCTGCCGGTCATCGTCAAAGAGCTTGGCGTCGCGATCGGCAGCCTCGCGGACTGGGAGGCCGCCATCGACCGATCGGTGGCCCGGGCACGAGAGCAGCGCTTCGTCGGCATCAAGTCGGCCGTCGCATACGACCGCGCGCTCGACTTCGCGCCGGTCGATCGCGCGGAGGCCGAGCGGCTGTTCGACCAGGCGCTGGCGCGCGGGCCAGAAACGGGGCCGGCAGACTGGGGCCGCGACGGGGCGCTCCAGGACTACCTGTTCGGCCGCCTGGCCGACGCGTGCGCGAAGCACGACCTGCCGCTGCAGATCCACACGGGCTTCTTCTACGACACGTGGCGGAACGTCGCGCAGACGAACCCTTCTCTGCTCGCGCCGTTCATCATCCGTCACCAGGCCACGCGGTTCGTCCTGATGCACTCCGGCTATCCGTTCGGCGCGGAGTTGCTCGCCATGGCGAAGAACCTGCCGAACGTCACGATCGACATGTGCTGGACCTACGTCATCTCGCCGGCGTACGCGGCACGGTTTCTGGACGAGGCGATCGAGACGGTGCCGGCGGACAAGATCCTCGGCTTCGGCGGCGACTACCAGATTGCCGAGGGCGCGTACGCGCACGCACAACTGTGCCGCGAGGTGGTCGCGAGGGTGCTGGCGGACAAGGTCGCGGCCGGCTACTGGAGCGAGGCAGAGGCGCTGGGCTTCGCCCGGGCCATCCTGCGGGACAACGCGATCCGGGTCTTCAAGCTGGGGCTGTAGCTCCGGCCTGATCCCAGGGGTCCCGAGGAGGCCGCGACAATCAGGCGGTGGCCGGCTCCGGGCAGCCCACAGGGCGTGATGCCGCGCTGCGGGAGTCGAAGGGTTCGTACGTGATCGCGCCCGTCGGGCAGAACCGCACGCACTGCGGCCGGCCGCCGCACAGGTCGCACTTCGCGACCTGGTGCGCCGCCTCGTGCCAGAGCATGTTGCCGAATGGGCAGGCGCCGACGCACGCGCGGCAGTTGATGCAGCGCCCCAGGTCCAGATCGATCGCGCCGGTCGCGGCGTTGCGCGCCAGGGCCCCGGACGGGCACGCCGCGACGCACGCGGCCTCGTCGCACTGCAGGCAGACGATGGGCGTCCCGTGCTCGTCGCCGCGCCGGATCACGGTGATGCGGGACACGCCGGGCGCGCCGGCCGCGGGGTGGCTGAACGCGCACGCCATCTCGCAGTTGCCGCACCCCGTGCAACGATCCGCCCTCACCCGGAAGATCAGCGCCACCCCGGCCTCCCCGTCGTCCTATCGCGCGTCCTGCAACGCGGTGAACGTCTCCGCGAGCCGGCGGCGCTTGCATGCGTCGCACAGCTCGAAGTACGCCGCCGGCAGGCCGTGCCGCTTCTCCTCGTGCGCCACCTGCGCCCTGGTCACGACGGCCTGCCCGCACTCGGCACACCGCTGCATCTCGAACGTCCGGCCCCAGATCGATCGCGTGCCGTCCGCCTCCTCCCACGGGATGTATCCCGTCGGGCAGATCTCGGCGCACGCCAGGCACCCGATGCAGTCGGGCGGCGGCTGGTCGAACGGCGGCGCGATCTCGCGCCCGGCGCCCCGGTTGACGCTCGAGATCGCCGAGGCGCCCACGAGGTCGCAGACGCGCGTGCACAGGCCGCACAGGATGCAGTCGGTCGGAGTCGGGTTCGGAACGAGCGACGTCCGCTCGATCCCGTGCTCCCGCGCCAGGTCCTGCACGAGCGGCGTGTCGGGGCAGCGCGCGAGCAGCAGGTCCAGCACGACGCGGCGCGACTCGACGATGACCGGGCTGGCGGTCTGGACGACCAGGCCCTCCTCCACGGGATACATGCACGAGGCGACGACGCGGCCGTCGCCCGTCCAGCCGGGCTTGCTGATCTCGACCAGGCACAGCCGGCAGCCGCCCCACGGCTCGAGGGCCGGGTGATCGCACAGCGTCGGAATCCGCACGCCGGCGGATCGCGCCGCCTGCAGCACCGTCTGGCCGGCCGCGGCCGTCACGGCGCGCCCGTCAATGCGCAGCGTGGGCACCCGCCACCTCCATCTCGTGCTTCGGGAGGAACCCGATGGCGTGCGCGCGGCACGCGTCGTAACAGGCGCCGCACGCAATGCACGCCGCCTGGTCGATGGTGTGCAGCTTCTTGCGCTCCCCGCCGATCGCGTCCACCGGGCACGCCGCCACGCACACGTGGCAGCCGTTGCACACGTCCGGCAGGATGCGGTACGCCGTCAGGTCGCGGCACGCGCCCGCCGGGCACGCGTGCCGATCGATGTGCGCCTCGTACTCCTCGCGGAAGTAGCGAAGCGTCGACAGCACGGGGTTCGGCGCCGACTTGCCCAGCTCGCAGAGGCTCGCCACCTTCATCGCTTTGGCGATCGTCTCGATCCGGCCGATGTCGCCCGGAGTCCCGCGCCCGGCGACGATCCCGTCGTAGATCGCGAGGAGCTGCGTCAGCCCCTCCCGGCAGGGCGTGCACTTGCCGCACGACTCCTCGGAGAGGAAGCGCAGGAAGTAGCGGGCGACCTCGACCATGCACGTGCGGTCGTCCATCACGATCATGCCGCCCGAGCCCATCATCGACCCGGCGTCGGAGAGCCGCTCGTAGTCCACCGGCAGGTCGAGCTTCGACTCCGGCAGGCAGCCGCCGGACGGCCCGCCCGTCTGCACCGCCTTGAACGGGCGGTCGTCGAGCACGCCGCCGCCCACGTCGTAGATGATGTGCCGCAGGGTCACGCCCATCGGCAGCTCGACGAGGCCGGTGTTCTTGACCTTGCCCACGAGCGAGAACGCCTTCGTGCCTCTCGACCGGCCAGACCCGAGCGCGGCGAACCACCCGGCGCCGTGCTCGAGGATCGCGCCGACGTCGGCCCACGTCTCGACGTTGTTGAGCACGGTCGGCCCGCCGAACAGACCGCGCTCCGTCGCGTGCACGTACTTCGCCCGAGGCTCGCCGACGCGCCCCTCGATCGACCGCATCAGCGCCGACGACTCGCCGCACACGAAGGCGCCGCCGCCGCGCGCGATCCGGATGTCGACGTCGAAGCCGCTCCCCAGGATGTTCCGCCCCAGCAGCCCGGCGTCCCGCGCCTGGCCCAGGGCCGTTTCCAGCGTGGACACCGCGAGCGGGTACTCGTCGCGGACGTAGAGGTATCCCTCGTGCGCGCCGACGGCCCAGGCCCCGATCACCATGCCCTCGATGACGGCGTGCGGGTCGCCTTCCATGATCGAGCGGTCCTTGAACGCCCCCGGGTCGCCTTCGTCGCCGTTGCAGACGACGAACTTCCGCGCCCCCGCCGCCCGGCTGCACGAGCGCCACTTGCGGCCGGTCGGGAACCCCGCCCCGCCGCGTCCGCGCAGCCCCGATCGCTCGATCTCGTCGATGACCTGCTCCGGCGAGCACTCGACAACCGCGCGCACCAGGCCGGCGTACGCGCCGTGGGCCACGGCGTCTTCGATGTCGGCGGGGTCCACGCGGCCGATGTTGCGCATCGCGATGCGCGTCTGCTGCGCGTAGAACGGGATGTCGGCGCCGCGCTCGACGCGCCGCTTCCGGTCGGCCGGGTCGCGGTACAGCAGCCGCGTGACCACCCCGTCGCCCGCCACGCTCTGCTCGACGATTTCGGCCGCGTCTTCCGGCCTGACGTGCGCGTAGAGCACGCCCGATGGCTGAACCACGACGAGCGGCCCCCGCTGGCAGAACCCGTGGCAGCCGGTCTTCTTGACGAACGTGCCGACGGCGGCGTCGAGGCCCCGCCGGGCCATCTCGTCCCCGAGCGCCCGGACGACCGCTGCCGCGCCGTTCGCGAGGCAGCCCGTGCCGCAGCACACCAGGACGGTCTTCCGCCGGCCCGCACGCGCCTCGGCCGCCTGCCGCCGCCACGCCTCGAAGGCGGTCTTCGACTCAATCCGCATCGGGCCCGTTCCCGGCGGCCAGGTACCCTTCCACGCCGGCCGCCTTCGCGTTGCCGCAGTAGCGCTCGCCCACGATCAGGACCGGCGCCATGGCGCACGCCCCCACGCAGTTGACCGTCTCGATGGAGAACTCGCCGTCCGGCGTCGTTTCGCCGGGGGCGATGTGCAGCGCCCTGACGACCTCCTCGGCGATCTGCGCCGCGCCGCGGATGTGGCACGCCGTGCCGGTGCACACGCGGACCACGGTCCTCCCGCGCGGCGTCAGCGCGAAGGCCTTGTAGAAGGTCGCCACCGAGAAGACCTTCGAGACCGGGACCGACAGTTCCGCAGCCACCCTCGCGAGGACGTCGCACGGGAGGTAATGGTAGGCCCGCTGGACGTCCTGCAGCACCGGGATGAGCGACGGCTCCTCGCGCGGGTAGCGCGCCAGGATCCCGTCGAGCGGCGCGTGGTTCTCGCAGGCGGCCACGCTCACGCGGCCTCCGACACGAGCGCCGCCTGCCCGATCTCGAAGCCGCGCCGCAGCGCGTCGAGGTTCGAGTCGATGGTCGAGGGACGGCCGGCCAGCACTTCCCGCAGGATTTCCTCGACCGTCTCGAGCGCGGCGACGTGCGTCACCCCGAGGTAGGCGCCGAGCGCCACCATGTTCGCGGCCCGCGGGTTGCCGGCCGCCGCGGCCGTGTCGTTGGCCGGCACGCGGACGACCGTGATGTCGCGGCGCGTCACGGGCACGCGCACGAGCGACGTGTTCACGAAGAGCGTTCCGCCCTTCTTCACCGCGCGCTCGAACTTCTCGAGCGACGGCTGGTTCATCGCGATGACCGCCAGCGGGCGGTAGACGAGCGGGCACCCGACCGGCTTGTCCGAGACGACAACGGTGCAGTTCGACGTGCCCCCGCGCATCTCGGGCCCGTACGAGGGGAGCCAGGAGACTTCCTTGCCCTCGTGCATCCCGGCGTGCGCCAGGACCTTGCCAATGAGCATCACGCCCTGGCCGCCGAACCCGGCGATGATCACCTGCTGTTCCATGCGTTTCGCTCCAGGGGGCGTTCAGAAGGACGGGCGTCCGCGGCGCCCTCCAGCGGCAGCGGCGCGCGGTCTCCCTCGCCGGGCGTCTTGAAGACGCCGAGCGGGTAGTACGGCACCATGTGCTCTTCGACCCACTGCCCCGCTTCCGCCGGCGACTGGCCCCAATTGGTCGGGCACGTCGACAGCACCTCGACCAGGGAGAAACACGTCCCCGCGATCTGGTGCTCGAACGCGCGCCTGATGAGCCCCTTGGTCCGGGCCGAGGCCAGGGGCGAGTGGACGGATCCCCGGGCGATGAACGCCGGCGTCCGCAGCGTGCACAGCAGTTCCGCCATCCGCATCGGGTACCCGGCGTGGTTCACGTCGCGCCCCAGGCTGCACGTCGTCGTGATCTGGCCCGGGAGCGTGGTCGGCGCCATCTGGCCGCCCGTCATGCCGTAGATGGCGTTGTTGACGAAGACGACCGTCACCTTCTCGCCCCGGTTGGCGCAGTGGACGATCTCGGCCGTGCCGATCGACGCCAGGTCGCCGTCGCCCTGGTAGACGAAGACGATGGAGCCGGGAGACGCCCGCTTGACGCCCGTGGCGACCGCCGGCGCGCGGCCGTGCGACGCTTCCTGGAAATCGAGGTTGAAGTAGTTGTAAGCGAGCACCGCGCAGCCGACGGGCGCGATGCCGATGGTCCGCTTCGCCACGCCCAGTTCGTCGATTACCTCGGCCACGATCCGGTGGACCACGCCGTGCCCGCAGCCCGGGCAGTAGTGCGTCGTCACGTCGGCGAGCGCGCGCGGGCGGGCGAACGCCGTGTCAGCCATGCGTGACCTCGCGGCATCCGCCCTCCGCCGCCCCGGCGGCGCCGGACAGGATGTCCTTCACCTGCTCGACCACGTCTTCGGCCGGGACCATCAGGCCTCCGGTCCTGCCGTGGAAGTAGATCGGGCGCGTGCCCTCGAGCGCGAGGCGGACGTCCTCGACCATCTGCCCGCACGACAACTCGACGACCAGCACCGCCTTCGCCTTCGCCGCCGCCTTCCGCAACGCGTCGGACGGGAACGGGAACAGGCTGATGGGGCGGAAGAGCGCCGTGCGCAGCCCCGCCTCGGCCAGCTGCCCCAGCGCCACGCTGCACGCGCGGGCCACGGTGCCGTACGACACGATCAGCACGTCGTACTCGCCGTCGAGGTTGCGGCCGTCGGCGCGGGCCTCGTCCCGGGTCATCTCGGCGTACTTGGCCTGAAGCCGCACGTTGTGTTCGTGGAGCGGCTCGGCTTCGAGGAACAGCGAGTTGATGACGTTCGGCGGGCGGTCGCCGGGGCAGCCCGTCGTGGCCCACGTCTTGGGCCGAAGCGCCTTGCAGGGCTTGCGGTCCGGGTCGAACTGGACCGGCTCCATGATCTGGCCGATCAGCCCGTCGCCGAGGATCATGACGGGATTGCGGTAGTAGTCGGCGAGATCGAACGCGTCCTGGACGAGGGCCGCGGCTTCCTGCACGGACCAGGGCGCGAGGACGAGCAGGCGGTAGTCGCCGTGCCCGCCGCCCTTGGTGGCCTGGAAGTAATCGGCCTGGCTGGGCAGGATCCCGCCGAGGCCAGGCCCCGCGCGCATGATGTTCACGAGGACGACGGGCAGCTCGGCGCCGGCCAGGTAGGAGATGCCCTCCGCCATCAGCGAGATGCCGGGGGAGGAAGACGAGGTGAAGACGCGCGCGCCGGCGCCGGCGGCGCCGTAGATCATGTTCGAGGCGGCGACTTCGCTCTCGGCCTGCAGGAACGTCCCGCCGACCTGCGGCAGGCGCCTCGACAGGTACTCGGGAATCTCGTTCTGCGGGGTGATGGGGTAGCCGAAGAAGAGCCGGCAGCCGGCCTTGATGGCCGCCTCGCCGATCGCCTCGCACCCCTTCATCAGCGTTCTGGACATCGTCGTGACCGCCGCCTGCCGGTCTGACGCCGCCGGCCGCGCGAGCGGCTGCGGCCGTGCCCGGCCCGGGTGGACCCCGAGGTCAGTACGCGAAGCACTCGTAGAGCGTGCCGGCGGCCGTCATCTGGATCGCGGCGTCCGGACAGGCGACGCAGCACATCCGGCAGCCGATGCAGCGGCGCGGCTCGACCAGCTTCGCGTAGAAGTACCCCTTGCTGCTGGTGTCCTTGCCGAGCGCGAGGACGTGCTGCGGGCACGCGTCGACGCACAGCCCGCATCCCTTGCACTGTTCGCTGTCGATGACGATCCGGGCCACCCGGCGCTCCCGCCTCCGCCCGTCCTGGCGCGTCCGGCGCCACGGGCCGGGTCGGCGGCTCGGGCCAAGCATCCCACCTCCGGCGGGCGCAATCATCGGCCCCGGGGTGTGATCGGGCCGATCGCGGTGTGGATTCGCCTCCGCGCGGGCTGCGACAGGCGGCGGAGCGCGCTACGTCAACAGGCGTAGCCGCGCGCTACTCCGGCGGGCGCGCCACCTCGATCTCGTCGAGAGAGGCCAGTCCTTCTTTGAGCGCATAGAGCGCGGCTTCGGTCCGGTTGGCGAGGCGCAGTTTCGCGAGGATGTTGCCGACGTGCGTCCGGACCGTGGCCTCGCTGATGAAGAGCTTCGCGGCGATCCGCTCGTTGTTCAGGCCGCGCGCGACGAGGCGGATGACCTCGGTTTCGCGCCGCGAGAGCGGCTCCGTCGGCGCGGCGTCCGGCCCCTCGTGGGCCAGCTCTCGCAGGAGCCGCCGCGCGATCACGGGGTTGAGCGACGACTCGCCGGCGGCCGCGCGCCGGATGGCCTTGACGAGTTCCTCCGGCGTCGTGTCCTTCAGCAGGTAGCCCACGGCGCCGGCCTTGACCGCCGGGAACAGCTTGACGTCGCTCCCGAAACTGGTCAGCACGAGGATGTGCGACTCCGGACGGCCGGCCATGATCTGCGCGGTGGCGGCCACGCCGTCCATGACGGGCATGACCAGGTCCATCAGGATCACGTCCGGGCGCAGCGCCTCGGCTTGCGCGACGGCCTCGCGGCCGTTGGCCGCCTCGCCCACGACGCGGATGTCGGCCTCCGTGCCGAGCAGCGCGCTGAGGCCCCGGCGCACGACGGTGTGGTCGTCGACGATCAGGACCGAGACCGGGTCACGTTTCATGGGGCCCATCCGTCTTCGTGTGCCGGGGTTCACCCTCGTCGCCGGCGCGAGCGGCCGGAATGGCGACCCGCACGGCGGTGCCACGTCCGGGGCGGCTCGACACCGAGAGACTGGCGCCGATCCGGCCCGCGCGCTCCCGCATGCCGCCGAGGCCCAGCCCGCCCAGGCCTGCCGGGTCAGCCGCGTCGAATCCGGTGCCGTCGTCCTCGACGGCGAGCGTCGCGGATCCGTCGGCCTCGCGCGCGAGGCGGACGGCGACGCGCGTCGCGCGCGCGTGCTTGACCACGTTGTTCAGCGCCTCGCGGGCGATGCCGTAGAGTGCCTCCGCAATCGCCGGAGGCCACGGCGCTCCCTCGTCGGCCGAAAGGTCCACAGCCAGTCCCGCGCGGCTTTCGACCGCCCCGAGGCGGGCACGCAGCGCCCGGACGAGGCCCTCCTCGCTCAGGATCGGCGGGCGGAGATCGAACACCAGGAACCGCATCTCGCCGAGCGCGTCGCGCGCCGAGTCGCGCACCTCGCGAAGGTGCGCGACCGCAGACGCGGTGTCGCCGGCTTCGAGGCGCCGCGCCGCGGCCTCCGCGCACATGCCGACGCCGTAGAGCGACTGGCTGACCGAGTCGTGCAGTTCGCGCGCGAGGCGCTGCCGCTCCTCGGCCACGGCCTCCTGCTCCTGCTGGCGCTGGACCGCGCGGCGCATTTCGTCCGCGAAGAGCTTCGCGAAGTGCGCCACCATGACCCGCAGCGACCGGTCGAGGGCGACCGCGGCGTCCTTCGCGCCCGCCGTCTCGCGTCCGAAGTGCTCGAACACGGCCTGGAGCGCCGTTTCGTGCAGGAGCAGCAGGCCGTCGACGACTTCCTCGATTTCGAAGCCCTGCTCGGCGCGCCTGCGGCTGATCGCCGTCGCGCGCTCGCGGAGCGGGCGGGCCGACCCTTCGCCCTCGCTCCGGATCACCGCGTCGATGGCATGGGCCGCCCACTCCTCGATCTCGGCGGCCGGGCGGTTCGCGTAGCCGCTCCCCGGCCGCGACCGCGCGCGCGCGGCCCAGTCGGACGCGATCCGTGAGCGGTGGGTTTCGAGCAGTGAGGCGAGCGTCACAGCGGACCGGTCTCCGAAGGGGCTGCCGACATTGTAGTCTCGGCGGCGTCGGCCTTCCCGAACGGGCACGGACCACGCAGTTTGTGCGTGGATGCGTCGCCTCATTCGTCGCAAGCCGCCGAACCGGCCCGCGCTGAAGGGCGTGGGGCCCCCGCCGGCCCTCGAGTGTTACCGGGCGATGAGCCGGTCGAGTTCGTCGATCGCGCGGCTGTAATCGTCCTCGACGAGAATCGCGTGCATGCCGACGGACCGCGCCGCCTCGACGTTCCCGGCGGCGTCGTCGAGGAACACCGTTTCTGCCGGCTCGACGCCGAGCTGATCGAGCGCCAGGCGGTAGATTCGCGGGTCGGGCTTGCGCATCCCCACCACCGACGAGTCGACGATGACGTCGAACATGTCGCCGGCGGGGATCATGGCCCGCCAGCCGTCCGAGAACTCCTTGATGTTGTTCGTGAGAAGGGCCGTGCGGTACCCGGCGGCACGGAGCGCGAGCGCCTTCGCGATCATGTCCGCGCGGACGCCCGGGCTCCCGCCCATGGCCCGGAACAGCTCGAACAGGTCGAAGTCGAGACCCAGCCCGGCCGCGGTCGCCTTGATTTCGGCCGCCGCGGCGGCGAGTGACAGTTCGCCGCGCTCCAGCCGATGCCACGGGTGGCCGGTGTCCTGGTCGTAGGGCCCGAAGATCAGCGCGAGCGCCGACTCCGCGGCGATGCCCTTCCCTTCCTGCCAGGCGCGCAGCGCGCTGAAGGGCGACGCGGTGAACACGCCGCCGAAGTCGAAGACGACAGCCTTGATGGTCAC
>CAZBIP010000077.1:0-13889 GCA_964491885.1 uncultured Vicinamibacterales bacterium
TGCCCGCGGGACTCTCCCCGGGCGCGGCAGCGCGACCGGCGCCAGCGGCTCGGTCACCTCGGTCGGACATCGAGACCATGCCGAATCCCGGCATCGACGGTCGAATCACCCGCTCTCGCCCCTGTCTACGCCGGATCGCCGGAATCCGTTTACCGGCCGGCCGGTCCGAGACGTTACGGCCGTATGCTAGCAGATCTGCCGCGCTCCCTCGTAACCTGATGTGTGGGGCGAGCTTATGGGCGCAACGCGATTGGGCGCGCGAGGGAGGTCGCCTCGACCAGGCGGGTGCCGGGGTAGTAGTGCGCGAGTACCGCGGCCGGTGACAGGCCCGCCCGGACACGTTCGAGCGCGCCTGCCTGGCAGAGCCCGGCACCGTGTCCGAAGCCGGTGCCGGCGAACACGAACCGGTCGCCGTCTCGGGTCACGCTGAACCGGGTGCTGCGGAGCGATCGATCCCCAAGCCCGGCCATGACCGCAGCGCGAAAGGCCTCGGCCCGGACCGTGACGGCGCGCGACCCCGCGAGGGCCACCTGCGTGGCCCTGCCCGATGCGTCGCGCTCCGCGACGTCGGCGCGTTCGAGGCGCGGGCCGACGTCCATCGCCGGATTGGCGGCGAGCGCGCGCGCGAGGGTGGCACCGTCCGCCTCGAATGTCCACGGCGCGGTCCTGGCGCGGCTGCAGAACCAGTCGGGCACGCCGGCGAGGTAGGGTTCACCCTCGCGGCCCCAGACGGATGCGGCCGCGGCCGTATGGCCGCCGCAGTCGGCATGGAACAGCGCCTGGATCGGGCGGCCCTCGTACGCGAGGACGAGGCCGCTCGTGGCCGCGACGGCCCGGCGAACGGCCTCGGCCTCGATACCGGGCTCGGCCAGTGGCCGGAAGACCTGGCAGTGGGTCCCGTCGCAGAGGTCGAACCCCTCGGCCCGGTGACGGCCCATGTTCGCCAGGGCGTAGGTGCGCGAGACGATGGCCTGGATGTCGAGCATGCCTGCGAGCGCGTTGTCGCGAAGCACATTCGGGGGGAGTTCCGCGCGCACGACGCCGGCCACGTACTCCTCGAGCGCGTACTCCCGGACGCGGGTGCCGCCCGCGTCCGCCATGCCGACCCTCACGACGATCCCGGCGCTGCCCGGCGGCATGGCACCGGCGCGCGGCGGGGCGACGGTGACGCGCGGGCCGGTCCGAGTTCCCGCACCCGAGGCACAGGCGGCCGCGAGCGCCACGGCGAACAGGGCGAAGGCGGCCCAGGCGAGCCTCCCGGCGTGCGGATGCGTGATGGCGGCGCGGCGCGGCACGGTACTTCCCACGATTGCACGTATCGGGCGCAGGCGACGCGGTCATTACCGGCGCGCGGCGCGGACCGCGCGGGCGGTGCCCGCGCGGCGAGGCTCGGCTATACTCCAGCTTGGCGCGCGATGCACTCACAGGACACACACGACGCGGGCGGCTACGAGCCGGTCATCGGCCTCGAGGTGCACGCGCAGCTGGCGTCCGCGAGCAAGCTGTTCTGCGCCTGCTCGACGCGGGCCGGCGCGCCGCCGAACACGCAGACCTGCCCGACCTGCCTCGGGCTTCCGGGCGCCCTCCCGGTCCTCAACGACCGGTGCGTCGATCTCGGCGTCGTGGTCGCGCTGGCCCTCGGCTGCACCGTCGCAGAGCGGTCGATCTTCGCGAGGAAGCACTACTTCTATCCCGACCTGCCGAAGGGCTACCAGATCACGCAGTTCGACCAGCCGCTCGCGCGTGACGGCGTGGCCGCCTGGACCTCCGGCGGACGCGCGCGCCCGGTGCGCGTGACCCGCGTGCACCTCGAAGAGGACGCAGGCAAGTCGTTCCACGAGGGGTTCGCGGACTCGTCGGCCTGCACGTACGTGGACTTCAACCGCAGCGGGGTGCCGCTCGTCGAGATCGTCACGGGACCGGACCTGTCGTCGCCGGCCGACGCGGCCGAGTTCGTGCGCCGCCTGCGCGCCATCCTGGTGGCGGTCGGGGCCTCCGAGGCGGTGATGGAAGAGGGCGGCCTGCGCTGTGACGCGAACGTTTCGGTGCGGCGGCCCGGCGAGGCCGGATTCGGCGCCCGCACGGAGATCAAGAACCTGAATTCGTTTCGCGCCCTGCAGCGCGCGCTCGAGTACGAGATCGCCAGGCACGTGCGCACGCTCGAGGGCGGCGGGACGGTCGCCGTCGAGACCCGATCGTGGGACGAGAACGAGGGGCGCACGGCTCCGATGCGGACGAAGGAAGACTCGGAGGACTACCGGTACCTCCCCGAGCCGGACCTCGCGCCGCTCGTCCTGCCGCCGGAGCGCGTCGCGCGGCTGCGAGCCTCGATGCCGGAACTCCCCGACGCCCGCCGCGAGCGGCTCTCGTCGGCCTACCGGCTGGGCGAGGACGATGCGGGCGCGCTGGCGGCGACGCCGCAGCTTGCCGCCTTCTTCGAGGCCGCGGCGGCGGCGTCGGGCGACCCTGCCGCCGCGTGTACGTGGATTCGAGGCGAGCTGGCCCGGCGGCTGTCGGACGCGGGCCTCGCGATGGACGCCGTTCCGATCGCGCCCGCGGCGCTCGGCCGTCTCATCCGCATGACCGCCGACGGCCGCGTGTCGTCGTCCGCCGCGAAGACGATCCTCGGCCGCATGATCGAGTCGGGCGGCGAGCCCGACGCCGTCGCCGCCGCGGACGGCCTGCTCCAGGAGTCGGACGCGGCCGCGCTCGACGCGCTGGTCGAAGCGGAGCTCGGGCGGCATCCCGAGCAGGTGCGGCAGTACCGCGGCGGCAAGCGGGTGGTGGCCGGATTCCTCGTCGGCCAGGTGATCAAGGCGAGCCGGGGCCGCGCGAACCCGGGCATGGTCGATCGGCTCGTGCGCGCGCGGCTCGACCGCGCGGACGAGTAGCGCCTCCGCTCGCGCGAGGCGGCCCCGGCGGCGCGTCTGGCCGCGTCCTGGCCGTCCCGGGCGCCGCCGACCCGCGTGCTATACTCGCGAACGCGATCGATCAACCGTGATTCAGACCTCACACCTCTCGAAGATGTACGGGCGCGGCATCTACGCCCTCCGCGACGTGTCACTCGTCGTCGAGAAGGGCGAGTTCGTGTTTTTGACGGGTCCGAGCGGCGCCGGCAAGTCCACGCTCCTGCGGCTGCTGCTGCGCCAGGAACTGCCGACGGAAGGACGGGTGAGCGTGGCCGGGCGCGATCTCGCGCGGCTGTCGCCCGGCCAGGCGCAGACCTACCGCCGCAGCCTCGGCTTCGTGTTCCAGGACTTCAAGCTCATCCCCGGGAAGACGGTGCTCGAGAACGTGGCGCTCGTGCCGCGCGTGCTGGGCGCGACGTCGGTCCAGCAGCAGCGGCGGACGTACCAGGTGCTGAAGTGGCTGGGTCTGCAGCACCGGATGAACGCGTACCCGCTCGAGCTCTCCGGCGGCGAGCAGCAGCGCGTGGCGATCGCGAGAGCGCTCGTGAACGAGCCGGCGCTCGTGCTGGCCGACGAGCCGACGGGCAACCTCGACCCGGACCTGTCGCTCGAGATCATGAACCTGTTCCGCGACATCAACGCGCGCGGCACGACGGTGCTCGTGGCGACGCACGACCGGGAACTCATGCGGCACGTGGGCCGGAGGGCGTTCACCCTGGATCACGGGCGGTTGACGGAGACGGCGTAGGCGGACATGACGCTGCACGGTCTGACCTATTGTGTCGAGGAGGCGCTGGGGAGCCTGTGGCGGCAGCGCGGCTCGGTGGTGCTCTCGGTGCTCACCATCGCCGCGGCGCTCGTCGTTCTGGGCGCCTTCCTGATGGTGACGGTGAACCTCGACCGCGCCGTCTCGCGGTGGAGCGCCGCGGCCGAGTTCTCGGTCTACCTGCGCGACGACATCTCGCAGGAGCAGCGGGTCGCCGTGAACGCCCTGCTCGAGGGGCATGCCGCGGTCGCATCGCGCGACTACGTGTCGAAGGCCGACGCGGCGGCGCGCTTCGCGCGCGACTTCCCGGATCTCGCGGAGGGGCTCGCGGACCTGCCGCAGAACCCGCTGCCCGCGTCGATCGAAGTGCGCCTGAAGTCCGGACGGACGGACCCGGCGGCGCTCGAGGCGTTCGCCGAGCAGCTGCGCGGGGCCGCGGGCGTGGCCGACGTCCGCTTCGACCGCCGATGGCTCGAGCGGCTATCCGCCATGGCCTCGGGCCTGCGGTGGGTCGGGTGGGTGCTCGGCGCGGTGCTGCTCACGGCCGCCGTCCTGACGGTGGCGACCGTCGTCCGCCTGGCGCTGCACGCGCGGCGGGATGAGGTCGACATCATGCACCTGATGGGCGCGCCGATCAGCCTGCTGCGCGGGCCGCTCGTCGTCGAAGGCCTGGTGCAGGGCGGCGCGGGCGCCGTGGTCGCGCTCGTCGCGCTCTACGCCGTGTACGCCGCGCTGCGGGGGCGGATCCTCGCGGCGATCGGCCCGGCGCTCGATCCGTCGTTCGTTGGGTTCCTGCCCGCCGGTCTCGCCGTGGCGCTGCTGGCCGGCGGCATGGCCATCGGGTGCGCTGGAGGCTACGTCGCGGCCCGGCAGGTGCGTTGACAGTGGCCCGGGCCGGCACTACACTGAAAAACGAGTTGCACGCGAGTCGTCCGAAGGGCCCCATGCCGACCTCGATCGACAGACAGCAGCCCGCTGACCTGTGCCCCTTGGCGAGCATTCTCACCGACTTCTACCGCGAAGAGTTCCTCAAGCGTCAGGCCCGGCTGCGTCTGCAGCGTGAGTACTACTCCGAAATGGCCGTGGCGAACGCCGAGGCCGCCCTGGATCGGATCCTCTCGCGCATCGATGTGCTGTGCGCGATGGATCACGCGGACCGGGTCGTCAGCCGGCTGCTGCGGTGCATCGACGCCGTCGCGGGCTGCGCCGACGTCGCCGATCCGAAGAAGGTCCACTGATTCCGAGACTGCCTGCGCTCCGGGACGATGTGCTGGCGGCCGCCCGCGCCGGGATCGCCGCGGTGGACGCGGGGGCGTGCGTCGCCGGCGCGATGCCCGGCGTCGCGGAGGCGATCGCGGCCGCGGCGTCGTGGCGGCTCATCGCCGCCGGCAAGGCGGCAGGGCCGATGGTGCGCGCGTGCCTGGCGGGCGCGCCGCGCCCGCCCGCCCGCGCGATGGCCGTGGCGCCCGGCTGGCCCGATGGCGCGCCGGCGGGCGTGCAGGCGTTCACGGGCGGCCATCCGTCGCCGAATGACGGCAGTCTCTCCGCCGGCGCCGCGGCGCTCGATCTCGCGGAGGAGACGCGAGACGGCGACGTGCTGGTCGTCCTGCTGTCGGGTGGCGCGTCGGCGCTCATGGAGGCGCCGGCCGAAGGCGTCACGCTCGCTGACCTCCGCGCCGCGACGACGCACCTCCTGCGCGCCGGCGCCGACATCACCGCGCTCAACGCCGTCCGCAAGCACCTGTCGCGCATCAAGGGAGGCCGCCTCGCGGCGGCCGCGCGCGGCCGGACGATCGCGCTGGCGGTGTCCGACGTGGTCGGCAACGACCTCTCCGTGATCGCGTCTGGGCCGACCGTGGCCGATCCCACCGGGTACCGGGACGCGGTCGATGTCGTCGCCCGTTTCGGCGGCCCCGCGTCGATGCCGGCCAGCGCATGGAAAGCGCTGGAGGCGGGTGCCGCCGGCTTGCGCCCGGAGACACCCAAGCCGGGGTCGCCGGCCCTCGCCCGCGCGACGACGACCGTCGTCGGCTCGCAGGCCCAGGCGATCGAGGGCGCTCGCCGCGAAGCGCTGGCGCGCGGATACGAGGTCCACGTCCACGCCGAGCCGGTGGTCGGCGAGGCGAGAGAGGCCGCCGCCGCGCTCGCGGACCGGATCGCGTCCAGGGCGGCGCGTGCGGGGCGTGCCGCCTGCCTGCTCTCGGGCGGCGAGACGACGGTGACGGTGACGGGCGCCGGCCGCGGCGGGCGCAACCAGGAACTGGCGCTCGCACTCGTCCGGCCGCTCGCCAGCCTCGGGTGCGCCGCCGTCGTGGCGAGCGTCGGCACGGACGGCATCGACGGCCCGACCGACGCCGCCGGCGCCGTCGCCGACACGACGACGCTGGCGCGCGCGGCGGCGGCCGGGCTCGCGCAGCCCGAAGCCTACCTGCGCGAGAACGACGCGTACGCGTTCTTCGATGCGCTCGGCGACCTCATCCTGACCGGCCCGACCGGCACCAACGTCGGCGACATCCAGATCGCGCTCGTATTCCCCGGAGAGTCACGATGAACCTGACGCTCAAGTCCTTCGCCGTGCTGCTCGCCGCGTTGCTGCTCGCGGTGCTCGGCGGGTGGATGTGGGGGTCGGCCGACCGGTCGCAGTCGCAGGCGGCGCTCGAGCAGGCGGGTTCGGGCCTGCACCTCATGAGCGCCCGCGCCCTGCTGTTCGAGGCGCGGGTCGATCTCTTCGAAGTGAACTTCGGCCGCGCGTCGCAGCACCTCGAGGGCGCGCGAGCCGACCTGAAGAGCGCCGCGCAGGCCCTCGATCGCCGGGGCCGCACGTCCGATGCGGAATCCGTCCGCCAGGCGCTCGTCCTGGTGGACGATGCCCAGCAGCTCGCGGGGAGGCTGGACCAGAGCGCCAACGCGCGCGTGGCCGAGGCCGTCGGCCTGCTCCCGAAGGCGCCGTGACGCGTGACGAACTGCTGCGCTCGCTGGAGGCGGTGCTCGAGCGGCCCGCGTCGGCGAGAGAGCTGCTGCAGGCCCTGAGGATCCCGCGTGACGCACGCGCCACCTTCCGCCGGCAGCTCCGCGCCCTCACCCTGGACGGTTCGCTGGTACTGATCCGAGGACGCCGCTACGCCTTGCCGGGACGCGGGGAGGTGGCGGTGGGCGTCCTCGCGGTCCATCCCGACGGCTACGGGTTCGTGGCGGCCGGCCGCGCGGGCGAGCCCGACCTCTATGTTCCGCGCGATCACCTGAAGGACGCGCTGCACGGCGACCGCGTCGCGGTCCGGAGCGTCCGGTCACGCCGCCGCGACGGCGGCGAAGCCCGGGTGGTCCGGGTCGTCGAGCGCGGCCGGGCGCGGCTGCTGGGAGAGTTCCGCGCCGGGGCCGGCGGCCGGGCGGACGTGAAGCCCCTGGACCCGCGGTGGCCGCAGCGCGTCCTCGTCGCGCCGGGCGAAGCCCGGGGCGCCGCAGGCGGCGACGTGGTCGAGGTCGAGATCACCGAGTGGCCCACCGCGACGCGGGGGCCGGTTGGCCGCGTCACCGAGGTCCTCGGCCCCATCGACGCGCCGGGCGTGGACACGCGGGTCGTGGTGCGCGCGCACGGCATCGTCGAGGCCCACGGCGAAGCGGCGGCGCGCGATGCCGCGCGGATCGGCGACGCGCCGCGGCCGGACGACCTCGAGGGCCGGACCGACTTCCGCGGCCGCGACGTCGTCACGATCGACCAGGAGGGCGCCCGCGACTTCGACGACGCCGTTTCGATCGAGCGCCTGCCCGGCGGGCGCTTCCGCCTCGGCGTGCACATCGCGGACGTGGCGCACTACGTGCGGCCCGGCACGCCCCTCGATGAGGATGCCCGCGCGCGCGGGACCTCCGTCTACTTTCCCGAGCGCGCGATTCACATGTTCCCCGAGGCGCTGGCGACGGGAGTGTGCAGCCTGGTCGAGGGCGCCGACCGCCTGGTGCAGTCGTGCTTGATGGACGTGGACGGCCGTGGCGTGGTGCAGCGCTGCGAGTTCCACGACGGCGTCATTCGCAGCCGCGGCCGACTCACGTACACCGAGGTGGACGCGATCCTCACCGCGGGCGACCCCGAGGCGCGGGCGCGGCGCCAGGCGCTCGTGCCGATGCTCGAGGACATGCGGGACCTCTTCGCCGTCCTGCGCGAGCGCCGCCGCCGCCGGGGTTCGATCGACTTCGATCTTCCCGAGTCCGAGATCGTCCTCGACGACGACGGCCGGGTGGCCGCGATCACCGCCTCGGAGCGGAACGTCGCGCACCGTCTCATCGAGGAGTTCATGGTGCTCGCCAACGAGACCGTGGCGGGCGAGCTGGAGCGGCGCGGCGTGCCGTCGCTCTTCCGGGTCCACGAACCGCCGGACCCCGTGAAGGTGGAAGCCTTCGAGGCGTTCGTCGCCACGCTGGGGCAGAGCCTCGGGGTGCGCGGCCGGACGCCGGGACCGGGTGACTTCCAGCGCCTGCTGGACCGCGTGGCCGGCAGCCCGATCGAGCGGCCCGTGGCCTTCCTCATGCTGCGGACGATGCAGCAGGCCCGGTACGACGCCCGGAACCTCGGGCACTTCGGACTGGCGTCCGAGGCCTACACGCACTTCACGTCGCCGATCCGCCGCTACCCCGATCTCGTCGTCCACCGCCTCTTGCGCGAGTCGCGCCGGGGCGACCTGACGGACGAGCGCAGGGCCGTGCTCGACGCCGAGCTGCCCGAGATCGCCCGGCACGCGTCCGACTGCGAGCGGCGTGCGACCGAGGCCGAGCGCGAGCTCGTGCGCTGGAAGAAGGTCCGCTTCATGGCGGACAAGGTGGGAGAGGAGTTCGACGGCTACGTCACCGGCGTCGCCGCGTTCGGCCTGTTCGTCGAGCTCGTGGACCCGTTCGTCGAGGGCCTCGTGCACGTGTCCACGATGGGGAGCGACGACTTCCGCTACGTCGAGTCCGCGCATGCGTGGCACGGCGTGCAATCGCGCGCGGTCTACCGGCTCGGCGATCGGGTCCGGATCCGCGTGCTGAAGGTGGATACGGATCGGCGCCTCCTCGATTTCGGGATCGTCGGCGAGATCGAGGCGCCGGCGGGAGGCCGCGGGAGGCGCACCCGGGCGGGGACCCGGCCGAGGCCGGCGTCGGAGCGCCGCCAGCACGCGCCGCGGCAGCCCGCGCGCCGCAGGGCCGGCCGGCGGAGGTGAGCGGATGAGACACGTCGTCGTGGGCACGGCCGGCCACATCGATCACGGGAAGAGCAGCCTCGTGCAGGCGCTCACCGGGACCGACCCGGACCGGCTGAAGGAAGAGAAGGCGAGAGGGATCACCACCGACCTGGGGTTCGCGCACTGGGACGGGCCCGGCCTGAGCGTCTCGTTCGTGGACGTGCCCGGGCACGAGCGCTTCGTCAGGCACATGCTCGCGGGCGTCGGCGGGATCGACGCCGTCATGCTGGTGGTCGCGGCCGACGAGTCGGTGATGCCTCAGACGCGCGAGCATTTCGAGATCTGCCGGCTGCTGCACGTGCCGTCCGGTGTCGTGGCCCTGACGAAAGCCGACCTCGCCGACGCGGACATGATCGCCATCGTGCGCGCGGAGGTCGAGGACCTGGTCCGCGGGTCGTTCCTCGACGGCGCGCCGATCGTTGCCGTCTCGGCGCGGACGGGTGCCGGCCTGGACCCGCTGAGGGAGCGCCTGGTGGCGCTCGGCGGCGCGGCGGCCGCGAGGCGGACGGACGGCCCGGCCCGGCTTCCGATCGACCGCGTCTTCTCGATGAAGGGGTTCGGCACCGTCGTCACCGGCACGCTGCTGTCGGGCACGCTGGAGGCGGACGGCGCCGCCGTCGTGCTCCCGGGCGGCCTGGCCGTGAAGATCCGCGGGCTGCAGATTCACGGCGGGCGGCAGCCTCGGAGCGTGGCGGGGCAGCGGGTGGCGGCGAACCTCGGAGGCATCGAGACGGCGGAGATCGAACGGGGACAGGCGCTCGTGTCCCCCGGGGCCTTCGAGGCGACGCGCGTGGTCGACGCGAGGATCGAGGTGCTGCGCACCGCGAACCCGCTGCGGCACGGCGCGCGCGTGAGGTTCCATCACGGGACCGCCGAGGTGCTCGGGCGCGTGGCGCTCTCGTCGCTCGTCGCGCAGGCGGGCGCCGATGCCGTGGCGGCGGCCGGCGAGGTGCCGGCCGGCCGGTCAGCCTACGTCCGCGTGCGGCTCGAGTCCCCGGTGGTCGTGACGAGGGGAGACCGCCTCGTCATCCGGGCGTACTCACCGCCGGACACGATTGGCGGAGGCGTGGTGCTGGACCCGCGGCCGCCGAAGGGAGGGATCCGGACCGCCGCGGGGAGATCGCGGTTCCCGGACCTCGATCCCGGCGACGGAACGGCCCCGGCTCATGCGGCAATCCGCGCCGTGCTCCGGCTGGCCGAGGAAGCCGCCGGCGAGGGCGTGCCCGCCGCCGCGCTGGTGAGCCGGGTCGGCCTGCTCGGCCCGGACGACAGGCGGCCGATCGACGACCTCCAGCGCACGGGCCGTCTCACGATGGTCGGGTCGGTGCTCGTCAGCGCGTCGCACCTGGAGCGTCTCGCGGCGCGGGTGGTCGAGTTGGCGGCGGTCTATCACCGCGAGCATCCGCTCGAGGCGGGCATCCCTCGTGAGGAAGTGCGCGAGCGCGCGTGCGGGCGCGCGGCGGCGGGCGTCTTCGAACGTGTGCTCGACGGGCTCGTGCGGGACGGGCGCATTTCCGCGACGGACCGCATCGCGCTGACGACGCACCGCCTGGACGCCGGCAGTGCCGACGCCGCCGTGCGCGATACCATCGTGGCCCGGTACCGTGACGCGGGCCTCCGGCCGCCTGATCAGGCGGCGCTTGCCTCGGACCTCGGGCAGGCGCCGGCGCTCGTCTCGTCGATTGTCGCGCTGCTCGTCCGCCAGCGGACGCTCGTGAGGATCGACACCCTCGTCTTCCACGAGTCGGCGCTGCGGCAATTGAAGGACGACGTGCGGGCGCTGAAGGCGGACGCACCTGAGGGCGCCGCCTCGATCGACGTCGCGGCGTTCAAGGACCGCTACGGCATCACGCGCAAGTACGCGATTCCGCTGCTGGAATACCTGGACCGGGAACGGGTGACGCGGCGGGCGGGCGAGGGCCGCGTCGTGATCTAGGAGCGCGCGGGGCGGACAGCCGCCGTCAGTCGCGCTTCTCGCGGCCTTCGGTGGTGGCTTCCTTGAAGTTCCGGATTGCCTTGCCGATGCCCCGGCCGAGGTCCGGGAGCCGGTTCGCCCCGAAGACCAGGATGATGATCGCCAGGATCACGAGCAGTTCAGGCACGCCTAGATTCATGCTGAGGATTGTAGCACTTCCGGGAACGGGCGTCAGGCCGGCCGGCCCGGCACCGCGGGCGCCCGGGTCGGCACTTGAAGCGGCTGCGGTTCGCGCTTACAGTAGGAATGCAGTTCCACGCCGGCGCCGCGCGGGTGTCCGGCGCCTCGGGGTCGAGCGTCCCGCGTTCCGACGGGACCAGTTCCGGAGTTGCGGGATGGCTCAAAGCGAAGCGGCGCTCTTCACGGTGGGCGTGTTCCAGGACCTGGCGTGGGCCGAGCGGGGCATCGACGCGCTGAAGCAGCGCGGCTTCGCGGTCGAGTCGCTCTCGGTCGCGGGGAAGGCGACGCCGGAACTCTCCACGTTCATCGAACGCCTGCTCGGGGGTGCCCCGGACACGCGCGTGCTGCCGGTCATCGGTCCGCTGGCGGCCCGAGGCGCGCTCGCCGACGCGCTCGACGGGCCGTCGAAAGATCTGTCCCAGATCGGCCTGGCGGCGGCGATGCGGCGTGCCGGGTTCCAGCCGCACGACGGGCTCATCTACGAGACACTGCTCGGCAAGGGCGGCGTGCTCGTGGCCGTGACCAGCGCGCCCCGGGTCTCCGACGCCCTCACCGTGCTCCTGTCTTACGGCGCGGGGAACGCCGCCATCGGGGCGTGGTCCAGGCGCGTCTGACGCGCGGCCCCGGGCCGGTTCCGCACGGACGGGCCGTCGCCGCCGGGTGACAGCGCCCGGGAGGCGGCAGGACACTCCCCGCCGCCATGCCGCCTCGCGCGCCGGAACCGAGGGAATCGCGCCGTCGCCCTTCGGCACTGGTCTTGCACTTGCGGTTCCCGGACCGACGCGCGACAATTGTGAGAGACGAGACCCTCATCGATGCCTGAAAGAGACGCCATGAAGCGCGCACCCGACGAACTCCCGTACTGGGTGTCGATGCGTCTCGACCCGGCGCGCCCCGAGAACCCGCTCTTCGCCGAGCAGGGCGCGCGGCGCGTGTCCGGCGCCCTGGGCGTGTCGGGCGT
Organism: uncultured Vicinamibacterales bacterium; assembly: GCA_964491885.1. Lineage (GTDB taxonomy): Bacteria > Acidobacteriota > Vicinamibacteria > Vicinamibacterales > JAKQTR01 > JAKQTR01. The sequence goes on from CAZBIP010000077.1 coordinate 12,005, forward strand.
GCTCCACGCGGCCGCCGTCGTGGGCCTGTTGTTCCTCGCCGCCTGGCTGCCCGAGGTGGCGCCGCTCGACCTCCGGCACGCGTCCGACGACATCCCGACCGACCGCATCGTCTGGCTGAACGAGCCCGGGCCAGGCGGGGGAGGCGGGGGCGGCGGCAACCGGTCGATCGAGCCGCCTCGCCTGGCGGAGGCGCCGGGCAAGGACAAGCTCACGATGCCCGTGGTGAAGCCGCCGGAGATCCAGCCCGTGCCTTCGCCCGAGGACGAGCTTCCGAAACCGGAACTCAACATCCCGGCGAAGTCCATGGAGTCCTCGGACCAGTTGCTCGCCGGCGTGCTCGACGGGATGAAGTCGTCGAACTCCCCGACGTCGCAGGGGCCGGGAAGCGGGGGAGGGTCCGGAACGGGGACGGGCACCGGCATCGGCTCGGGCACCGGGTCGGGCCTGGGCCCGGGGGTTGGCGGCGGCACGGGCGGGGGCTACTACCGTCCGGGGTCCGGCATCGAGCTGCCGCGGCTGCTCAGAGAGGTCAAGCCGCAGTACACGACCGACGCCATGCGGGCCAAGATCCAGGGCACGGCCGTGCTGGACTGCGTGGTTGGTACCGACGGTTCGGTGGGGCAGTGCGACATCGCGCGCTCGCTCGACTCCAGCTTCGGCCTCGACCAGGAGGCGCTGAAAGCGGCGAAGCAGTGGCGCTTCGTGCCCGGCAAGCGTTTCGGCCAGCCGGTCCCGGTCCTCGTGACCATCGAACTTACGTTCACGCTCAGATAGGGACTCGGGACTGGGCGCTCGGCGCTAGTCAGACAGAGAAATGAAAACGGCCCGGCGAGCGCCTTGCTCACCGGGCCGTTCTGTTTTCGTCGTCTCTTCCCTACTGGAGACTGGCTAGCCCCTAGCGCCTAGCCCCTAGCCCCTAGTCCCTAGTACATCCCGCCCATTCCGCCGCCGCCGGGCGGCATCGCGGGTTCCTTCTTCTCTTCGGGGATGTCCGCGATCATCGCCTCGGTCGTCAGGAGCAGGGACGCGATGGACGAGGCGTTCTGCAGGGCCGACCGCACGACCTTGGTCGGGTCGATGACGCCCGCCGCGATCAGGTTCTCGTAGGTGTCGGTCAGGGCGTTGTACCCGTAGTCGTCGTCGCCTTCCTTCACCTTCTGGATGACGATGGAGCCCTCGAGGCCCGCGTTCTGGGCGATCCAGCGCATCGGCTCCTCGATGGCGCGCTTCACGATGTTCACGCCGACCTGCTGGTCGCCGTCGAGCTTGAGATTCGCCAGAGCCGCCTGGGCGCGGACGAGCGCCACGCCGCCGCCGGCGACGATGCCCTCTTCGACCGCCGCCTTGGTGGCGTGCATGGCGTCCTCGACGCGCGCCTTCTTCTCCTTCATCTCGGTCTCGGTGGCCGCGCCGACCTTGACCACGGCCACGCCGCCCACGATCTTGGCGAGGCGCTCCTGGAGCTTCTCGCGATCGTAGTCCGACGTGGTGTCCTCGATCTGGGTGCGGATCTGCTTGACCCGGCCCTCGATATCGGCCTTCTTGCCGGCGCCCTCGACGATGGTGGTGTTATCCTTGTCGATCGAGATACGCTTGGCCTTGCCCAGATCGCCGAGCACAGTGTTTTCGAGCTTGAGACCGACTTCCTCGCTGATCACGCGGCCGCCGGTGATAATCGCGATGTCTTCCAACATGGCCTTGCGGCGGTCACCGAAACCGGGAGCCTTGACCGCGGCCACTTTCAGGGTGCCGCGAATCTTGTTGACCACCAGGGTGGCCAGCGCCTCGCCCTCGATATCCTCGGCGATAATCAGCATCGGCTTGCCCTGCTGTGCCACTTTCTCCAGCACGGGCAGCAGGTCTTTCATGGAACTGATCTTCTTG
>CAZBIP010000078.1:0-1456 GCA_964491885.1 uncultured Vicinamibacterales bacterium
CGTTCAGCGCCTTCAGGAACGCGTTGAACGTGGCCTGCGCGGCGGCGGCGTCCGGACCCTCGACCTGGCCCTCGGCCGTCACGAACCAGGCGCCCGGGCGAGGGTCGGCCGTCAGCGACGTGAGCACGAGGTCTCCGGGCGCGGCCTGGCTGAAGGCCGCGAGCACCTGCGCGAGGCGCGGCCCCTGCGACGCGAAGGCGTCGAGCGCGGCAGCACGCGCGGCGGCCAGCGCAGCCTGGCGGTGCGCTTCGTCGTAGCGCTGCATCTCGGGCTCGAGAACGGCTGCCGTCCGGCGCAGCCGCCGGGCCTCGGCGTCGGCGCCCCGCTGAAGATAGGTCAGTAGGCCCCATCCCGCGGCAACCAGCAGGAGCGCCGCCACGGCGGCCGCGAAGGCTCGCCGGAAGGCGCGCGCGCTGCGCGCCGAGGATTCTGCCGCCGCGGACTGCAGGCGGATGGCGGGCGCGGTGTCGTCGGCGGCCAGGGCGAGCGCGGTCTGCCACGCGGCGAGGCGCGAACGGAACCGGTCGGAAGGCTCCGGCAGGTCCGACAGGTCGAGCTCGTCGGCGACGTCGAGGGTCTCGACGTCGATGCCGAGGTCGCGCATCAGCGGGGCGGTGAGCGCGCGCGGATCGGGCACGTCGCCGCAGACGAAGACCCGGCTGACGTCCACCTGCAGGCGCTGCTTCACGTAGATGAAGGAACGGCGCACCTCGGACGCGAGGCGCTCGGCCACGGCCGCGGCCGCAGGTTTCGCGTCCTCGTGCCCGGCTGCCGCGTCCTCGTCGCCCCAGGGCAGTTCTCTCGCGAACAGCACGACGCGGCCGCGCACGACCGTCAGCGCCGTCGCATGCGCGTTGACCGAGAGCACCGCCGCGACGGTGCCGGGCGGAAGCGACGCCCGCTGGCTGACCAGGGACGCGTGAGCCATCGCCGGCGTCACCGCCGATGCGATCTCGAACCCCGCGTCGACGAGCGGCTGCAGACGCGCGCGCAGCTCGTCCGAGCCGACCGCCGCGTAGCCGACTTCCCGCTGGCCCAGTCCGTCGAGTTCGCCGAGGACGACCGCGTCCGCCAGCGGACCGGGCGTCGCGCCCGTCGCGGCGGCGCGGGCCTCGCGCCGGGCGACCGCTTCGAGGTCGCCTGGCTCCGCGGGCGGCAGCCGCATCGCCTGGTGCGTGTTCCGAAGGCCCCAGACGGCGACGGCCGCCTTCCGTCCCGAGCCCTTCACGGCGTTCCGCAGCTCCGCCGCCAGGTCCGCCGGGTAAGCCGCCGTGCCAGACGCCGGGTCAGCGGCCGTGCGCGCCGGGTCGGCGCCCGGGTACGGCACCTCGTGGAACGCCACGACGCGGGACTTCTGCTGCTTCGTCCTGATCGTGACGATCCGGCAGGCGTACGGAAGCAGTTCAATCCCTGTACGGTTCGCCATACGTCGTTCGTTGTTTCGGCCGAAGCCGCG
>CAZBIP010000078.1:1556-3964 GCA_964491885.1 uncultured Vicinamibacterales bacterium
CCGTTCCACCCGAACTGCGACGAGGGCGTCCGCATCGCGTAGCCGGGCGCGTTCGTCACGAGCTGGCCGGTCAGGCTGCCGGCGGCGCCGGTCGTCCACGCCGTCGGCACGTCCTCGAGCGGCGGGGTGCCCTGGCTGGCGAGCACATCCAGGCGATTGGCCCCGAGGCCCGGGGCGCCGGCCGCCGGCGCGGCCTTCCACGACGGGAATGCGCCGGTATCCCGGAAGAACTGGTAGATCCCGTTCGCGATGGTGTGGCAGTCGTTCCGCGCGCGGGCGATGCGCGCGTCCGTGATGGAGTTCGCGATGGACGGCGTCAGCACGAGGGCGAGCGTCACGAGGACGGCGAGCACCACCGTGACCTCGATGAGCGTGAAGCCCGACGCGCCCCGCCGCCGTCCCTTCGCGGGCATGATCTACCTCGTGCCTCCCTGGATGACGTAGATCCAGTCGTCGCCCTCGCGGCACGTGCCGAACTGGGTCGTCGAAAGACAGCCGCCGAAATACGTCTCGAAGAGCTTGTTCGGGCCCGACGAGATGCAGAAGACGTCGCGGTTCCACGCCGTGTTCACGCGGCCCTCTCCCGCCGCATACGCGTCGGCCGCCGTCGTCAGGAAGGCGGAGTTGACCATGTAGGCGTTGCCCCACGGGTCGGGGCCGATGGGCGGCGACAGGTAGGGGCCGCGCCAGCCGATGCCGTACTGCGGGCCGACCGGCACGCTGAAGGGGTACAGCACGGAGGGCACCGGGTACGGCGCCACGAGGTCGTTGCGCACGAAGTGCTGCTCCATGCTGCCGTCCTGGGCCGTGATCGTGGTGTCCCAGTTGAGCGGGCCCGTGACGTTCGAACCGGCCAGCGTGTAATGGGTGGCGGCCGACGAGAGCGGCGCAATCACGCCGGCAGTGGCCCCGTCGCTCCACAAGAGGTCCACGCGGTTGTCCACCGTGCACCCGTCGGTCCCCACCAGCCGGAAGCAGGGCGGCACGTCGCGCATCATCCGCGCGACAGACACGCCGATGGCTTCGCAGTCCTCCTTGACCTTCACCCACTGCGCGTCGCGGACGTAGTCCACGATCGAAGGCGCCAGCACGCCGGTGAGCAGCATCAGGACGAGGAGGATGATGGTGACTTCGACGAGCGAGAGCCCCGCACGCGATCTCAGTCTTCGCACGCTCGTGGCCTCCAGAAATCTCCCCTCCGCCGGAGAGTCGCCCATGACTGCAGCAACCGCCGTGCCTTCGGCCGGAGAAGCCGCTGAGCGGTCAGGGACCCGGAAATTGCGTCTATTTATGACACTTGAGGCCTCGGAACTCCACCGGAAAGCGCGTCCAGGCCCCGCGTTTCCTACCTTTCCCGTAGCTTCCGCGCGGCAGTCCCGGCCCGATACCCTGGCCGGCCCGACCACGCCGCCGTGTGCTTGTTTCATGGAAGTGGTTGACCAGGCTCGGGTTGTCTCCGCGCGGCCCTGCCCGAACGCACGGACCCATCAGTTCGTGTAGCTCTCGAAGTGCCGTTCCTACAAGAAATGTCGCTCGTGATTCTCCTGTCAGCCGGTGTCGTCTGACGCTCGATAGGTGCCTTGACCCGCCACGGGCCGCGCCACGAAAGCGGACCCGGGCGGCTGCTAGGCCCGGCGCCGGCGGGCCGCGGCGCGCGCGGCACCCAGCAGGCCCGTTCCGAGCAGAAGGAGACTTCCGGGCTCAGGCGTCGGAATCGGGGCCGCGAAGTCCTGGCCGTACCCCGACAAGGGGTCCTTGATGTCGTACCAGATGCCCTCCGAGGTCAATGCGCCCAGGCTCGTGAAGTAGAGGTTCGAATAGCCCAGAATCGAAGGGTGATTCGTGGCGGCATACACCAGTCTCAGGTTGCCTCCGGTCAGATTGTAGGCACCGAACGGGTCGAACAGCACCTCCCAGATGGCCAGCTGCAGGGCGGCCGCGCGGGCGTTCTGATCCGCGAGGGTGGCGCCCGCGAGCAGCCAGTCACCGGCGTAGGTGTTCAGCAGCCACGCCACCCGGCCGCCCGCGCCAGGCTGGACCGTGGTGACAGGGTTGCCGGCGTCGGGCAGGTCGGTCAGCGGCCGCTCCTGCATGTCCTGGAACGTCGTCCGCGTCCTGGTCGGATCGACGCAGTAGGCGATGAAGTCGTCGCTCGCGTCCGCGGCGCCCGAGTCCAGCATCAGCTGCCCCGCGAACGTCGTGAAGTAGTGCGGAGCCTGGACCTGGAGCCCGGAGACGCCCAGACCGTAGCCCTTGAGGTAAACGGGGCCGGCCTGCGCGGGCATCGCGCCAAGGAGCACCAGCATCATCGTGCCGGTCAACGCCGCCGCCGTCATGGTCTTGCTCATCGTCCCTGCTCCTTCCGACGGGTGAACCGTCGGCCCGGCGGATGAACCGTCGGCTACCCG
>CAZBIP010000078.1:4064-5884 GCA_964491885.1 uncultured Vicinamibacterales bacterium
TCGCCGGAGATCAGGAAGACGAGGTCGTCGCCGCGGCGGGAGACGCCCTGGAAGCCATTCCCGCCGAACGCCGTCTCGTAGCGGCCGTTCGGGCCGGCCGAGATGCAGAAGGCATCGTTCGACCACCCGCCGCTGCGCTGTCCCTGCCCCGTCCCAGGCTGCGCGTCGCGCGCCACGGACAGGAACACGGTGTTCACGAGATAGCGGTGGCCCCAGGGGTCGGGGCCGATGGGCGGCGAGAGATACGCGCCGCGCCAGCCGGTTCCAGCCTGGAGGGCGGATAGCGAGCCGAAGTCGCCTGGAGTCGGGTAGGCCGGGCCGGTGCCGTTGTCCACGAGCTGGTGCTCCATCGAGTCGCCGCGCGTGTCGTCGGAGTGCCAGTTGAGGTCCGACGCCGTGTTCCCGCCGCCCGCGAACGCCATTGCGGCGTCGCCGGCGACGTCGGCCGGGGTCACATCCGGGCCGGCGCTGTAGAGCAAGTCCACCCGGTTGGCCTTCGTGCAGGGGCCCGTGCCGTTGAACTTCAGGCACGGCCCGACATCGCGCGCCAGCCGCAGGACGGACACGCCAATCGCCTCGCAGTCCTCCTTGGCCTTGACCCACTGCGCGTCGCGGACGAAGTCCATGATCGACGGCGCGAGCACGCCCGTCAGGAGCATGAGGACGAGCAGCATGATCGTGACTTCGACGAGGGACAGGCCCCTGTCGGAGCCCGTCCCCCGCCTCGTCATGCCCCTCGTCACGCGCGCCTCCCTCGAGCCCCGTCGTGCGTGGCGGCGCTCAGCGCGTGTCGCCGGAGATCACGTAGATGAAGTCGTCGCCGCGGCGGTAGACCCCGCCGAAGGCGTTGCCGCCGAACGCCGTCTCGTAGCGGCCGTTGGGACCGGCGGAAATGCAGAACGTGTCGTGCGACCAGCCGTTGGCGGGCGGGATGTAGGGCACCTTCACGCTCTGGGACGCCGCGCCCCCCGCATCCGTCGCCACCGCGAGGAAGACCGAGTTGACCAGGTAGCGGTGCCCCCACGGGTCCGGGCCGATGGGCGGCGAGAGATACGCGCCGCGCCAGCCGAGGCCGAACGCCGGGCCCGGCGTGTTGTAGCTGCCGAGATCGCTGGGCGTCGGGTAGGCCGGGCCGGTGCCGTTGTCCACGAACTGGTGCTCCATCGAGTCGCCGCGGACGCTGTCCCGGTCCCAGTTGAGGTCGGTGGCGGTGGCGCCCCCGCCGTAGAAGTCGTAGATCGCGTCGCCGGCCAGGTCGGCTGGCGTCACGTCGGGGCCGTCGCTGTAGAGCAGGTCGACGCGGTTCTCCTTCGTGCAGGGCCCCGTGCCGTTGAACTTGAGGCACGGGCCGACGTCGCGCGTGAGCCGCGCCACGCTGACGCCGATCGCCTCGCAGTCCTCCTTCACCTTCACCCACTGCGCGTCCCGGACGTAGTCCATGATCGACGGCGCCAGCACGCCGGTCAGGAGCATGAGGACGAGCAGCATGATCGTCACTTCGACGAGTGACAGGCCGCGCGCGCTCGAGATTCTGTGTCGCATGTCATCCTCGCGTGCATCCCTCGCGGCGGGGCCTGCCGGCTGCCTCGCGGCCACCCTCCCTGTAGATCACGGGCGGGCGCGCCTCGGGACGGAGATGCGTCGCAGGCCGATGGAGCAAGGCACGTGCCCCAGGTGCGCCGATGCACGACGCGCACGCGAGATCGGGAGGAGGGCGAGACGGGCCAACGAGTTCCGGCGGCTTCGCGCGGCGTGCCGCCGTTTCACGCGGCGGCGCGAAACTGCACTTTTCGATGAGTGTGCGGATCCCGGCCTACATC
>CAZBIP010000078.1:5984-13625 GCA_964491885.1 uncultured Vicinamibacterales bacterium
AGCGACTCGACGCGCGACCGGACGTCCACCGACAGCGCGGCGCTCTCGGACCCGGCGTTGGCGAGGTACTGCTCGTAGTGCTCGACGGCCCGCTGCAGCTCGCCGCGCTCCTCGTAGATGAGGGCGAGGTTGTAGTGGGCCTGGGCGTAGCGGCCGTTGTGGCTGAGCGCGCGCTGCAGCGTTTCGCGGGCCTCCTCGACGCGGCCGGCGGCCTTGAGCGCGAGCGAGAGGTTCGTGAGGGCCTCGACGTTCTTCGGGTCGTGCGCCACGACGGACCGGAACTCCGCCGCCGCCGCGTCCGTCCTGCCCGAGCGCATCAGCGCGACGCCGAGGTTGTTGTGCGCCTTGTCGTAGCGCGGATCGATGAACGTGGCGCGCTGGAACTCGCCGACCGCGTCGTCGAGGAGCCCCTTGCTCTGGTAGAGCACGCCCAGGTTGTTGTGGGCCTCGGCGTTCAACTCGTCGGCGGCGAGCACCGCGCGGTAGTGGATGAGGGCGTTGTCGAAGTCGCCGACGCGCTGGTAGTAGAGCGCCAGCTTGAAGTGGTCCGTCTCGCCCGAGGCGGCGCGCGAGACCGCGGGAGCGCTGCCGCCGGGCGCGGTGCCGCCAGGCGCAGTGCTGCCGGGCGCTGCGGGAGCCGGCACGGGCTTGGCCGCGGGCTTCGTCGCCGCCTGCTTCGAGGCGGCCGGCTTCAAGGCCGTGGGTCTCGAAGCCGCGGCTTCCGGAGCGGTAGACGTGCCAGCGGGTGGTACAGCGCCGGCAGGCCTCGTCGCCGCCGGGGCCGGCGTTCCAGGCGGAGCGGACGACAGCGGCTCCTGCGCCGCCGGTTGGGGCGCATCACTCGGAAGCGCGACGCTGTGCGGCGCCTCGGCGGCAAGCTGGCGGTCCCCTGCGGCACTCGTCTGCGTGCCCGGCGCAGCAGCCGGCATCGCAGCAGCCGAACTGGCGCCCGGGCCGGCCGCCGGGCCGGAGATGACGCTGCCGCCGGCTGGCGCCTTGCCGGACGTCGTGAACGGCCCCGCCGGCAGCAGGCCGCTCATCGCGGCCACTTGCCACAGCAGCACGCCCGTCACCGCGACCAGCACGATCGCCAGCCACAGGCGCTTGCGCGTCACCGCATGTTCTTCGTCCGGATCGCGCTCGACCGGGAACGCCAGCGACGCGGGCACGCTCTCCGGCGGTCCCCCGCGGCGGGGGGGCGCGTCAGGCTCGGGGGGCGGCGGCGGCTTGTGGCGACGGAGCGCGTCGAGCGTTCGGCTCACGCTTCACCTGCACGACAGAGACGACGAGTGCGCGCGGGCGGCATCGGGCACCGGCCCGCCGCGCCGCAGCCACGCGAAGCGCGACCGCTGGATCGGCCTGAGGTCCAGCGTGTCGGCCGCGCGTTCGATGAGGTCGTGCGTCACCTTGTTCACCCGGGCCGAGTAGGCCCCCAGCAGCGCGCGGTCGCAGACCAGGTTGATGAGGCGCGGGATGCCGCCGCTGTAGTGGTGCACCCGCTGCAGCGCCTTCGGCGTGAACGTCACCGCGTTCGCCGCGCCCGCCACCTGGATCCGGTGCGCGATGTAGGCCACCATCTCGTCGCGGGTGAGCGGCTTCAGCTCGTAGCGGATCGACACGCGCTGGTCGAGCTGCCGCAGTTCGGGCGACCGCAGCAGCGGCTGCAGGTTCAGCTGCCCCACCATGATGATCTGCAGCAGCTTCTCCTTGTCGGTCTCGAGGTTCGACAGGATGCGCAGCTGCTCGAGCACCCGCAGCGGCAGGTTCTGCGCCTCGTCGATGATGAGCACGGCCCCCGCGTGAATGGGCAGCAGCCCGAGCAGGAAGTCGTAGATGGTGTCGATCAGCTCCTGCTTGCTCACGCCGGCAAGGCGCCCCGTCTTCATCTCCTCGCGCGACACGACGCCGAAGTCCTGCAGGATGAGCTTCAGCAGGTCCTCTTCCGACAGGAAGGGGTTCAGCACGAGCGCGGAGAAGGTGCGGCGGTCGATCTGCTCGAGGAGCGCGCGGCAGAGCGTGGTCTTCCCCGTCCCGATGTCGCCCGTGACGACGACGAAGCCCTCGCGGCGGCGGATGGCGTACTGCAGGAGCTCGAACGCGTTGCCGTGCGACTCGCTCCGGTAGAGATATTTCGGGTCCGGAGTCAGGCTGAACGGCTTCTCCGTGAACCCGAAGTAATCCTCATACATCGTCGATCTCCAGGGTGGACCGCCGGGCGGCCCCGCTGTTCACTTGCGGACCGGGGCGCGCTGCGCCTCGTACAACCGCTGCTGGTCGGCCGCCGCCGCGGCGGCGATCTCTCCCGGGGTCATGACCGTCGGCGTCAGCAGGATCACCAGGTCCGTCTTGCGCTTCGTGCGTTCGTCGCGCCGGAACAGGCCGCCGACGACCGGCACGTCTCCGAGCAGGGGCACCTTGCTCTTTTCGACCGTTGTCCGGTCCTGCATCAGGCCGGCGATCACGATCGTCTCGCCCTGGTGGACGCGGACGAGCGTGTCGGTCTCGCGGACGCTCACGATCGGCACCTGGTCGCCCAGGCGCGACGTGGCCGTGCCCGTCCGCTCCGTGATGCTCGGCATGATGCTCAGGTTGATGATGCCGTCGGCCGCGATCTGGGGCGTGACGCTGAGGACCACGCCCTCCGTGATCGTCTGCGGCGTGACCACCGTCTGCAGGATCTGGCCCGTCCCGGCGTCCACCTGCGACGTCGTGACGAAGAAGACGTCCTGCGTCCCGACGCGCATGACCGCCGGCTCGTTGTTCATGGCCGTCACCCAGGGGCTGGCCATGACGTTCACGCGGCCCTGGCTGGCGAACGCGTCGAGCAGCCCGGCGAAGTCCTTGATGTTCAGGCCCAGCGTGAAGGCGCCCGACCCGCTGGTCGGCGCGAGCTGCTGCGTGATCGTCGCCGACTTGTTCGCCTTGCTGAGCACGAGCGACCAGTCGATGCCGGCGGAATACCCTTCCGACAGCTCCACCTCGAGGATCTTCGCGACGATGCGGACCTGGCGGAGGGCGCGGTTCTCGTAGGCCTCGACGTAGATGGCGATCTTGTCGAGGCGGCTCGGGAGATCGGTGACCTGCAGCAGGCCCGCCTTGCGGTCCAGGTTCATCTTGCCCGTGTCGGAGAGGAGCGTCTGGACGCCCGCCTGGAGTTCCTCGAAGACGTCGCCCGAGTCCGTGCCCGAGACCGAGGCCTGGCTGCCGCCGATGCCGCCCGCGCCCCCGTAGTAACCCGCGCCGTAGCCCGCCCCGCCGGCGCCCGTCGCGTAGGCCCCGCCGGCGCCGCCGTAGGCGCCCATGCCGGGCGTGCCCGCCATGCCGCCGCCGAGGCCCGTGCCGCGCGTGCCGGAGCGCCGCGTGGCCACGTAGTTGATGTTGAAGATGCGCGTCTCGGCCTGCTCGCGGCCGACGCGCACGATCCGGTCGCTGATGACCGCGCTCAGGCCGTGCGGCTCGAGGATGATGTCGAGCGCCTGCCGGAGCGTGACGTTCTTGAGTTCGCCGGTGAACGTGCCCTGCGCGTCCGGATCGACGACGACGCTGAGGTCCGTGTCGCGGACGAGCAGCAGGAGGAGGTCGCGGATCGGGACCGGCTCGGAGAAGCTCAGCGAAAGCGTCTGGGCCATCGCGTCCGAGCGGCGGCCTTCGTCGATCTGGCTGACGGCGAGGGGCGGCAGGCCCGGGTCGGCCTGGCCTGGGGCCTGGGCCGCCGGGAACGAGCCCGTCGGGGCCGGGACCGTCGGGAACATGCCCTGGGCCGATGCCGTGAGCGGGAACGCGGTCAGCGCGACCAGCGCGGCCGCCAGGACCAGCAGAATCGGGGTCAGACCCGCATATTTGCGGGTCTGACCCCGACGGGCGTATGGACTGCGTGTCATGTCGTACCCCGGGCGGCCAGCGGAGACGGATCTCCGCGGAGGCTGCTCGCCTTCTCGCCGGGCTTTTCGGTGTATCTCTTTTGAAACGTTAGGGCTGCGGCCGTTTCTGCCCACCGCTGCACAGTCGGGGTCAGGTCTCAGATCCCGACACGGTGTCGGGTCTCGATGCCACCCCGAGGCAGGGGCCTGGCTTTTAGGTCGAATGACCAAGGGGCCTGGCCCCTTTTCTGAGTCGGAGGGCGGACCAGGCCAGTAGCGGCAGCAGCGGCAGCAGGCCGAGGTTGACGATGTACATCCAGGTGCGGCGGCGCTCGGTGAGCGCGACCCGCCGGTTCTGGCGCTCCTCGACGCTGACGACCCGCGCCTCGTCTACCCCAGCCAGCCAGGCGATGGCGCGGACGGCCAGGTCGCGGTTCGCCGACCACCCGATAAGCCCGTTCGCGAGGAAATCCGAGTCGCCGGTCACGACCAGCCGCGGCTCCGGCAGCGCCGCGTCGCGCGCGCCGCGGCCGATGCTCGTCGCCACCGCGAGCGCGAACGGCCCCCTCCGGTCACGGCCGGCCTGGAACTCGGTGGACTGGCTCTCGAGATCGGCGCGCTCGAACGCGCTCTCGGCCGTCGAAGCCAGCGCGACGGGCCGGCCGATCTCGGTCGGCGCCACGCCGAGCGGCACCGCCCGGCCGAAGATCGCGCGCTGGTCGAGGCCGCGCGTCACGGGATGATCGTGATAGGCGAACGAGACCGGGTTCTCCGGCCCGGCGCCGACCGCGCGTCCCGCACCGCTGGTCTCGATGACCACCCCTCGACCGGCCACGATGCCGAGGCGCTGCAGGAACCCGGCCACGCCCGGGTCCACGGGCGGGTCCAGCGCCATGAACACACGCCCGCCTCGCGCCAGATACGCGCTCACCCGCTCGATCGCGCCGGCCGCCAGTTCTCTCGGCGCGCCGGCCACCACGAGGACCGCGCAATCCTGCGGGACCTCGCCCTCCAGCAGGCTGACGCGCCTGGGGGCGTAGTTCGACGCCGCCAGCACCGACGCCAGCGACGACAGGCCCTGCGGCCCGGTGTCTTCCAGCCCGTGCTGCCCTTCGCCGCTCGCGAAGCACGCCGCGGGCTCGACGGGACTCGTCACCTGCAGGATCGCCGTCGCGAGCGCGGGCTCGGTGAGCCGCTCGACCCTCCTGAACCGCCGCCCGGACGACACCACGACGGTGCCGGCACCAGTGACGCCGAGCTCCCTGGCCGCCTGCGGCGACGCATCGAGGTCGGAGAACCGGACGCTCAGCCGCGGACTGCGCGACGAGAACGACTCGAGCAGGCGGCTCGCGCCGGGGTCGCGCGTCCGCCCGAACTGCGTCAGCGCCACGTCCTCGCGCAGGTCCTGGACGATGCGCACGGTCTCGGGCGCGAGCGTGTGGCGCCCGGCCTCGGTCCAGTCGAAGACCGGCGCGCGCCGGGCCACGAGCGAGTTCACGAGCACCAGCACCGCGGCCAGCAGCAGCGTGGACAGCGCCGTGTTCAGCGTGAACACGCCGCGCGGGTCGGCGAGCCACTCGCGCACCTCCCGCCAGTTGGCGGCGATGCCGATGCCCAGCGCCACGAGCCCCCCGGCCGTCAGGGCTGCGGCGGCCGCGCCCCATCGGAGCGTGAGCGACGCCCACACGACGCCCGCCACGACCATCAACGCGCCGGGGAGGAAGGCGAATCTCTTCACGTCCGCTTGAACCTCGAGGCTTCGACCGCGCGCGCGGCCAGGAAGAGCGCCATGGCCGTGCACGACGCGAAGTAGACGAAGTCGGCCACCGACACGACGCCGCGCGTCGACTCGAGGTGGCGCGTGTAGAACGACACCGAACCAAGCAGCCGCACCCACACCGATTCGGGGTCGGCGCCGCCCGTGTCGATGAATTGCAGCGTCACCACCAGGCCGTAGGTGCCGATCGCCGACACCAGCACGTTCTCGCAGAGCGACGAGACGAACAACCCCAGCGCGATCTGCGCCCCGCCCAGCATGAGCAGGCCCAGCAGGCCGCTCGCGATGACGCCCGCCTCCCAGTGCCCGCCGGCGCCCATGAACGCGAACATCGGCAGCATCGGCGCCAGCATCAGCGCGAGCAGCGCGAGCGCGCCCAGGAACTTGCCCGCCACGATTTCGGACGCCCGCACGGGCGACGTCATCAGCAGTTCGAGCGTCCCCTTCCTCCGCTCATCCGTCATCAGCCCCATCGTCAGCAGCGGGACGGCGAGCATGAGCAGGAACGCCTCGTTCTGGAAGAACTGCGCGAGGACGACCGTCGGCACGTCCAGCTGGTAGTCGGAGCGGCCGAGGCGCTGGATCTGGCTGTCGGCCAGCGCGGCCTGCCGGACGTAATGGACGAGCATGTTCGAGAAGAACAGGCCCGAGACGAACGTGAAGACCGCCATCACCGCGCACGCGATGGGCGACACGAAGTAGGACTCGATCTCGCGGCGCGCGATGGCGAGCGCGTGGCGCATCACGCGCCTCCCCCGGCGCCGCCTCCGGGACCGGTCCCGGCGCCAAGCCGGGCTTCCCGCCCGGCGCCGCCCGCGGAGCCGCCCCCGCTGTTACTCTGGCCGCCGTCCCCCACCCCATCCGTGAGCGCCAGGAACACGTCCTCGAGCGACAGCGACTCGCCCGCGAGGCCGAGCAGCTTCCAGCCGCGCGCCACGACGAGCGCCGCGGCATCAGCGCGCAGATCGATGCCGCGCTCGCTTTCGACGCGTGCCTCGATGGCACCAGCGATGTCGGCGTTCGCGATTACGCTCACGCGCATTGCGCCAGGCAGTGCGGCAAGCGCGCGCTTCACGTCCTCGGGCGTCGGGGCAGGCACGCTCGACGTCCCGGCGGCAAGCGCCCACGGCCCGTCATCCGGCACCGGGATAGACACGCGCGCGGCCCCATCGGCCCTGCCCGCCCCACCGACGACGACGCGCACCGCATCCCGCGCGCGCAGGCGCTCGGCCAGGCGCTCCGGCGTGTCCTCGGCCATCACCCGGCCGCGGTGCAGGATGACGATGCGGTCGGCGACGCCGGCGGCTTCGGGCAGGATGTGGGTCGAGATAACGACCGTGTGCCGGCCCTTCAGGCTCAGGATGAGGTCGCGCACGTCGGCGCGCTGCTTCGGGTCGAGGCTGGAGGTCGGCTCGTCGAGCACGAGCACCGGCGGTTCGTGCACCAGGGCCTGCGCCAGGCCCACGCGCTGGCGGTAGCCCTTCGACAGCGTCCGAATGCGCGCCCCGGCCACCTCGTCGAGGCGCGCCAGGCCGATGGCGCGATCGACGGCCGCGGCCGTGCGGGCGCGCGGCACGTCCTTGAGCGCCGCGACGAAGCGCAGGTAGCGCCGGACGGTCATTTCGGGGTGGACCGGCGGCTGCTCCGGCAGGTAGCCCAGCAGTCTCTTGGCCTGGATGGGCCGCTCGAAGACGTCGAACCCGCCGATGCGGACGCGTCCGCGCGAGGGCGGCAGGAAGCCCGTCAGCATGCGCAGAGTGGTCGTCTTGCCGGCGCCGTTCGGGCCGAGAAGGCCCAGCACCTCGCCTTCGCGCACGGAAAAGGACAGGTCGTCGACCGCGCAGACAGACCCGTAGCGTTTCGACAGGTGGTCGACGGAGATCACGAGGGGAATATCGGGCAAACAGGCGCTAGGGACTAGGCGCTAGGCGCTAGTCGAGCTGGGGCAAGGGACAAGGGGCAAGGGGCTAGCGGCTAGGCGCTGGGCGCTAGTCGGGCTGGGGC
>CAZBIP010000079.1:0-11758 GCA_964491885.1 uncultured Vicinamibacterales bacterium
GCGACGAGGTCGCTGTACGTCCACCGACGCTCCGCCTGCAACGCCGAACGCATACCGGTTCTCCGGGACGCCATCTCGCGGCGATTGTAGCATCGTCGTCCGCGCCCCTGCGGGGCCTCTCAGTGCGAGAATCGGGCCAGAGCGCCGCGCGGGCGGTCGTGTCGAGAGAGGCCCGAGAACACGGGGTGAATCACGTCTTTCCGTCCGCGGCCCCGCAAGGGATGGCAGTCCCTGCCACGTCCAGCCGGCCGCACGCGTGCAGAAACCGCAAAGGGGACAGTCCCCTTATCCAGGTGAGGAAGGGGCCGGGCCCCTTTCAGCGGGCCCGCGGCGCGGCGCGCGTGGGTGGACGCATGCCTGAGGCCGTAGCGACCCGCGCTCGCGGGCGGGTCAGCCGTCGCAGCCGAGGGCGAACGCGAGAGCGGAACAGACTTCGCGCATGCGGCGGGCATCCAGGCGGGCCACGCGACGACCGAGCGCGCCCCGGTCGACGGTGACGACATGGTGGAGGTTCACGGCGCAGGGCTGCTTCATCCCGTCGTCGATCCCGAGCGCGACCTCCGAAGGAACGTCCCGGATCGCAGACGTGATCGGGGCAACCGTGATCCGCGTGAGGTAGGTCAGCGCGGAAGGCCGGGTCAACACCAGCACGGGCCGCTGCTTGTCGGGAGACGGGAACCGGTAGAGCCGAACGTCGCCCCGTTCTACGCGTCCGGCCACGCCGCCTCCTCCTCCCACCCGCTCAGGTCGTCGCCGTCCTGCGGCTGGCGCAAGTAGCCTTCCCGGTCGCGCGCTTCCTTCTCGAGGGTGGCGAGGCGCTTCAGGTGCTCCTCGAGCGCGGCGCGCACGAGGGCCGAACGGTTGACCTTCATGCGCTTCGCGGCGCGGTCGGCCCTGCGCAGGAGCGGCGTATCGAGCACGATCTGGATGGTCTCCACGATGTGGAGTATGCTCCACAGTCTGTTACACAGTCAATCCGAGTTTCGCTGCCCGCTAGGACGGCCGCCAGGCGTCCCGGTCGCGTCACCGCCCTTCGAACACCTCGCGCAGGGCGATCTGCAGGCCGGGGAAGAACGGCGACTCGAGGACATCGTCCTCGGCGAGCGTCAGCGGGCGCACGTCCGTCAGGCCCGCGTCCGGCGCGGGCCGCCGCAGCGCCGTGATCGAGCGCGCGTCAGGGTCCACGATCCAGTACTCGCGCACGCCCTCGCGGTCGTATACCTCGCGCTTGCGACCCAGGTCGCGGCGCCGTGTGCCCGGAGAGAGGATCTCCACCGCGAGGTCCGGCGCGGCCGTCGCGTGCTTCTCGGTGACAACCTCCGTGAAACGGGCGGACGTGAAGTAGACGAGGTCAGGCACCAAGACGGTCCACGGCGACAGCTTGATGTCGAACGGCCCCGTGAGCGCCTCGCCGATCGGGTTGGCGCGCAAGTACGGGGCGAGCAGCCCGGCCAAGTGCCACAGAATCAACTGGTGAGCCGTTCCGGGTGATGGCGACACGAAGTGCTCCCCGTCGATCAGTTCGTGCCGCAGCTGGTCGTCGGGGAGGGCGACGAGGTCGCTGTACGTCCACCGACGCTCCGCCTGCAACGCCGAACGCATACGTGGTCTCCGGGACGCCATCTCGCGGCGATTGTAGCATCGTCGTCCGCGCCCCCGTGGGGCCTCCAGTGCGAGAATCGGGCCAACGAACCGTGCGGGCCGTCGCGTCGAAAGAGGCCCGAAAACACGCGGCGAATCACGTCTTTCCGTCCGCGGCCCCGCAACCGGGATGGCAGTCCCTGCCATCTCCAGCCAGCCGCACACGTGCAGAAACCGCAAAAGGGGCCTGGCCCCGTTTCAGTGGACCTGGGGCGCCTGGTCCTGCGCGGCGAGGTTGACGCCCAGGACGACGAGGAAGATCGCCGCGGCCGGGGCGAGCGTCCACGGCGCGTCGGCGATCGCGGCGACGTTCGCCGCCTCCTGCAGCATCACGCCCCACGTCACCGACGGGTCGGGGAACCCGAGGCCGACGAACGAGAGCGTCGCCTCCGCGAGGATGAAGGCCGCGAAGAGCAGCGTGGCCTGCGTGGCGACGAAGCCGCGCGCCGCGGGCAGCAGGTGCCGCACCAGCAGCCGCGCGCGCCCGGCGCCGAGCGCCCGCGCCGCCTGCGCGTAGTCGCGCTCGCGCTCCGCGGCCACGATCGCGCGGACGCCGCGCGCCACGATGGGCCAGCCGACGAGGGCGAGGATGCCCGCCACGAGGGCGAACACCTGCGAAGGCGGCAGCACGAGCGGCATGGCCGCGCGGAGCGACAGCACGACGTACATCGCCGGCAGCACCAGCACGAAATCCGACAGCCGCATCAGGATCTCGTCGGCGGCTGGCCCGGCCGACCCGGCCATTCCGCCCACGAAGACGCCGATGGCCAGCGCGCCGAGCGTGGCCAGCAGCGCCACCGCCAACGACAGCCTCCCGCCGTACAGGAGGCGCGCGAGGACGTCGCGCCCCGACCCGTCGGCCCCGAGCGGCAGCCACGGCCCGCGGCCCTCGTCGGCGAGCCGGACGATGACGCCGCCCGAGAACCACGACAGCGGGAGCGGCTGCGATCGGTCTTCCTCGTACCGGCGCTCGAGGCGATCCGCGAGGACGATGGGATAGACGAAGGGCGCGCGCCACGCGCCGTGCGCGTCCACGACGCGCACCGGCATCGGCGGCGCGTACGCGCGGTCCGGGTGACGCGCGTCCGCCCGGTGCGGCGTCAGCACGGGCGCGAGCGCCGCGACGAGCGCCACCAGGCCGACGAGCGCGAACCCGGCGCGCCTCACGCCCCCGCCTCCTCGCGTCCGCGCAGCCGCGGGTCGATGGCGGCCAGCGCGAGATCGGACAGGAGCGCGCCGACGGCGAGGAACACGCCGCCTGCCGCCGCGCAGCCGGCCACGAGGTAGAGGTCTCGCGATCGCAGCGCGTCGAACATCAGCCGCCCCAGGCCCGGCCACGACGTCACGATCTCGACCACGAAGGAGCCGCTGAGGAGGTTGCCGAACACGACGCCGAAGACGGCCGCGACGGGCCTGAGCGACGGCTTGAGCACGTCGCGCCAGAGCAGCCGGCCCGGCGGCACGCCCCGCGCCACGGCCGCGATCACGAACCGCTCCCGGAGCGTGCCGGCGGTCGCATCCGACTGCAGGCGCTCGATCGTGGCGACGAGCGGCAGCGCGAGCGCGAGCACCGGCACGACGAGGTGGCGCGCCAGGTCGGCGGCCGGCGCGAACCATCCCGCCGCCGCGCCCGGGTCGAGCGACCGCATGCCGCCGACGGGCAGCCAGCCCGTGCGCGCGGCCACGAGGACGAGCAGCAGCGAACTGACGAGCGTCGGCATCGACAGGGCGACGAGCGACGCCGCGCGGATGGCGCCGGACGCGGCGCCGCGCCGGCTGCCGGAGATCACGCCGAGCGGAATGCCGGCGAGGAGCGCCACGACGAGCGCGGCAAGGGCGAGCACCGCGGTGTTCATGGCGCGCTCCGCGACGAGCCCGGCGACGGGCCGGCCGTACAGGAGCGACGTGCCGAAGTCGAGGCGGATTGCGCGCGACGCCCACCGGGCGAACTGCTCGGCGACGGGCCGGTCGAGACCGAGGCGCGCCCGCTCGGCCTCGATCGCCTGCGCCGTCACGCCCGTCCCGACCTGTTCCGACGTAATGTCGCCCGGAGCGAGGCTCGTCAATAGCATCGCGGCCGAGGCCACGACGGCCACGAGCACCACCGAGAAGAGCAGGCGCCTGGCGAGGTACAGGGTCATGACGGGGGGCGCGAGCCGCGCCCGCCGTATTCTTGCACGCTTTGGCGCACCGGCCTCAAGCCCAAGCCCCGCCGGACCGATACAGTGGTCCGTTGCCGTCCATGGGACACGTGTCTCCACCCTCCGTCGGTTCGGCCGTCGTCAGCGTGCTGACACGCGACACGATCGTGCTGCTGTACTTCGCGGTCGCGGTGACCGAGGCGCTGCTCTACTCGCTGCCGCTGATGGACCCGGGCACGCTCACCGCCTTCGGGGCCTCGCCGTTCCTCATCCCGTTCGTCTCGACGGCGGTCATCGCGGGCTTCTACGGACTGGGCCGCATCCAGGAGCCCGAGGAGCGGCGGTTCTGGTCGTACCTGGCCTACGCCTGCGTCTTCTGGCTCGCCACGCTGGCGGCCATCGCCGTCGTGCCGAAGGGCCAGTGGCGCGTCGTGGACGACGTGCTCATCGACGCGGCATATCTCTTCTTCTACTCGCCGATCCTCTTCGCCGCCGAGTGCAAGCCGCACATCCCCGGCCTCGGCGTCCGCCGCGACGTGGAGCGCCAGCTGCGGTGGGCGGGCGTGACGCTGCTCGTCCTCGGCTGGTTCGCCTACTTCATCGTGGCGCCGGTGCTGCTCGACCCCGCGCGCTTCGGCGCCGTGGCGTCCTCGGCGTTCCTGTTCATGACGCTGGACGCCGCGATCGTCCTCCGGTTCACGTGGCGCGCGTGGACGAGCGGATCGGCCCGGTGGCGCGTGCTCTACGGCGCGCTGGCGCTCACCGGCGTGGCGCTCTTCGCGACCGACAGTCTCGACGCCCTGGAGGGCCTCGGCGCGTTTGCGCTGCCCGACGGGGCGATGACCGACCTGCTCTGGGCGATCCCGCCGTTCTTCCTGCTTGCCGCGTTCCGCCTGCGCGAGGCCGACCTGCCCCGAGCGGTGGACCGGTCCACGCACGAGCGCGCCGCCCACTCCGGCCTCGACCCCGTGCGGGTGGGCAGCTTCCTCGTGGGCAGCGCCCTCAGCTTCCCCCTGCTCCACTTCGCGCTCCACACGGCCTGCCCGGTCCTGCCGGCCCTCCTGAACGGGCACCGGGTGATCGTGATTGCCGAGCTCGTGCTGCTCGGCGCGCTGGCCGTCGTCGCGTTCCGGCACCTCGAACACCAGCGCGTGACCGCCGAGCGGCGGCGCGCGTCCCTCGAGGAGCGGGTGCGCCAGGCGCGCACCCTCGACGCCGTGAGCCGCCTTGCCAGCGTCGCGGCGATCGAATACGCGGCGTCGCTCCGGGCGCTCGGGACGTTCGTGGACCGCGCGATCGACACCACCGGGCCCGGCGATCCGCTCCACGAGGAGGCCCTGCGGGCCGCCGAGCAGGTGCAGCGGGCCATGGACTTCACGGGAAACCTGCAGGCCATCAGCCGCCAGCAGCGCGGCCGGCCCGCCCGCGTGGACCTCGGCGCCGCCGTCGCGGAGCGCGCGCACGACCTGCGCCAGATCCTCGGGCCGGCGATCCGGCTCGAGACCGTGACGCCGCGCGATGCCGCCGCCGCCGTGATCGACCCCGCGCACCTGCGGGCCGCGCTCTTCGACCTCGTCGCCAACGCGCGCGACGCCATGCCGGGCGGAGGGCGCTGCCGGATCGAGACCGGCGCCATCGACCTCGACGGGGACGCGGCCCTGGGGATGGGCGTCCAGCCCGGTCGCTTCGCCAGCCTCACGGTGCGCGACAGCGGGCCGGGGATCCCGAAGGAGATCCTGCCGCACGTGTTCGAGCCGTTCGTCACGTCGAAGCCCGGGGAAGGCGGCGGGACGGGACTCGGCCTCGCCACGCTCCACGCCCTGGTCAGCCAGTACGGCGGGAGCGTCACCGTCACGAGCGAGCCCGGCGACACCGCGTTCGAGATCCTGCTGCCCTCGCCCAGCTGGCAGCCGTCATCCAGTCCGGCGAGGGCCCTGAGCCCGTCGCCCCTCGACCCCGCTCAAGGCGACCCTGAGGCGCTCGAAGGGTCGAAGGGCCGTCTCCGCGGGAGAAGCCGGGCGTGGCCCTCCCCTACGGCCGGCGGGTAACGAGCACCTTGTCGATGCGGTGGCCGTCCATGTCGACGACCTCGAACCGCCACTCCCGCCAGGTCACGTGCTGCCCCGCCGCGGGAATGCTTCCGAACAGGTGGGTGAGGAACCCGCCGGCGGTCTGATACACGTTCTCGTCCTCGCCAGGCAGCTCGGGAAGGCCGACCGCGTCGCGCAGCGCGGGGATGTCGAGCAGCCCGTCGACGAGCCACGATCCGTCGTCCCGGCGGACGGCGCCGGGCGGCTCGCCCTCGCCGCGCGCGGGCAGTTCGCCGACGATCGACTCCAGGATGTCGGTCTGCGTGACCAGCCCCTGCACGCTGCCGAACTCGTCGGTGACGATCGCGATGTGGGCGCCCTGCTGCTTGAACGTCTCGAGCACGCGGGGCGCGGTCATGCTCTCGGGCACGAACACCACCGGCTGGAGCAGCGGGCGCAGGTCGAAGGGCTCGCCGGCCATGACCCGGACGAGCAGGTCCTTCGACCGCAGGATCCCGATGACGTTCTCCTCGTCGTGCTGCACCACCGGGAAGCGCGACCGGTGGCTCGCCGCGATCTTGCGCAGCACCTCGTCCGGCGGGTCGTCCACGTCCACCGCGACCATGCGGGTGCGCGGCGTCATGAGGGCGCCCACCGTCAGGTCGGAGAGGTGCAGGACGCCCTCGAGCATGTCCCGCTCGGCCGCTTCGAAGACGCCGCCCTCGGTCCCCTGGCTGATGATGAGCTGCAGCTCCTCCGGCGTGATGACGGGCTCTTTCGAGGGCTTCGCCCGCAGCAGCCAGAGCACCGCGCGCGTGGACGCCTCGAGCACGCGGACCACGGGCGTCGCCGCGACCGCGAGCATCCGCATCGGCCCGGCGACGTAGGAGGCGATGCGTTCGGGGTGGTTGAGGCCGATCCGCTTCGGCACCAGCTCGCCGATGACGAGCGAGAAGTAGGTGATGACCACGACGACGACGGCGAGGCCGATGGCCTCGCCGTACGGCGCGAGCGCCGGCAGGCGCTGCAGCCACGCGGCGATGTTCTCGGCGATGGTGGCCCCGCCGAACGCGCCCGCCAGCACGCCGACGGTCGAGATGCCCACCTGCACGGCCGCGAGGAAGCGGTCGGGGCTGGAGGCCAGGTCGAGCGCCGCGCGGGCCCGAGCGTCGCCCCGGTCGGCCCAGTGCCGCAGCCGCGTCTTCCGGGCCGAGACCACGGCGATCTCGGCCATGGCGAACACGCCGTTCGCGACGAGCAGCACGGCGATGACGAGCAGTTCGGCCCCGATCGCGCCCACCGGCGCATTCTATCCCGACACCGCGAGCGCCAGGCGCCCCGGCCGCGGGCTCAGCGCTCCGCCGCCGGCTCCAGCGCCGGCGCGCCCTGCTTCCTCCGCCGCACCAGCGCGACCAGGTCGCTCGGCCGCCACGCGCGCATGCCGTCGAAGTACGAGTAGACGACCGGCGTCACGAGCAGCGTGAGCAGCAGGCACAGCATCTGCCCGCCGATGATCGTCACCGCCATCGACGCCCGCGATCCCGACCCGGCGCCGCGGCCGAAGGCGATGGGCAGCATGCCGGCGACGATCGCGATGGTCGTCATCAGGATGGGCCGCAGCCGCACGTGGTTCGCCTGGATGAGCGCGGTGTGCTTGTCGAGGCCCTCCGCCCGCAGCGTGTTCGTGTAGTCCACCTGCAGGATCGAGTTCTTCTTCACGATCCCGAACAGCATCATGAGGCCGATGGCGCTGTAGACGTTGATGGTCATGCCGAAGGCCATGAGCGTGAGCAGGCCGGCCGGCAGGCTGAGCGGCAGCGCGGTCATGATCGTGAGCGGGTGGATGAACGAGTTGAACTGCGAGGCGAGCACCATGTAGATGAACGCCACGGCGAGGAGCACGGCGAGCATGAAGTCGCTCGAGGCCTCGTCCAGCGTCCGGGCGCTGCCGCCGAAGGTCACCTGGTAGCCGGCCTTCAGCCCCAGCTCGCCCACCGCGGCGCGCGCCGCGCCGAGGGCCTGGCCCAGCGTCGTCCGCTCGCGGTCCACCATGGCGTTCACCGAGTACTGGCGCATCCGGTTGTAGCGCTCGATGGAGGTCGGCGCCCGCTCCATGGTGAGCGTGGCGACGTCGCTGACGCGCACCATGCGCCCGCCGCTCGCCGGCACGAACAGGTCCCCCATCGTCGAGGGGTCGCGCCGGAAGGGCTCGTCGAGGCGCATGCGCACGACGTACCGTTCGTCGCCGTCCTGGAAGCGCGACACCTCCTCGCCGCCCACCATCGTCCGGAGGCTGGACGAGACGGCGTCGAGGGGCACGCCGAGGTCGGCCGCCCGCTCGCGGTCGATCGTGATCCGCAGCTCCGGCTGGGTCGTCTCGAAGCTGGTGTCCGCGTCGGTGATGCCGGGAATCTCGCGGATCTTCTCGAGCAGCGCCTGCGAGTAGATTTGCAGCTGCTCCATGTCGGGGCCCTGCACGATCATGTTCAGGCGGTTCGTGCTGCCGCCGCCGCCCCGCCCGCCCGAGCTCGAGGCGCCCGAGATGTCGGTGCCGCCCGAGACGCTGATGCGCGCGCTCCTGTACTTCGAGAGCATGCGGCGGGTGGCCGCCATCAGCTCCTGCTGCGACCGGTTCCGGTCCTCGAGGGGCGTGAGCTGGATCCAGTAGTTCGCGCCGCCCGCGTTCAGCGACGCCAGCACCGCGACGCAGGAGTCGCCGAGGACCTCGCGGATTTCGCCCTCGATCGGCCTGACGTACTCGAGGCTCCGCTGGTAGCTCGTCCCCCGCGGCAGCCGCACGTTCACGCTGAACTCGCTCTGGTCGTCGTCCGGCACCAGCTCCTTGCCCACGTAGGGGAAGAGCACCACCGCCGACAGCACGACCGCGGCCGAGATGCCCAGCATCACCCGCCGGTGGGCCAGCGACCACTCCAGCATGCGCCCGTACTGGCGGTCCATCCACGCGTACGCCCCGCGCTGCTTCGACTGCGTCTGGTGCCCCTGCCGCGCGTCCGCGGCGCGCAGGAACCAGCCGCACAGCGCCGGCGTCAGCGTGAACGACACGAACATCGACAGCAGGATGGCCGTGGCGGAGGTGAGGCCGAAGCTGTAGAAGTAGCGCCCGATCTGGCCGGTCATGAACGCCACCGGCAGGAAGATCACCACCAGCGACAGCGTCGTGGCCATGACGGCCAGGCCGATCTCGCCCGTGGCCTTGATCGCCGCCTCCTTCGGCGACGCGCCCTTCTCCTCGACGTACCGGAAGATGTTCTCCAGCACGACGATCGCGTCGTCGATGACGATGCCCGTCGCGAGCGACAGGGCGAGCATCGTCATGTTGTTGAGCGTGAAGCCGAGCGCCCGCATCACCGTGAAGGTGCCGACGATCGAGATCGGGATCGCCAGCGCCGCGATGAACGTGACGCGCAGGTTGCGGATGAAGACGAAGACGACGAGCGAGGCCAGGAGCCCGCCGAGGATCAGGTGGTGCTGGATCTCCTCGAAGGAGCGCCGGATGAACCGCGACTGGTCGCGGATCGCCTTCACCTTGATGTCGGCCGGCAGCCCGGCCTGGATGAGATCCAGGCGCTGCATCACGCGCTCGACCACCGTCACCGTGTTCGTGCCCGACTGCTTGCGGATCGTGAGCGACACCGCCGACTCGCCGTCGAGCGTCGTCTCGCTCCGGACCTCCTCGATGGCGTCCGTCACGCGCGCCACGTCCTCGAGGCGGACGACCGAGCCCTCGCGGTACGACAGGACGATCTTGTCGAAGTCGCGCACGTTCCGCAGCCGGCCCATCGTCCGCATCGAGATGTCGGACGGACCCGCCGTGAAGCTGCCGCCCGGCACCTCGGTGTTCTGACGGGCCACCGCCGCCCGCACCTGCTCCGTCGTCAGCCCGTACGCGTTGAGGCGGTTCGGGTTCAGCAGGATCTGGATCTCGCGCCGCCGGTCGCCCTGGAAGCCCACCTCGCCGACGTCCTGCACCGTCTCGAGCACCTGCTTGATCTGGCGGTCCGCGATGAGCGAGACCTCCTTGCGCGAGCGCGGCGCCGAGATGACCAGCGTGAGGATCGGCGACGAATCGGGATCGATCTTCGTGATGCGGGGCGGATCGGTGTCGCGGGGGAACTGGCCCTGCACGCCCGCCACCTTGTCGCGCACGTCCTGCGTCGCCGCCTCGATGTCGCGCTCCAGGCTGAACGAGATCGAGCAGCGGGCCGACCCCTGGCTCGAGCTGCACCGCAGCTCGTCGATGCCGTTGATCGTGTTGACGGCCGACTCGATCACCTTCGTGACCGACGTCTCCATTTCCTCCGCGCTCGCGCCCGGCAGGTTCGCCCACACGGTCACGGTCGGGTAGTCGGTCTTCGGCATCAGGTCGAGGCCGAGCTGCCGGTACGAGAACCAGCCGAGGACGAGGAGCGCCAGGCTCATCATCACGGCGAAGACCGGGCGGCGGACGCTGACATCCGCGAGCTTCATCGCGCCCCTCCCGGCTGGGCTCCGCCCTGCGCCCCGCGCGGACCGCCGCCCGCGCCACGCTCACCGCGCCCGCCGCTCTCCCCACGCTGGCCGCGCCCGCCGCCGTCCTCGCCGCCAGCCTCGGGCGCCACCTCCGACTCGCCCGGCTTCAGGATCCGCACCCTCACGCCGGTCGCCAGCTCGTTCAGCCGGCTCGTGGCCAGCACTTCGTCGCCCTTCAGTCCCTCGGTCACTTCCCAGAGGTCGCCCTGCCGCACGCCGAGGACGATCTCCTGCTGCGTCGCAGCGCCGTCCTTGATCACGTACACCGACGCGACGCCCGCCAGCACCGACACGGCCGCGTCCGGCACCGCCAGCACGTCCTTGTCGAGGCGCGTCAGGATGACCCCTTTCGCGAAGAACCCCGGCTTGAGCACCCGGTCGGGGTTGTCCACGAGCGCCTCGACCGCGAACGTGCGCATGGTCTCGTCGAGCGCCGGGCTCAGGTACGCGACCTGGCCGGTGAACAACCGGTCGCCGAACGCCTCGACCCGGAACTGCACCGGCTGTCCCGCTTCGACCTCGCCCGCGTGGCGCTCCTGGACGCCCGTCCTGAGCTTCAGCGGGTGCATCTGCACGATGGTGGCCACCACCGTCCGCTCGCCGATGTACTCGCCGACCTGCACCGGCCGCTCCGAGACGACGCCCGCGATCGGGGCCCGGACCACCGCGTCACCGAGCTGCTTGAGCGCGAGCGCGTAGGCCGCCCGGCGGTCCCGCAGCAGCGCCTTGGTGGCGCGGACCGAATCGAGGGCGGACTCGTAGCCGGCCTCGGTCACCTTGAAGCGCGTTTCGGCCGCCTGCAGCACCTCGGCCGACGTGATGCCGCGCGCGTTGAGGGCCTTCGCCCGCTCGTACGCGGCGCGGGCGTCGTCGAGGTTCGCCGTGGCCGTCTTGACCGACGCGATCTCGGCATCCGGCGGCGGCGCGTCGGCGCTCCCGACGGGCCCGGTCATGCCCAGCTGGGCGCGGGTCTGGAGCAGCGCGGCCTCGGCGCGCTCGAGGGCGAGCGCCAGTTCTCGCGGCTCGATCTCGACCAACGGCGCGCCCGCAGCCACTTCGCGGCCGATCTCCACGACCACGCGCCGGACCACCCCGGCGGCCTCGGAACTGACGCGGGCCTGATCGGGCGAGAGCAGCGTGCCGGCCAGGTCGATTTGGCGCTGGATCTGCATCCGCTGGACGTCGGTGGTGTGGACGGCCACGCCCCCGCCGGCGCCCCGCCCCCGGTCCCCGCCGGCACCGCCGCCGCAGGCGGACGCCAGGGCGAGCGCCGCGAGGGCTACGGCAGCAGGCGCAAGCTTCCGTCTCGCCGAACGAGCATGAATCGGGCGGATGGACGAGTGAGCGGAACGCGAGACCTGTCGGCCGGGCAGGAACATGAGCGGCAAACCTCCGATCGGCCACCAGCAGATGGCC
>CAZBIP010000079.1:11858-13550 GCA_964491885.1 uncultured Vicinamibacterales bacterium
GGATCGACGAGTTCGAGGCGGCGGCGAGGCGGCCGAGAACGACGCCCGCTCGCACGGCCTGAGTGCCCAGGGCGCGCGATACGAGGGCGAGCTTTTCAGTTGACTCGAAGATGTCTGAGAGTTAATATTCGATCGTGTGGACGATCGAGTTCAGTCGAGAGGCCGTCAGAGCGCTGCTCCGTATGCCCAGGAGCCAGGCACTGCGCATTCGGGGACGGCTCGACGCCCTCGCGCGGGACCCGTACCATACCGCCAACGTCAGGCAGCTGACTGCGCATCCGGGCTTTCGGCTGCGGGTGGGCGACTGGCGGATTGTCTACCTGCTCGATCGAGATCGCGTCGTTGTGCAGGTCATTCGGATCGCGAAACGCGCCGAGGTGTACCGATGAGTGTTCAGATTCTCGAGGCCAACGGCAAGCCGACTTTTGCCCTGATGCCGTATGCCGAGTACCTGGCGCTGCGGGAGCTTGCCGACGATGCCGATGACGCCGCCCGGCTGGCGCGCTTCGCGAGGCGCTACGCGAAAGGGGAGGTTGACACCGTTCCGATCGCCGTCGTCGACCGGCTGCTGGCGGGCGAGAACCGGCTGCGCGTCTGGCGCGAACATCGCGGCATGACGGCCGCGAGGCTGGCCTCGACCGCCGGGGTCACGCCCGCCCACGTCTCGAAGCTGGAATCCGGCAGGGGGGAGCCGTCTGTGTCCCTTCTGCGAAAACTGGCGAAGGCGCTGGCCGTGCAGCTCGACGATCTGGCGTGAGGTGATCACCGCGTGACCGGCCCGAGATACTTGTCGAGCCAGGCGAGCGATTCCTGGATCAGATCCGTGCGCGAGATGAAGTGGTCGGTGTCGTACAGCTTGAGCAGTTTGTCCGGTGCCGGGGTGCCCAGAAGAGCGTAGAGGGGCTTCCCCTCGGTCTCCCAGGGCACATTCAAGTCGTACCGGCCGTGCAGCATCAGGATGGGCGTCCTCACGCGGGAAGCGAAGTTCACTCCGTCCGCGTCGGGCAGGCTTCGGCAGGACGACATGAGGCCACCGGCAATGACGATGGCGGCCTTGAACCGGGTCTCCACGCCAAGAGCGAGAGGCGCCACACTGCCTCCCCAGCTCCACGCATCGAACGCGATTCGAGACGAGTCCATGTCCGACCGGGTTTCCAGATAGTCGAGAGTGCGCCGGAGGTCCTGGACGAGCTGCCGCTGGTACGAGGAGAACTCGTGCGTCTCTTCGCACGAAGCGTGGAAGGACGGAGACCGCGAAGCTCGCCGTTCGTGGGTGCCTTGGTACACCGGGTAGACCACCGCCCGGCCACCCCTGGCGAGAAACGCGACGTTGTTGAAGAACTCGAACGCCTTCTCGACCAAGTCTGACGGGCCTGCCGTCACCGCCGCCGAGCCGGGAAAGTAGACGACGACCTGATACGGAGGCCGGACGCCGACGGGAAGGAAGACCTGGGCGATGACGCGCTCTCCGCCGTAGGCAGCGGTGAACGACACCCTTTCCCGGGTCCACTCATCCCCCTCGACTCGCGCTTCGGTGCGCGCCTCCAGCGGGAGCGGGTCGTACGAGTACTGCTGCCGATAGGCGGCAAAGACCGCCTCGCTCACGGGGCTCTCCTTCGAATAGTCCCTGACGACCCGAGCTGGCGGGATGGGTTCGAACACCTTAGTAGGGGCCGGCGCGCCTTCGGCCTG
>CAZBIP010000080.1:0-3621 GCA_964491885.1 uncultured Vicinamibacterales bacterium
CGAGCCCCGAATCCCCGCCTCCGCCAAGCGGCCTGCCGGCCTGCCCTGAGCGCGCGAGTGCACCCGCGAGCCGAGGGCCGGCTTCGGCGCGGCAAGCCCGGCCTTGCCCCTTGTCCCTTGCCCCTTGTCCCTATCGGCCGACTCGGTCAGAACGCGCCGGCAACGGAGCGGGCGGCGATGTCGAGGACGCGCGACGGCAGGACGCCGAGGTAGAGCAGCGCGGCGACCGAGAGCCACAGGGCCGCGAGCGCCGGATGCGGCACGCGCGGGAGCGCGGCGGCGCCGGCCGCCTCGGACTTGCCGGTCATGTACATCATCACGATGACGCGCAGGTAGAAGAACACCGACACGACGCTGGTCAGCACGCCGATGACGGCCAGGGCGTACAACTCGGCCCGCACGGCGGCGGTGAACACGTACCACTTCGCCACGAAGCCCGCGAACGGCGGGAAGCCGCCGAGCGACAGCAGGAACACGGCGAGCAGCGCCGCCATCGCGGGATGGCGGTGCCACAGGCCCCGGTAGTCGTCGAGGGTCTGCATGGGCGCCTCGCGGGCGTCGAGCAGCGCGAGCACGGCGAAGGCGCCGAGGTTGGTGATCGCATAGACGACGAGGTAGAAGAGGATCGAGGCGCGGCCGACCTCGTCGCCCGACGCGAGCGCCACGAGCAGGTACCCGGCGTGGGCGATGCTCGAATACGCCAGCATCCGCTTCAGGTTCTGCTGCACGACGCCGACGACGGAGCCGAGGACCATGGTGCACACGGCGAGCACCCACAGGACCGGCAGCCAGTCGGCGCGAAGCGGCTCGAACACGTACAGGAACACGCGGATGAACGCGGCGAAGGCGGCTGCCTTCACGGCGGTCGACATGAATCCCGTGACCAGCGTCGGCGCGCCCTCGTAGGCGTCCGGCGTCCACATGTGGAACGGCACGGCCGCCACCTTGAACGCGAACCCGACGAGCAGCAGGCCCATGGCGACGAGGAGCAGGACGCCTCCGGCCGACGCGTGGATCTGCACGAACGCAGAGAGCCGATCGAGGTGCGTGCTGCCCGACAGGCCGAACGCGAACGCGATGCCGTAGAGGAAGAACGCGCTCGAGAACGCGCCGAGCACGAAGTACTTGAACGCCCCCTCGGTGCTGGCGTAGACCCGGCGCCGCATCCCGGTCAGGACGTAGAGGGCCAGCGAGAACACCTCCAGCGCCAGGAAGACGATCAGGAGGTCGGTGGCCACTGCCATCAGCATCATGCCGGCCAGGGCGAACATGATGAGGGCGTAGTACTCGCCCGGCGGGAGCCCTTCGCGCTCGACGAGCGACGACGAGAAGACCACCGTCAGGACGCCGACGCCGACGAGCACGAGCTGAACGAAGAGCCCGAAATCGTCGGCCGTGGCCACGCCGAAGCTCGACGCGCGCCGCCCCCACAGCAGCAGGATCGCCGAGCCGGCGCCGGCGAGGCCGATGAGGCCGAGCCCGCCGATGGGCATCCGCTCGCCCGGCCGGCGGAACGCCTCGGCGAGCATGCAGGCGAGACCCGCCAGCGTCACACAAATGACAGGAACGATGCCGCTCAGCGCCTGGCCAATGGTGGTCACGCCGCTCACCTGGGATGCACGGGGACGGCCCCCGCCGCAACGCCCGCCGCGGCAGGCGCGTCAGACGTCGCAGAAACGGAAATGGGGCCTGGCCCCTTTTCGACACGCACGGCCCTCGCGGGCTCCGCGTCGGCCATCCGCGACACGATGCGCTCGACCGAGGGCTTCATCGGGTTCAGGAAGACCCACGGCGCCACGCCCATGAAGACGGCCATCGCGATGGCCGGGACGAGCACCCAGCCCTCGCGGCGGTCCATGTCCGGCAGGCCCTCGTTCTTCGGGTTGGTCACGGGCCCGTAGTTCACGCGCTGGAACATCCAGAGCATGTAGACCGCCGACAGGATGACGCCGCTCGCGGCCACGGCCGCCAGCCACGGGTTCCACGCGAACGCGCCGAGCAGGATCAGGAACTCGCCGACGAACCCGTTCAGCCCGGGCAGCCCGATCGACGACAGCGTGATCACGAAGAACGCGGCCACGAGGCGCGGCATGACGTGCTTCAGGCCGCCGAACTCCGCGATGAGCCGCGTATGGCGCCGGTCCGACAGCATGCCGACGATGAGGAACAGCGCGCCGGTGGAGACGCCGTGGTTCAGCATCTGGTAGACGGCGCCCTGCACGCCCTGGAGGTTCATCGCGGTGAGGCCCAGCACGACGAAGCCGAGGTGGCTCACGCTCGAGTACGCCACCAGTTTCTTCATGTCCGGCTGGACCATCGCCACGAGCGCGCCGTACACGATGCCGACGACGGCGAGCACGGCCAGCACGGGGGCGAACTGCACGGCGGCCTGCGGGAAGAGCGGGAACGCGAACCGGAGCAGCCCGTACGTGCCCATCTTGAGGAGCACGCCGGCCAGGATCACGGACCCCGCGGTGGGCGCCTCGACGTGCGCGTCGGGCAGCCAGGTATGGAAGGGGAACATCGGCACCTTGATGGCGAACGCGACGGCGAACGCCAGGAACAGCCAGATCTGCGTCCCCAGCGGCAGGCCCAGTTTCAGCCAGGCCTCGTAGTCGAAGCTGTACGCGCCCGTCGCCGCGCTGTGCAGGTACGCCACGGCGAGGATGGCCACCAGCATGAGCACGCTGCCGGCCATCGTGAAGAGGATGAACTTGACGGCCGCGTACACGCGCCGCTCGTAGCCCCAGACCCCGATGAGGAAGTACATCGGGATGAGCATGGCGTCCCAGAACACGTAGAACAGGAACATGTCCAGGGAGAGGAACACGCCCACCATCGCGCTCTCGAGGACGAGCATGAACGCGGAGAACGCCTTCACCTTCTTGTGGACGGACCGCCACGATCCCAGCAGGGCCAGCGGCGTCAGGAACCCGGTCAGGACGACGAGGAAGAGGCTGATGCCGTCGACCCCGACGGCGTACTGGATGCCGAACGCGGGGATCCAGTCCACGCGCTCGACCATCTGGAAGTCCGCAGACGAAGGGTCGAACCGCGCCCACATCCACAGCGTCGCGGCGAACTCGGCGAGGGACGCGCCGAGGGCGAACCGCCGGACGAAGCCGTCGCGCGCGCCGTCGCGGCCCGGCACGGCGAGGAGCACCGCGGCCGCGGCGAGGGGCAGCACGATCAGCAGGGTGAGGATCGGCGCTACCGCCATACGTAGTACCCCAGGATCACGACGACGCCCACGAAGACCGACAGCGCGTAGGCGCGCATCGACCCCGTCTGGAGCCGCCTCAGCACCGCGCCGGAAACGTTGACGAGCGAGCCGGCGCCGTTGACGGCCCCGTCGATGACGCCGGCGTCCACCGCCTTCCACAGCGCGCGCTCGGATCCGCGCGTGAGCGGCCGCACGATCGCCGCGTCGTAGATCTCGTCCACGTAGTACTTGTTCAAGAGCAGCCTGTGCAGGCCGGCGAAGCGCGCCGCCACGGCGTCGGCGGCGTCACGGCGCCGCAGGAAGAAGTAGGCGGCGATGCCGATGCCCGCCAGCGCGATGCCGCTCGAGAAGGCCATGAGGCCGAGCTCGGCGGCGTGGTCCTCGGAGCTGTGGCCGCC
>CAZBIP010000080.1:3721-11271 GCA_964491885.1 uncultured Vicinamibacterales bacterium
TTGGATCCGCCGAGCACGGCCGGCACGCCGACGTAGCCGGCCACGACCGAGCCGATCGCGAGCAGCACCAGGACGATGGCCATCGCGGGGGGCGCGTCGTGCCCGCCTCCGCTGGCGTGATCATGCCCAGCTACGGCGAGATCATGGCTCGCGGGAGACCGCGAGCCATGAAACGTGAGGAAGACGAGGCGGAACATGTAGATCGCCGTCAGCAGCGAAGCCACGACCGCCACGGCCCACACGAGCGTGTGCCCGCCCGAGAACGCCTTCCAGAGAATCTCGTCCTTGCTGAAGAAGCCCGACAGGAGCGGCACCCCCGAAATGGCGAGCGCGCCAATCAGGAACGTCCAGTACGTCACCGGCAACTCGCGCCGGAGGCCGCCCATCTTCCGGACGTCCTGCTCCCCCGCCAGCGCGTGGATGACCGCGCCGGATCCCAGGAACAGCAGCGCCTTGAAGAACGCGTGCGTGTAGAGGTGGAAGATGCCCGCCGCGAACGCGCCGACGCCCATCGCGACGAACATCAGTCCGAGCTGCGACACGGTCGAATACGCCAGCACGCGCTTGATGTCGTTCTGCACGAGGCCGATCGTGCCGGCCATGAGCGCCGTGGCCACGCCGATGGCCGCGACGACGGCCATGGTCTCGGGCGCGTGCCCGAAGAGCACCGCGTTGCGCCCGATCATGTACACGCCCGCGGTGACCATCGTCGCGGCGTGAATCAGCGCAGAGACGGGCGTCGGGCCTTCCATCGCGTCGGGCAGCCAGACGTAGAGCGGGATCTGCGCCGACTTCCCGGTCGCCCCGACGAACAGGAGCAGCGTGGCCAGCGAGATCACGCCGAACCCGGCCTCCGGCGGCACCTGCGCCGCCAGGCCGGCCACGTCCTGGAAGTCGAGCGTGCCGAACGTCACCCAGATCAGGAAGACGCCCAGGAGGAACCCGAAGTCGCCGATGCGGTTGACGACGAACGCCTTCTTGCCGGCGTCGGACGCGGACTGCTTCGTGAACCAGAACCCGATCAGGAGGTAGGAGCAGAGCCCGACGCCCTCCCACCCGACGAACATCACGGGGAAGCTCGCGCCGAGCACGAGCACGAGCATGAACGCGGCGAACAGGTTCAGGTACGAGAAGTACCGCGCGTACTCGCTCCCGCGCTCCTCGTGCATGTAGGCGGTCGAATAGACGTGGATCAGGAACCCCACGAACGAGACGACGAGGATCATCACCGCGCCGAGCGGGTCGAGGCGGAGCGTGAACGGCACCGAGAGCGCGCCCGACTCGATCCACGGCGCGACCTCCTGGACGAGGCTGCGCCCGCCGGCCGGGAGCTGGACGAGGGACCAGACCGACCACGCCGACACGAGGAACGACGCGAACATCGCGGCACAGGCCACGCCGCCGGAGACCGACTTCGACAGGCGCCTCCCGACGGCGGCGTTGACGAGGAACCCGGCGAACGGCAGCAACGGAACGAGGAGCAGCACGGATCCCCTCACCACCTCAGGCTCGTGAACGCATCGGGGTTGAGCGACTCGCGGTGCCGGAACAGCGCGATGACCAGCGCCAGCCCGACGGCCGCCTCGGCCGCCGCCACGGTGACGACGAAGAACATGATGACCTGGCCGTCCACCGATCCCTGGAACCGGCCGAAGCTGATGAACGCCAGGTTGACGGCGTTCAGCATCACCTCGATGGACAGGAGCACGGTGATCACGTTGCGGCGCAGGAAGACGCCGATGGTGCCCGTGGCGAACAGGACGGCGGACAAGAGCAGGTAGTAAGGGAGCGGCACCATCGCGCTATGACTCCCGCCTGGCCAGCACGACGGCGCCGACCATGGCCACGATGATGAGCAGCGAGGTGACCTCGAACGCGAGCGAGTAGTCCGTGTAGAGCACGCGGCCGAGCTCGCGGACCGACTGCAGCGCGGAGGGGCCGTCCCCGCGCCCGCCCGTCCGCCCGACTGTTCCCCGGGTCCGGGCGAGCGCCCAGGCGAGCTCCGCGACGAGCACGGCCGCCATCACGGCACCCGCCACGAGCGGCGTCGCGCTGCGCGTCCCGGCCGGGGCCGCCCCCGGCCCGGCCTCCGGCCCGGCCGCGCCGTCCCCCGGGTCCTCCCGGTGCGCGTTCAGGAGCATCACGACGAAGAGGAAGAGCACCATGATCGCGCCGGCGTAGATGATGATCTGCACGACGGCGGCGAAGGGCGCCTCGAGCCCGATGTACAGCGCCGCGAGCGCGGCGAAGGACACGATGAGCAGCAGCACGCTGTGCATCGGGTTGCGGCCGAGCACCACCGCGAGCGAGGCCGCGACGGCGACGGCGGCGAAGAGCAGGAACAGCAGCATCTCAGTGCCCAACGGAAATCACCCCCGCCGCCGTCAGGATCAGGTTGAGCGCCGCGAGCGGCAGCATGACCTTCCACCCGAACTGCATCAGCTGGTCGTACCGCAGGCGCGGGAGCGTCCACCGCATCCAGATGTAGAAGAACAGGATCGCCCCCGTCTTGACGAGGAACCAGATCCACCCGAGCCACTCGGGCAGGAACGGCCCGTGCCAGCCGCCGAGGAACAGGTTCGCCGCCACGGCGGCGGTCGTGACCATGTTGATGTACTCCGCGAGGAAGAACATCATGAACGGCGTGCTGCTGTACTCGGTGTGGTAGCCCGCCACCAGCTCCTGCTCCGCCTCGGGGAAGTCGAACGGCGCGCGGTTCGTCTCGGCCACGCCGGCGATCATGAAGATGACGAAGCCCAGCGGCTGGACGAACACGTTCCAGCGCGGGATGATGCCGAACCACGTGCCCCGCTGCGCGTCGACGATCTCCGTGAGCGACAGCGAGCCCGCGATGAGCAGCACCGCCGCCAGCGAGACGCCGTACGACAGCTCGTAGCTGATCATCTGGGAGGCCGAACGGAGCGCCCCGAGCAGCGAATACTTGCTGTTCGAGCTCCAGCCCGCCAGGACGATGCCGTAGATGCTGATGGAGGTGATGGCGAAAATCACCAGCACCGCCACGTTCACGTCGGCGACCTGCAGCCGCACCGGCTCCTCGAGCAGGCCGAACAGCGTCGTCTCGGCGCCGAAGGGCACGACGGCGAAGGCCGCGAAGGCCGCCGTCGCGGAGAGGAGCGGCGCGACGTAGTAGAGGACGCGATCGGCGGCGACGGGCTGCAGGGGCTCCTTCAGGATCAGCTTGATGACGTCGGCGATGGGCTGGAGCGCGCCCCTGGGGCCCACGAGGTACGGGCCGTAGCGCTGCTGGATGAACCCGGCGACCTTGCGCTCCGAGTACACCATCACGGCCGCCGCCAGCAGCAGCATGACGAAGACCGCGAACACGACGCCGATCTGGGCGACGTACAGAGGAATCATCGGGACTCAGAAGTCAGAAGCCAGAAGTCAGAATCCAGAATCCGGAATTCAGAATGCGGAATCGAGCACGGTGTCACGCTGGGGAGCATCCAGCCCCCAGCCCCTAGCCCCCAGCCCCCGGCCCCCATCAGTCCCGCCTCCAGCCCGCGTGCAGCGGGCAGCGGCCCTCGCGGACGTGCGCCTCGTACTCGTGGCGGAAGTGCTGCAGCGTGCTCAGCACCGGCGCCACCTCGGCGTCGCCGAACGGGCACAGCGTCTTGCCGGCGATGTTGCGCGCGACGCTCTCGAGCAGATCGAGGTCGCGCATCTCGCCCTCGCCGCGCTCGATCTTGTGCAGGATCTTGAGCATCCAGTCCGAGCCCTCCCGGCACGGCGTGCACTTGCCGCAGGACTCGTGGCGGTAGAAGTGAATCAGGTTCTCGGCGGCCCACACCATGCACGTGGTGTCGTCCATCACGATCATCGCCGCCGAGCCGAGCATCGATCCGGCCTTGACCATGCCGTCGAAGCTCGCCGGCGCGTCGATCGCGTCCGGCAGCAGCACCGGCGTGGACGACCCGCCCGGGATGACGGCCTTGAGCGCCCGGCCGCCGCGGATCCCGCCCGCGTAGTCGTAGATGAGCTGCCGCAGCGTCGTGTGCATCGACGCCTCGTAGACGCCCGGCTTCACGACGTGCCCGCTCACGCAGAAGAGCTTCGGCCCGGTGTTCTGCTCGGGCCCGATCGAGGCGAACCACTCGGGCCCCTTCACGAGGATGAGCGGCACGTTGGCGAGGGTCTCGACGTTGTTGATGACGGTCGGGCACCCGTAGAGGCCGACCACCGCGGGAAACGGCGGGCGCAGCCGAGGCTGGGCGCGCTTGCCCTCGAGCGACTCGAGCAGCGCCGACTCCTCGCCGGCCTCGTACGCGCCGGCGCCGCGGTGCACGTGGACGTCGCAGTCGAACCCGGACCCGAGGATGTTCCGGCCGAGATACCCGGCCGCGCGCGCCTCGGCGATCGCCGCCTCGAGCACCTCGGCCACGTGCAGGAACTCGCCGCGGATGTAGATGTAGCCGGTCTTCGCCCCGATGGCGTAGCACGCGACCGCCACGCCCTCGAGGACGAGGTGCGGGTTGCGCTCCATCAGGACGTGGTCCTTGAACGTCCCCGGCTCGCTCTCGTCCGCGTTGCAGCAGACGTACTTGGGCTTCGGGGAGTCCTTCGGCACGAAGCCCCACTTCATCCCCGTCGGGAACCCCGCGCCCCCGCGGCCGCGCAGGCCGGACGCCTTCACGGCGTCGATGACCTTCCCGGGCTCCATCGAGAGCGCCTTGCGCAGCCCCTCGTAGGCGCCGTGCCGCAGCGACACCTCGAGCGTGAAGCTGTTCGGCTCACGGACGAAGGGGGTGAGGACTGGATCCATATTCATCACAAGAAGTCAGGAGACAGGAGTCAGGAGACAGAATCCCGCCGCGCGGCAGCGTCTCATTCTGACTCCTGACTTCTGACTCCTGTCTTCTGACAAGCTACTCACCGCGTTCCACGCGGAGATGGCACCCGCTGAGGGCGGCCATCCCCTTCTCCTTCAGGTCGTCCACGAGGCGCTCGGCGCCCTCGGGCGTCACGCACTCGTGCCAGTGATCGTTGACCATCACCACCGGCCCCCGGTCGCACGCCCCGAGGCACTCCACTTCGACGAGCGTGAACGTGCCGGTCGGATCCGTCTCGCCGGGCTTGATGCCGAGCTTGCGCGCGAGCACGTCCGTCACGCGCTCGGCGCCGTTCAGCGCGCACGACAGCGTCCGGCAGACCTGCAGGACGTAGGTGCCCACCGGCTTCGCGTGGAACATCGTGTAGTAGGTCACGACGTCCTCCACCTCGGCCGGCGTCACGCCGATGACCTCCGCCACGTGCTCCATGGCGCGCGCGCTCACGTAGCCCTGCTGCTGCTGCACGAGGTAGAGCGCGGGCAGCAGCGCGGACCGGCGGCGCTCGGGCGGGTACCGCTCCGCGATCGCCTCGAGGCGCGCCCTCCGCTCGGGCGTGAACGCGAACGCCTCCCCCGGGGCCGGCCGCTCGCGCGCCGACTGGTGCAGCCCGGTCTCGTACGGCATCTTCGGGTGAAAGCTCACCGGTCCACGTCCCCCATGATGACGTCCGCCGACCCGATGCTGGCCACGACGTCCGCAATCAGCCCGCCGACCGCCATCGTGCCGATCGCCTGGCACGCGAGCAGCGACGGCGATCGCATCTTCACGCGCGAGGGCCTGTTGCCGCCGTCCGACACGACGTGGCAGCCGTGCTCGCCCCGCGGCCCCTCCACGGGCACGTACGCCTCGCCGGCGGGCACGGTGAAGCCCTGCGAGAAGATCAGGAAGTGCTGGATGAGCGCTTCCATCTCCGTGTAAACCTTGTCCTTCGGCGGCGGCACGACGCGCGCGTCCCTGGCCGCATACTCGCCCCGCGGCGTGATGCGCGCGAGCGCCTGCCGGCAGAGCCGCACGCTCTGCCGCATCTCCTCGACGCGCACCATGTACCGGTCGTAGACGTCGCCGGCCGCCCCGACGGGCACCTCGAAGTCGAACGTCTCGTAGCCGCAGTACGGGAACGCCTTGCGCACGTCGTAGGGGACGCCGGAGGCCCTCGCGATCGGCCCGACCAGCCCCCACGCCAGCGTGTCCGCCCTCGACAGCACGCCGACGCCGCGGGTGCGCCTGAGGAAGATCTCGTTCTTCGAGAGCAGGTCCTCGCACACGCCGATCCGGCCCGGCAGACGGTCCAGGATGTGCCGGACCGCGTCGTGGAACCCGTCGGGCAGGTCCTCGCGCAGGCCCCCCACGCGGACGTAGCTCGGGAACATCCGGAACCCGGCGATGAGCTCGTTCACGTTCAGGATGAGCTCGCGCTCGTTGAACGTGTAGAGCATCACCGTCGTGGCGCCGAGATCCATCACGTGGGTCCCGAGCCACACGAGGTGGCTGTTCAGGCGCTGCAGTTCCGCCAGCAGCACCCGGATCCACCGGACCCGCTCCGGCATCTCGAGGCCGAGCAGTTTCTCGACGGCGAGGGCGTACGCCAGGCTGTTCGAGTGGGCGCTGAGGTAGTCCATCCGCTCGACGAGCGGCACCACCTGCTGCCACTTCTTGCGCTCCGCCGTCTTCTCGATCCCGGTGTGGAGGTACCCGATCGTGGGCAACACCGACAGGACCGTCTCGCCGTCGAGCTCGAGCACGAGGCGGAGCACGCCGTGCGTGCTGGGGTGCTGCGGCCCCATGTTGACGGTGAGGATCTCGGTGCGCCGCTCAGCCATACAGCTCCCGCTCGACCAGCTCGCAGATGGCGTGCATCAGCGTGCGGTGCACCTCCTGCACGCGCGCCGTCGAGACCGCCGGCACGTTGACGTGGATGTCGGCCGCCGCGCCGATCGCGCCGCCGTCCCGGCCGGTCAGCGCCACCGTGACGATCCCCCGCGCCTTCGCCAGCGCGAACGCCGCCAGGACGCTCTGCGACGCACCGCTCGTCGAAATGCCCAGCAGCACGTCCCCGGGCGCGCCGAGCGCCTCGACCTGGCGCGAGAAGACCTCGTCGTAGGAGAAGTCGTTCGCGATCGCGGTCAGGATCGACGTGTCGGTCGTGAGCGCCAGCGACGCCATCGCCGGGCGGTTGATCTGGAACCGGCCGACGAACTCCGCGGCGAAGTGCTGGGCGTCGGACGCGCTCCCGCCGTTCCCGCAGACGAGCACCTTGCCCCCGCCCCTGATCGCGGTCAGCATCGCCTCGGCCGCCTCGGCCGCCGGCGCCGCCGCGGACCGGCACTCCGCGTGCAACCGGGCCGCATCGTCCAGGCGGCGGGCGACGAGGTCGGCGAAGGCCTCGGGCATCAGATCTCGCCTCCGCGCACGCGCCGGTCCTTCCGGATCCGATCCCGGAATTGATCTTCCGTCACCTGGAGGGGCTCGTGGAACGCGACCGGGACGTCCACCTGGAGCGGGTAGTCCTTGCGGAGGGGATGCCCGGCCCAGTCCTCCGGCGTCAGCAGCCGGCGCAGGTCCGGATGGCCGTCGAACACGACGCCGAACAGATCCCAGACCTCGCGCTCGAGGAACCCGGCCGACGGCCACAGCCCGGTCACGGACGCGACGTGCGGCTCGCCGCCGCCCAGCCTCACCTTCACGCGCAGCCGCGCCGGC
>CAZBIP010000080.1:11371-13481 GCA_964491885.1 uncultured Vicinamibacterales bacterium
GTCACGACCTCGCCGCGGGATACGCGAACGCCCGCTGCCGGTCGATCTTGCGCTGCAGCGTGACGATGGCGTACATCAGCGCCTCGGGCCGCGGCGGGCAGCCGGGCACGAAGACGTCCACGGGCACGACCTGGTCGCACCCCTGGACGATGGCGTAATTGTCGAAGACGCCTCCGCACGACGCGCAGGCGCCCATCGAGATCACCCACTTCGGCTCGGGCATCTGGTCGTAGATCCGCCGCACCGCCGGCGCCATCTTCCGCGACAGCCGGCCCGCCACGATCATGAGGTCGGCCTGACGCGGCGACGCGCGGAACACCTCCGCCCCGAACCTCGCGATGTCGTAGCGGGACGCGGCCATCGACATCATCTCGATGGCGCAGCACGCGAGGCCGAGGGTGACCGGCCAGATCGACGAGCGACGCGCCCACTGCGCCATCTTGTCGACGGTCGTCGTCAGGATCGGGATGTCCCACTCAGGTGCCATCGGTCGTCCGTCGCCGCAACGCCCGTCCCGCGGGTCCGGCCGCGGGGGCGCCCGCCTACCGGCGGTTCCAGTCGAGCACGCCCTGCTTCCAGACGTAGACGTAGCCCGCCACCAGGATCAGGAAGAACACGAGCACCTGGACGAACCCGATCCACTGCAGGTCGCGGATGGCCATCGCCCAGGGGTAGAGGAACGCCACCTCGATGTCGAACAGCAGGAAGATCATGGCCACCAGGTAGAACTTCACCGAGTGGCGCTCGCGGGCGTCCCCGACCGGCGGCATGCCGCACTCGTACGGAGCGTCCTTCTCGGGGGTCCGCTTCCTCGGCGCGAGGAAGCGCGACGCCACGATGGACACCACGGCGAAGGCGAGGCCGAGGGCGGTGAGCAGGAGGATGGACAGCCAGCCCTGCATAGGTGAGGTTCATGCTATCGGAGGAAGGGAAGGAGGGGCAAGACAAAGTACTGAGACGAGGGGCCAGGCGCAGGGGCTAGGCGCTAGGCGCTCGTCCGACGCGGCTCTCGCCGCGTGGCGGGCGGGAGGCATCGGGTGTGGTAGCGTGGAGGCGCCATGAGGATCGCCTGGTTCAGCCCGCTCCCGCCGCACCGATCCGGCATCGCCGCGTACAGCGCCGACGTGCTCGCCGGGCTGAGGGGCCACGACATCGACGCGTTCGTCGACGACACGCTCGGGCAGGAGGCAACGGGCCGGGTTGCTCCGATCCCCGGCGTCGCCATCCGGGGCGCGCACGAGTTCGTGTGGCGCCGGGCGCGGCGCGCCTATGACGTCGTCGTGTACCACCTGGGCAACGGGACGGCGCACGACTACATGTGGCCCTACCTGGTGCGCCATCCGGGCCTCGTCGTGCTGCACGACGCGCAACTTCACCAGGCCCGGGCGCAGGCGCTCATCCGCCAGCGCCGCGAAACCGATTACGCGGCGGAGTTTACCTACAGTCATCCAGGCGTGTCGCCGCTGCTCGCCGACCTGGTGGTGGCCGGACTCGGCGCCACCCTCTGCTATTTCTGGCCCATGGTGCGGGTCCCCGTCGAGGCGGCCCGCCTGATCGCGGTTCACAGCCCCTCCCTCGCGGAGGACCTGAAGGACCGGTTTCCGGACCGCGAGATCGTCCGCCTCCACATGGGCGTGCCCGACCCATCCGTGCCGCTCGAGGCGGCGGCAGACGTCCGGCGCCGCCACGGCATTCCGGACGGCGCCGTGGTCTTCGGGTCGTTCGGGCGGGTCACGCCGGAGAAGGGGCTGACGGCCGTGCTTCGCGCGCTGGCGCACGTGGCGCGGTCGGTGCCGAATCTGCGAATCCTCACCGTCGGCGAGCCGGTGACGTACTACGATCTCATGGCGCAGGCGCACGAACTGGGTGTCGCAGACTGCCTGGTCGAGGCGGGTTACGTGGCGGACGAGGAACTGCCGGCTTACCTGGCGGCCGTCGACGTGTGCCTGAACCTGCGCTGGCCGACGGGGCGCGAAACGTCGGCGGCGTGGCTGCGGTGCCTCGCGGCCGGCAAGCCGACGATCGTCACCGACCTGGTGCACCAGACGGACGTGCCGAGCCTCGACGTCCGGTCGATGAGCACGGCGCCGGGCGGGCCCGCGGGCGCCGA
>CAZBIP010000081.1:0-3012 GCA_964491885.1 uncultured Vicinamibacterales bacterium
TACTCGCTGACGACGGCGCCGTTGACCCAGAGGGCCAGTGTCCGGCCCACGGCGCGGATCTCGTACGTGTTCCACTCCCCCGCCGGCCTCACCCGGTTCTCGATCATCTTCTCGCGCAGGTTCACGCGCTGCGGCTTTCCGTCCACCGGCACGTTCCCGAAGAGGTAGCCGCCGGCCGGCCCGGTCTGGGCCTGGAACCACGCCGAGCCGTCGGCGTTGACGCGCGGGTAGACGCCGCTGTTGTACGGGGGCTCCCCTTCGAGTTTCGCGAAGCGCCACTCGACGTGCAGCACCATGTCGCCGACTTCCTCGGCCAGGCGGAGCATCTCGTGGCCGGCCTTCGTGCCGTCGCACGTGAGGACGCCGTCGGCCGGGTTCAGCGTCCAGGGCGACGGCGCGTCAGCCGCGCCAGCCGGCAGCTTCCCCGCGGCACCGAGTGGCACCCGGACCCATGGCTCCATGGTCCGGTCGGCCAGCAGATCCGTCCAGCCGGCAGGGCCGGACTCCAGCGCGCTCGGCGTCGGGGCGGCCTGCGGCACGAGCACGGCGAGCAGACCAAGAACCAGCAGCTTCGCGACAGGCATGGCGTTCCTCACATCGAGCCCGGCTGCGCATCCACGTCAGGGGCTCGCGTTCCGGGTGTTCAACACGACGGCGCACGGTCTCACTTCCCGGGTGCATCATAGCGGCGCACGGTCAGCGCCGACTGCCCCGCCAGAGGATGCGCGCCCACTACGTATCTCCTGCCGCGCAACGTGAGTGCGACCTCGTGCAGGACGTTGTCGGCCGGCAGGCACACGAGACCTGAAGCCGTCGGGGCGTTGTCCGCATACACGACGAGTTCCAGGTTCGACCAGTCCATGTCCTTCGTGGACTGCGCCAGCTCGATGTGCGGAAGGACCGCCGTGTGCCGGACGAGCATGACGACGGGCACCGGGCCCGCCTCGATCCGGTGCCAGCCCGCCCCGTACGCCTTGCCGGTCTGGTAGTCGATCCAGTGGCCAGGCGGGAGGTAGACCGGCCGGCCCGTCGATCCGGTTTCGAAGAGCGGCGCGACGAGGAGGTCCGATCCGAACAGGTACTCGTCCTCGATCAGCCACGAGCCCGGGTCGTCCGGATACTCGACGAACAGCGCGCGCACCATGGGCAGGCCCCGCTCGGCGCTGTCCTTCGCCTGCGCGTACACGTAGGGCATCAGCCGGTACTTCAACTCGACGCCCTTCCGGTAGGTGTCCATGAACGCCGTGCCGAACTCCCACGGCTCCTTCGGCGGCGCCCCGTGCGCGCGGCTGTGCGACGTCAGCATGCCGAAAGGCAGCCAGCGCCGGTAGAGATCCTCGGGCGGCTTCTGAGAGAACCCGCCGATGTCGTGGCTCCAGAAGGTGAAGCCGCTCAGGCCAAAGGACAGGCCGCCGCGGAGCTGCGACAGCATCGACTGGTCGAGATTGCCCGAGTCGCCGCCCCAGTGCAGCGGATAGCGCTGGCTGCCGGCCCAGGCGCTCCGGGCCCAGATGACGTCCTCTCCGGAGACCTGCTTCGTGATGTCCGCCACGGCCTTGTTGTAGCGAAGCGGGTAGAGGTTGTGCTCGTAGAATCCCGTCCGGCCCGACGCATACACCCCCGTCAGGGGCGCCGCTTCGCCGAAGTCCACCTTGATGGCGCCGACGCCCATCCGGATCAGGTTCCCGATCTTCTCCTGGTACCACGTCACCGCCTCGGGGTTCGAGAAGTCGAGCACGGCGTCCTCGAACGGCAGGCCGCCTTTCGCGTCCCTGACGTGGAGCCCCTTCTGGACGATCTCGGGGAAGAGCCGGTTCTTCGGCACGAAGTACGGGAGCTGCCAGAGCGAAATGCGGAAACCGTCGTGCTTGAGGTCGGCGATCATCTTCGCCGGGTCCTTGAATCGCGTCTTCGAGAACTCGTAGTCGCAGCGCCAATCCGTCTCGAACCATCCCGTGTCGAGGTGGATGACGTCGTCCGGGATACGG
Organism: uncultured Vicinamibacterales bacterium; assembly: GCA_964491885.1. Lineage (GTDB taxonomy): Bacteria > Acidobacteriota > Vicinamibacteria > Vicinamibacterales > JAKQTR01 > JAKQTR01. The sequence continues at coordinate 1,989 of CAZBIP010000081.1, forward strand.
TTCGCGCGGAGCTTCGCGGCGACGTCGCGCACCTGCTCTTCGGAGAAGTACGTGATGCGGCTCATCCACAGGCCGAAGGACCAGAGGGGCGGCATGGGCGGCCTGCCGGTCAGCGCCGTGTACTCCCCCAGGACCTGCTTCGGATCGCCCAGGAACACGAAGAGGTCCAGTTCGTCGTCTCCGATGAGGAGGTTGTTGGCCGCGTGGAAGGATGCGCCCATGTCGAAGGTCATCGGCGACGAGCTGTGGACGAACATGCCGTAGCCGCGGCTGCTCAGGAAGAACGGAATCGGCTTGTACATCCGCTCCGTCTCGACGCCGTTGGCGTCGTTCGCCCACAGGACGACCTTCTGCCCGCGCTTGTCGAGCCGTGTGAACGACTCGCCCGTGCCGTACAGCTGTTCTCCCGCCGAGAGGAAGAACGACGCGCCGACGCTGCGCGTGTAGTCGGACGAGCGGCGGATGAAGGAGAACGGGAGTGCGGGCACGAGCGTCCAGGGGAGGTCGGCCGCGTGGTTCGTCTTCGTGAGCAGCCTGCCCCTGGCGTCACGGAACTCGAGGCGCCACGGCTTCTCGAAGACCGTGACGGAGCCTCCGGCGCTGGCGTAGCGGTAGCCGCCGCCCACTTTCGTCATCGCCCACGACGGGTCCCGCGGCACGGTGCCGGCGAGCATGAGAGACGGGCCGTCGGGCGCGATCTCCGGGCCCGTCTTCAGGCGCACGCGCACCGTCCTCGGCGTCACGAACTCGAGCGAGAACGCCAGTTCGGGGTCGGCCGCGTACTCGTTCTCGGGGAACGTGATCCCGGGGAACGGCCGCAGCACCGGGATCATGTTGCTGAACGCGATCCGCGGCGAGCGCTGGTTCCGCTGCCACACGAGGGTGCCGGCCGCCTTCGCGGGATCGAACGTTCCCACGCGGTCCGCCAGGAAGAAGCCGTTGGCATAGTCGGCGAAGTCGCGGCTGACGTCGACCAGGTCGCTCAGCAGCGTCGGGGGCTGGTTCCCCTGCTGAGCGGCGGCCG
>CAZBIP010000081.1:3112-7265 GCA_964491885.1 uncultured Vicinamibacterales bacterium
CTTCGGCGTGCGCGTCTGCGTCGCGTAGTCCACGTAGTGCAGGCCGAACCGGTTCCCGAAGCCGTCGGCCCACTCGAAGTTGTCCATCAGGCTCCACAGGAAGTAGCCGCGCACCGGCACACCCTCCGCGGCCGCCCGCCGCAGGTGCGTGAGGTAGTTGCGGAGGTACATCACGCGGTCGGTGTCGTACACGCGCCCGTCCCCGGCGGGCACGTCGGACGACGAGCAGCCGTTCTCGGTGATGTAGATCTCCTTCACCTTCCAGATGTCCGCGGCGTGCCGGGGGCCCCAGTAGAGCGCCTCGGGGCCGACGAACAGCCACGGCGAGATCATGTGCGGGAACGACGCCGGATGCGGCACGACGGCGAAGCCCAGCGCCGACCCGTCGGCGCGAACGTAGACCGGCGTGTAGATGTTGATGCCGAGGAAGTCCAGCGGGCTCGAAATCGCCTTCATGTCCTCGGGCGTGAACTTCGGCGCGTCCGCGCTGGCCCGCGCGAGGTAGGCGTCCGTGTACTTCCCCTCCTGGATGGCCGTCAGGTACGGCGCGTTCAGCTCGCGCGTCGCCGTCGCCGCCGCCTTGACGTGCTCCGGCGTTTCGATGACCGGCGCGCAGACGATCATGTTCTCGGCGAGCCCGACCTTCGTCCCGGACTTCGCCTTCGCCCGGATCGCCTGCACGGCGAGGCCGTGGCCCAGCACGGCGTGGTGCCGAAGCTGGTTGAACAGCCCGGGCGGCAGCTTCAGCCCCGGCGCATGGATGCCATTGTTGTAGCCCAGCTCCACGAAGGCGTTGAACTCGTTCGTCGTGAAGATGTGCTTCACGCGGTCCGTCAGCCGCTCGGCCACGTAGCCCGCGTAGGTCGCGAACGCTTCCGAGGTCTCGCGCGACTGCCAGCCGCCGACGCGGTCCTGCAGCGCCTGCGGCAAGTCCCAGTGATACAGCGTCGCGAAGGGCTGGATGCCGTTCGCCAGCAGCTCGTCCACGAGCCGGTTGTAGAAATCGAGGCCCTTCGGGTTGGGCTCCCCGCTCCCCTGCGGGAACACCCGCGGCCACGCGATCGAGAACCGGTAGGCCTTGACGCCCAGCGCCTTCATCAACTGCACGTCGCCCTTGTAGCGGTGATAGTGGTCCGTCGCGACGTCGCCGTTCGCGTTGCCGGCCACCTTGCCCGGCGTGTGCGCGAAGGTGTCCCAGATCGACGGCGCGCGGCCGTCTTCAGCCACGGCCCCTTCGATCTGGTACGACGCCGTGGCGGTGCCCCACAGGAACCCCTCGGGAAAGCCGAGGCCAGGCTGCGGCGCGGCGGGCGCAGCGGCCGGCTCCGGCTCGGGCGGAGCGGGTTTCCCGCAGGCGACCGACGAGGCCGTCGCGCCCAGCGCGGCGGCACCGGCGACGTGGGCGAACTCGCGGCGAGTGACCTTGTTCGACATCATCCGTTCCTTTCGCTGTCAACGCCCGGCGCCTCTCACCGGGGCTGAACCTCCGGCACCCGAGCCTCCCCCCGGGCCGAAGGCCCCGGGGCTTCAGCGTGTTGAGGGGTCTCCTGATTCTGACTCCTGACTCCTGACTCCTGACTCCTCACCCCTGACTTCTGACTTCCGACTTCCGAAATCCGTCCCGATGATCCGGAACCGCCCGCTCGCGTGCATGAGACTCATCATGTAAAGGAGCCCGTCGTAGTAGCGGAACATCTTGCTGGACGGCACCTCCAGCTTCCAGAGTTCGTCGACGAACTTCCGGGCGCGGGCCGCGTCGGTCGCGGCCAGCGACGCCGCGGCGTTCGTGGCGACGAGGCCCGGCGAGTGCCGGTCCCGGATCACCGTGCCGTCCAGGTTCCAGTTGTCGCCGTAGGTCGCGATCCCCTGGCTCTCGAAGAACGCCTGCAGGCGGTCGCTCAGTTCGCGCTGCCTCGGGTCCTTCGCCCACCACGACCAGTCCACGGACCAGTTCATCGCCACGCGCCACGCGTCCTCGCGGAACGACGGGGGCATTCTCCCGCCGAACCCCAGCGGCGTGCCGTCGAACTGGCTCAGGTTCGGGACGAGCCCGGTCTTGGGATGCGCGGCCTTCACGAGGAAGTCGCGGCTGACGGCGGCGGCGCGCGCCCAGAACGGGCGGTCCGCCTCGGGGCCCCACCGAGCCCAGAGTTCATAGAACGCCGGCAGGTGGTACGAGCCGTCGGTGAACGTGTTGCGCTCGTCGGGCGAGAACAGAATCATCCCGTGCTCGTCGTTCACCTCCTTGCCGACGACGTGATCCCGCACACCTATGCGCTCCCGCACCGGCCCGGTGATGGGCTCGCGGTGCACCATGTCGTGCAGCAACCGGTCGGCGTGCGCCTTGTAGTCGTAGATGCCCTTCCCGCTCCCCCACCGGTTGTGGGCGAAATAGAGCGCCATGACGTAGTACTCCTCGCCGTCCGGCGCGGGCAGCTCGGAGATGACCGTGCCGTCGTAGTTCAACTGCCACGAGAAGAAGCCGTAGCTCGGGTGCTTCGGGTCCTTCTGGTACATGTACGTCATGGACCAGTTCCAGAGCGCGTCGAACTCGGCCTTCTTGTCCAGCTGGACGGCGATGATCATCCCGTAGGACATGCCCTCGGAGCGCACGTCCGTGTGCTGAATGTCGGGGATGTACGCGAGCGGGCCGTTCTCGTTCGACCCGCTCGGGAAGTAGAGCCGCTGTGTCTCGAGATCGCCGTGGAAGAGCTGCTCGTACGCCCTCGCGATCCTGGCGTCGATGTCCGCCTGCCTGTAACCCGCTTCGGCGAAGAGATTCCGGTACTTGCCGGTCCGGTACGCGCCCTGGCCGTCGGTCACCGGCACGGGCGTCGTGTGGAGCGGAGCGGCGTTGATGTGGGCGGGCGCGGCGCCGCCGGAGGGCGGCGGCCCCTGGCCGGCCGCGACGGACACCGCGGCGAGCATCACCGCGGCGGCAGACGCGGCGCCGTGCAGGCGCCTCGCGCGGGAACGCGGGGTGTTCCACGCAGAGCGTGTCGGCATCGGTGTTCCTCCTCGATCTGGGCGGACGGCCCGGCGGGAGTCCGCATCGTGCAAGCCGGCGCCCGGACCTCGCGGCCACGTGGTTTGTACGACGGCACAACAAATTCCAGCGAGTGGAATATCTCCGTCTTGAACGGCCATGTCAAGCGTGCCAATCGTCCGCCCGCGCCCCAACACCCCTGGTTCACCGCCGATCACACTTCCGTCGACACCCGCCGCAGCCTTCCGTCATTAGACCCGACCCCTTCACTCGCGTTATCCTACGGCGCAACCTGCCGATGGCCCGGGTCGAGTCCGGGCGGAGGATTCCATGCCGAGATTGCTGCGCGCCGCCGGCCCCTTCCTGTTCCTCGTGCTTGCCGTCAGCCTGGTGGTTCTGGCCGCGAGGCCGTCGGGCGAACCCGCTCCCCAGGCCGGCCGGGAGGGCCTCATGACCGTCGACGAGGTCATGAAGATGCCGAAGATCGACGCGCACGCGCACATCGGCGGCGCCAGCCTGGATCGGCTGGCCCCGTTCGTGTCGTTCCTGGAGCGGCACAACCTCAAGTGGCTCACGATCTGCACGGGAGGCATGAACGGGGCGCGCCTCGAGCGGCAGATCGTGGCGGCGCAGGAGGCGTACCGGGCCCATCCGGCCCGGATCGCCTGGGCCGTCTCGTTCAACCTGGAGAACTGGGGCAAGCCGGACTGGTCGAAGGCCGCGCTGACGACGATTGCCAGCGGCTTTTCGCAGGGCGCCGTCGCCGTCAAGGTCTGGAAGGACATCGGCATGGAGTTGAAGGACCCGGACGGCCGCTTCGTCATGATCGACGATGCGCGCATGGACCCCGTGCTCGGCGCCCTCGCCGCCCAGGGCCGCCCGCTGGTCGCCCACCTCGGCGAACCCCGCAACTGCTGGCTCCCGCTCGATCAGATGACGGTGGCGAGCGATCGCCGGTACTTCACGAGCAACCCCCAGTACCACGGGCTGCTCCAGCCGCAGATACCGGACTACGCCCGCCAGAATGCCGCGCGCGACGCCATGCAGGACCGCCACCCGTCGCTGAAGGTCATCGGCTGCCACCTGGCGAGCCTGGAGTACGACGTAGACGAGGTGGCCAAGCGCCTCGACAAGTACCCGACGCTCGCGGTGGATCTCGCCGCGCGC
>CAZBIP010000081.1:7365-13364 GCA_964491885.1 uncultured Vicinamibacterales bacterium
GCCAATGCCTCCGCCCTCGGCGGCGCCTGGAGGATCGCGATGAGACCGACCGGAACGCGGTGGCTGCTGGCCCTCGTCCTGTGCGGCGCGCTCGTCGCGCCCCTGTCCGCGGGCGGCGGCCCCTACAGGCATTTCGACGTCGCCGTCTACTGCCGGGTCTACGAGGTCCGGCAGATGAAGGACCCGGCCTACCTGGAGCAGACCTGGGCCGCCATCTCGCCGCACGTCGCGATCGGCAAGGTCTACCTCGAAACGCACCGCGACACGATCGTCGTCGATCAGGCCACGCTGGATCAGGCCAAGGCGTTCTTCACGGGCAAGGGCGTGAACGTGGCCGGCGGCATCACGATCACGATCAACGAGGCGAACCAGTTCGAGACGTACTGCTACTCCAACCCGGAGCACCGGCAGAAGCTGAAGGACGTCGTCGAGTTCACCGCGAGGAACTTCGACGAGTTCATCCTCGACGACTTCTTCTTCACCAGCTGCAAGTGCGACCTCTGCATCAAGGCGAAGGGGAACCGGAGCTGGACGGAATTCCGCCTGGCGCTCATGGACGAGGCCGGGCGCAGCCTGGTGATGGGGCCCGCGCGGGCCGTGAACCCGAAGGTGAACGTCACGATCAAGTACCCGAACTGGTACGACCACTTCCAGAACCTCGGGTTCAACCTCGAGACGCAGCCGACGTACTTCGACAAGGTCTACACGGGCACCGAGACGCGCGACGGCGTGTACAGCAACCAGCACCTGCAGCCGTATCACGGCTACTCGATCTTCCGGTACTTCGAGAACCTCAAGCCGGGCGGCAACGCCGGCGGCTGGGTGGACACGGGCGGCCTCCGCACCCTCGACCGCTACGCCGAGCAGCTCTGGCTCACCCTGTTCGCGAAGGCGCCCGAAATCACCCTCTTCGACATCCGGCAGCTCTATCAGCCGCTCCGCCAGGAAGACGGCACGACAGTCCCCGAATCCGAGTACGCGCGGCTCGCGGGCTACGTCTTCCGGCAGGTGGACGGCTTCGTCGGCCAGCTCGGGAAGCCCATCGGGGTCAAGACCTACAAGCCGTACCATTCGTCGGGCGAGGACCACCTCCCCAGCTACCTCGGGATGATTGGCATCCCGATGGACATCGTGCCCGCGTTCCCTGTCGAGGCGCAGACCGTCCTCCTCACGGAAGCCGCGCGGCACGACCCGGCGATCGTGCAGAAGATCACGCGCCAGCTCCAGGACGGCAAGCACGTCGTCATCACGTCCGGCCTGCTGAAGGCGCTCCAGGGCACGGGCCTCGACGACATCGTCGAGCTGGAGTACACGGGACGGACCGTCGCGGCGCGCGAGTTCCTCAGCCGCGGCGTGACCGCCCGCGCCGAGAGCGACATCCTGCTGCCCGAGATCCGCTACGCCACCAACGACTCGTGGGAAGTCGTCAGCGCGCTGACCTCGGCTTCGAAGACGACGGGGACGCCGCTGCTGCACTCCGCGAAGTACTCCAAGGGCGTGCTCTACGTGTTGACCGTCCCGCAGGCCCAGGGCGACCTCTACAGCCTGCCGCCCGACACGCTCACGGCAATCCGGGACGTCGTCTGCCGCGACCTCTACATCAAGCTGGAGGCGCCCGCCCAGGTGAGCCTGTTCGTGTACGACAACGACACCTTCATCGTCGAGTCGTTCCGCGAGGCGTCGGGACAGGCGCGCCTCGTCACGGACAAGCGGATCGCGAAGCTGCGCGACCTCCTGACCGGGCGCGAACTGACCGGCCAGCCGCGCGGGGACAAGATGGTCTACGAGACGTTCGTGCGTCCGGGCCGCTACAGCGTCTACAGCGCGGTGCGGTAGCCGACGCGCGAAAGACCCCGGCCGGGCGGATGCCGGACAGGCTCGGCATTGCCCCTGGATGCAGGCGGGAGGCAGACCGTGAAGCGACGCGCCGCGCTCTGCGTGCTGGTGGTTCTGGCTGGGGCGTCCGCCGTCGTTTCAGTGGCGTGCGCCGGGCGGCCGTCGCCGGCCACGCGCACGATCGCGCTGGCGTCGCTCGACGACAAGATCCGCGGCGGGTGGGCGGGCAAGATGATCGGCGTCTCGTACGGGGCGCCGACCGAGTTCCGCTTCAACGGCCGGATCAACGACGGCGAACTCACCTGGTCGCCGGAGCGCGTGACGAACGCGCTCCGGCAGGATGACCTCTACGTCGGCATGACCCTCGCCGAGACGATGGATCGGCTCGGGTTCGACGCCACTACGGAGCAGTACGGCGACGCGTTCCGGGACACCGAGTACGACCTCTGGCACGCCAACGCGGGCGCGCGGCGCCTGCTGAACCTCGGCGTCAAGGCGCCGATGTCCGGCCACCCGGCGCGCAACATCCACGCCAACGACATCGACTTCCAGATCGAAGCCGACTTCATCGGCCTGATGTGCCCGGGCCTTCCGTGCGAGTCGAACACGTATTGCGAGCGCGTCGGACGGGTCATGAACTATGGCGACGGGCTCTACGGCGGCATGTTCGTCAGCGGGATGTACACCGCCGCCTTCTTCGAGACCGACGTGCGCCGGGTCGTGGAGCAGGGCCTCGCCTGCCTGCCGCGCGAGAGCGGGTACGCGCGAATCATCTCCGACGTGCTCGAATGGTCGGCACGGCACCCGGCCGACTGGGAGGCGGCGTGGCAGCTGGTTCAGGACCGGTGGGACCGCGACGACAGCTGCCCGGACGGGGCGCTCCGGCCGTTCAACATCGACGCGAGGATCAACGGCGCCTACATCGCGCTGGGGCTGATCTACGGCGGCGGGGACTTCGGACGGACGATCGAGATCGCGACGCGGGCCGGGCAGGACTCGGACTGCAACCCTTCGACCGCCGCGGGCATCCTGGGGGTCATGATCGGCTACTCGGGCATCCCTGACACCTGGAAGAGCGGCATCCCCGCCGTGGCCGGCCAGAAATTCCAGTACACGCAGTCGTCGCTCGACGACATCTGCCGGAGCACGCGCGAGCGGGCGTTGACGCTCGTGCGCCGAGCAGGAGGAACCGTCAGCGGTGCCTCGGTGACGATTCCCGTCCAGGCGCCTGTGCCAGCCCCGCTGGAGCAGTGGGAGATGGGAGTGCCCGACCGCCGGGTCGGCGTCGGCGACCCGGGGTGGCGGTTCCAGGGCTTCGGATTCCTGACGGGCGGCGCCGATGGGCAGCCGGAAGCCGGCGTGCGCGCCAACGAGGCGGGCGCCGAGGCCGAGTTGAGCTTCATCGGCTCTGCAGTCGCGATCGTGGGTGACCTCGCCGAGGACGGCGGGCGCGCCGACGTCTACCTCGACGGCATCCTGGCGGAGCCCATTGACGCGTACGCCTCCCGGCGGACGCACGACAACGACCTGTGGCATGCGTACGGCCTCGCCCAGGGGCCGCACACCGTGAAGATCGTCACGCGCCGCGACGCCGCGCCCCGTTCGACCGGGGCGCGGATCGCGATCCGCGAGGCCGTGGTGTACCGGGCCAGGTAGGTAGCGTCAGCCCGCAGCCCCTCCTACCGCGGCGGCACGCCCCGGCCGAGCGACACGTAGAGTCGTCCTCCGACGCGCGCCGGATCGTCGGAGTAGCCCAGCGCCTTGAAGTCGAACCGCCCCTTGACCTCCGGATACACGGCGCGCCGGTGCTCCGGGAGGTCCATCCCGGCCGCGCTCCGGTGGCAGCGCGTGCAGGCAATCGCCTCGGAGGCGTGGCAGTCGGCGCAGCCGAGCGCCTGCTTGGCTGGCACGATCTGGTGGTGCACGGACGAGTACGCACGGGTCTCGACGAACCCGTACGAACCGGAGTACGGCACGTTCACCAGTTTCATGCCCTCCGCGATGGCCTTCGACCAGTCGTAGTCGTTCCAGTACCCGCCGATGAGCTTCGGCAGCGCGAGCACGTTGTTCACCGAGTCGTAGGGCTGCACGGCTTCGTGCAGCTGGAAGGGGAAGATCTTCGCGGCCGGGTTCCGCTTCTCACCGACCGGCGCGTTGAGCACCACCGGTCCCGAGGGGTCGATGCTGCCGCCGACCACGGAGGCGTTCCGGGTGCCGTCGGACCAGAGGTACGCCGGCACGACGTTCTTGCCCCAGACCAGCGTGCCGAACCGCTTGTCGTATTGCGGCATGCCGTAGCGATCCGCGCCCGCCGGCCGGTCGGCGCCGGCCGCCGAGTAGTCGCGTCTCAGCAGGGTCGGCAGCGCGCGCGCGATCGACGGGATGTGGCACGTCTCGCACGCGACGGCGCGCACGTGGTCGTCGAGGTGCCGGCTCAGAATTCCGGCCACGCCGTGCGGCGTCGGGCCGTGGCACCGCTCGCAGCGCACCCGCCCCTCGACGGTCGGGGTGCTCATCGACATGCCGGCGATCCGATGTTCGGTGGTCAGGTGGCAGTCCTGGCACCGCATCTTCAGCCGTCCCATGTGCAGGTCGAGGTCCGCGGGCGGATCGACGAGGGCGGGCTCGAGGTCGCCGTGCTTCGTGTAGGGCCCTCCCCCGCTCGAGAAGTGGCACGACCCGCACTCCCGCCGCGAGGGACGGCCGACCTTCTTGGCGACGGCGACGAGGTCGATCGAGGGATCCGGCATCCCGCCCTTGGACGGCTCCTTCCGGTACGTCCCCGTGGTGTCGTGGCAGACGAGGCAGTCGATGTTGTTGGGGTTGGAGAAGTCGAACGTCTGGTCCACCCAGCCGTAGCCGATGTGGCACGACGCGCACTCCTGCATGTTCGAGCCGATCGAGATGCAGGTGTTGTTGACCATCATCGTCAGGCTGACGTCGCCGCGGTGCTCGTAGCCCTTGAGCGTCGGCGAGTATCCCTGCCAACGCCAGTGCGCTGTCGCCAGGATGTCGCGCCCCGTCTGCGGGTGGCAGGACAGGCACATCCCGGTCACGTCCTGCGGCCTGGGCGTCCCGGTCAGATCGACGAGTGTGCCGTGATCGGGCGTCCACGGGTGGTGGCAGCTGTTGCACGCCGTCGGCGCGTACGCCGTCGCGGGCTGCCGCTCGTGGCAGCCGATGCACTGGCGGTGGTACGCGCCCTTGAGCCCGATGCGCGACGGCGCGTCGGCCTCCGACGGCGCCGCGTGGCAGTGCTGGCAGCCCTGGGGCGCCTTGGCGTCCATGTCCTGATGGCACGACGAGCACGCTCCGCCGAGTTTCACGTCGAACTGCGCGTGGAACTCCGCGAGGTCGACGCCGACGCGGTCGCTCGGGTCCGGCGAGAAGCGATGGTGGCACGCGCTGCAGTCGCCGCCGGTGATCTCGTCGTGAATGCGGTGCGAGAACGGCACGGGCTCGTAGTCGTCGGAACGCCCGGCGAGGAACTCGCTCCGCAGGACGTAGAAGTTCTCGTATCCCGGCGGGCGGCCCGGCCGGGTGGACGCGGCCTTGGCGAAGACGGGAGCGGCCGCCTGGACGCGGCTGACGTCCCGGACCAGCCTCATCGAGCCCCGCTCCGCCGTCACGTGCACCACGTTGTAGACCGCGACGAAGCCGAGCAGGAAGGCCACCGCCGCGCCCCGGATCGCCCAGGTCCAGGTTGGGCTCACCGTCCGCGCCCGCGCCTCCCGCAGGCGCGCCATCTCGGCCGTGCGCTCGGGCTGATAGCCGGGCAGGATCGGGAAGAAGGTCACGAAGAAGCGGTAGCAGAACAGGATGCTCGACACGATCGCGATCGTCATCGCGATCTCGCCGACCGACGGGAAGTACGCCCGCGTCGAGTACGGCGGGTCGTACGCGACCAGGAACACGTTGACCCGGTTCAGGACGACGCCGAAGATGACGAGCGTCACCGAGAGGAACAGCCACCTTACCGACCGGCGCACGGCCTTGTTGAGCAGCAGGAGGAAGGGCGCCACCACGCCGACCAGCACTTCCACGACCAGCGACGTCGTCGCCGCCGGTCGGGCGAGCAGATCGAGGGAGTCGAAGCGGAACGCCAGGTCGCCGAACTTGAGAAGCGCGTAAAGAAGGATGGCTAGATGACAAAGAAGAAAAAG
>CAZBIP010000082.1:0-13305 GCA_964491885.1 uncultured Vicinamibacterales bacterium
CCCGAGTCCCGAGTCCCGAGTCCCGACCCTGGGTGTATATTCCCCCCATGGCACACACTGCGAAGGCCGCGACCGCTGGCGTCGGCTTCGGGACCGCCCTCGCCATCACCATCTCGTGGAGCGTCAACAAGTCGCTCCTCTGGGCCATCATCCACGGCCTCTTCTCGTGGCTCTACGTCGTCTACTACGCCCTGACACGGTGACCGCGCGGCGCAGCCGGCTTCGGAGCGGCTAGTCTCGTCCCGAGCCCCCAGCCCCGAATCCCGAATCCCGTATCCCGAGTCCCGAGTCCCGAGTCCCCGCCTTCGCCGAAGAGCCGGCTTCGGCGGGCAGGCTCTGTCCCTTGCCTCTGTCTGCTAGCGCCCAGCGCCCAGCCCCTAGCGCCTGATCCCCAACCCCCGGCCCCGAATCCCCAACCCCCGTTGTATATTCCCCCCATGGCACTCTCCCCCCGACAGCTCGCGCAGACCATCGATCACACGCTGCTGAAGCCCGAGGCGACGGCCGCCGACGTCGAGAAGCTCTGCGCCGAAGCCAGGAAACACGGCTTCTGCTCCGTCTGCGTGAACCCCGTCCACGTGAAGCGCTGCAAGGCGCTCCTGCGCGGCTCTCCGGTGAAGGTCTGCACCGTCGTCGGGTTTCCCTTGGGCGCGAACACCACCGAGGTGAAGGCCTGCGAGGCGCGCCGGGCCATCCGCCACGGCGCCCGCGAGATCGACATGGTCATCAACGTCGGCGCCCTGAAGGGCGGTCACGATGCGATTGTCCTCCGCGACATCCGCGCCGTCGTCCGGGCGTGCCGGGAGGGGAAGGCCCTCAGCAAGGTGATCATCGAGACGGCGCTCCTCACGAACGCCGAGAAGCTCCGCGCGTGCGAGCTGTGCATGAAGGCGGGCGCGGACTTCGTGAAGACCTCGACCGGCTTCTCGAGCGGCGGCGCGACCGAGGCGGACGTCGCCCTGATGGCTCGAGCCGTCGCCCGGAAGCGGCTGGGCGTGAAAGCGTCGGGCGGGATCCGCACCTATGACGATGCGATGAGGATGATCGCCGCCGGGGCGGCGCGCATCGGCGCGAGCGCCAGCGTGAAGATCGTCGAGGAGGCGAGGGCCCGCGCCGCTCAGGACGACGTGATGTAGTTGACGAGCTGGCCGATCACGAAGTGCTGCTCGTTCACGACGGCTTTGACGGCGTCGCGGATCGAGATCACCCCCACGACCCGGCCATCATCCAGCACCGGCAGGTGCCGGATCTGCTGTTCGTTCATGAGCGCCATGCACTGGTCGGCGGTCCACGACGAATCGACCGTGAGCACTTTGGCCGTCATCAGGTCGCTGACCGGCACGGACTTCGACACCAGCCCGCGCAGCGCGACCTTCCGCGCGTAGTCGCGCTCGGTGAAGATCCCGGCGAGCGCGTCGCCGTTCATGACGAGCACCGCGCCGACGTTGTACTCGGCCATGCGTTGCAGCGCCTCGAACACGGTCGTGGACGGAGACACGGCGATGACCGGGCCCCTCCCGGCGATCATCTGTCGGACGGTGACGGACACTGGAGGCCTCCCTGGCGCCCGCCGGCGGGCGGCGGCGCGCGATGCACGCCCTTTTTGAATCGCAGGGACGCAGGATACCCGCTACCACTCGAACCGGTCAATCTGCTCCGGCGGCCCCTCGCCGAGCGTGTCGGCCTTGCCGATGGTCCACGCCTCGACGCGGCCGTCCGTGTGCACGCACAGCCGGACGAAGTGCTTGAACCCCGGGTGGCCGAGCACGGCGAAGGCCTGGTGGTGCTCCAGGCCGGTCAGGACGAGCGCCAGCAGATAGTGGCCGATCACGAACGTCCCCGCGAACGCGCAGACGAGGACGTCCACGACGTCCGACACCGGCGGCGGCACGAGGCGCGATAGCAGCCAGCCCACGCCGAGCGGCACGAGTGCCAGCACGACGCCATGGCCGAGCGCGACGCCAATCGTCGCCCACGGCCGCTCGCGCCGCTTCGGCACGGCCTCCCACATGATCAGCACGCCCAGCGCGGCCACGAGCGCGGTCGCGACCCATCCGCCCAGGCTGCTCCCGCGGAACGCCCACAACTGCAGGGCCGCGAGGCCCGCGCACAAAACGTGCAGCAGCAGGCCGCCGGTCCCGGCCACCAGCTTGAACGGCACCTGCGCCGCGAGGCGCCGGCTCGTGGCCTGGTCCGGGAACGCGCACGCGGGCTTCTTCCCGCGCTTGTGCCGCAGCACGCGCGTCCCGTGCAGGAACGCGCCGCCCCCGCCGGCGATGACGTGCATCGACGGACCGACGACGCGCCGTTCGTAGTGGTGGCTGTCGCCGGTCATGTAACAGACCGGGTCCTGCTTCAGATTCAGGCCGCAGGCCCGCAGGATGTCGGCGCCAGGCCTGTTCGTCTCGCCCATCGCGATGGCCGGGTCGGGAGAGACGAGGATGCGCCGCTCCGCCGCGCCCGCCGCCTTGCGCCTGTTGAAGAACAGCCGCTGCCGGAAGTCCATCGTGCGGAGCTCGCGATCCACGCCCCACACGTCGAGGTTCGGCGCCACGGGCAGCAGCCAGTACGAGGCCTCCTGCACCGGCCGGTAGCCGATCAGCCAGAGGCGCGAGATGCGCTTCACCTTGCGGCCCGCCAGGACGGCAAACGCCCCGGCGACGGCGTCTTCGAGCAGGTCGAGCGACCCGGCCACCTCGTCCAGGTGCAGCTGGTGGAAGATCCGGCCGAACGCCCGGCCGGATTCCCTCGCGCTCGGCCCCTCCGACAGCCGGAGGTCCTGCTCGAGCGCGGCATCCTGCTCGTGATCGACGCGCTCGCGCAACGGGTCGCGCCGGAACAGGCGCGCGAATCCGTCGAGGCCGTCGTACCAGTCGTGGTTGCCCGGGATGCCCAGCAGCGCCCGCGCCCGCTCGGGCGGCCCCAGGCGCTTCAGCACGCGGTTCCAGGGATGGGTGAGGCGCCTCGCCGTTTCCCACGCCGAACTCAGCGGGTACGCCGTGTCGCCGCCGAAGATCAGCAGGTCGCCGCGCGGCAGGACGCGGCCGGACCCGTCCTGCAGCTCGTACTCCGAGAACACCATGCCGGCCACGGCCGACGACACGTCGCTGTCGTCTCCGACGTCGGCCACGAAGTCGATCCAGACGTCGCGGCCGAGCCGCTCGGTGAGCGTGTTGCCGGCGGCCGGCGCCTCGAGCACGCGCGCGACCTCGTTCAGCAACTCGGCCGGCTGCTGCGCGCGCATCCAGTCGCGCGAGTCGAGTTGGCCCGACGCGAACGCCTCGGCGGCGAGGTGGCGGATCTGGCCCGGGAGCGCCGTCGTGCCGAACCAGCGGATGCCGAACGGCTCGTGCGCGCCGCGAACGAAGCGCTTCGGCGGCGGCTGGTCGCCCCGCGCGTAGAGCGGCACCGGCCCACGGACCGGCCTCCTCACTGCCGGCCCCCGGGGCGGATGGTCGCGGTCGTGACGAGCTTCTTCCCGTCCATCTCGACCGTCACCGTGTAACCGCCGGGCGGCGCCATGGTGCCGGCCGATCCGCGCATGTTCCAGCGCACCGTGTTGAGACCCTGCCGCGACGTCCCGTCGAGCGTCCGCAGCACCTTGCCCGACGCGTCCGCCACCGTGACCGCCACCTTGCGCTCCCGTTGCTCGCGCAGCCAGTACGCGATCGTCAGTGCGTTCGGCTCGTTCGGCGTCGTCAGGTGCCGATCGCCGTAGAAGTCGTAGTTGCCCCACCCGCTGGTCTGGAAGGGTGCTCGCGGCTCGACGTCGAACACATGCGCATCCGCGGCCAGGACGGCCTCATCGACCTGCTGCAGCACCGACACGTCGGTGATGTAGATCCCGCGCCCGTAGGTGCCGACGATGAGATCCTGCTCGCGCGGATGGACGAGCAGGTCGTGCACCGGCACGCCCGGCATCGTGCCCTGCATGCGCACCCACCGCGCGCCGGCGTCGATCGACACCCACACCCCCTTGTCGTTCCCCACGAACAGGAGCTGTGGGTTGCGGCGGTCCTGCCACACCACGTTGACGGGCTGGTCCGGCAGGCCTCGGCCGATGGCCGTCCACGTGGCTCCGTAGTCGGCGGTCGCGAAGAGATAGGGCTTGAAGTCGTCCTGCCGGAAGCCGTTCTTGGCGACGAGCGCGGCGCCCGGCTCATGGCTGGAGGCGAACACGCGGCTGACCCAGGCGTCGCGCGGCCCGCCGGCCTGCTCGACGGCCGCCGTGACGTCGCTCCACACGGCGCCTGTCGTCCGCGTGACCTGCACCCGGCCGTCGTCCGTGCCCACCCAGATCACGCCTGGCGTCACGGGCGACTCCGAGATCGTCGTGATCGTGCAGAACTGGATGTGCCCGCGCCCGAACGTCTTCGCCTCATCGTCCGTCGTCAGGTCCGGGCTGATCTCCTGCCACGCGTCGCCGCGGTTGAGCGATCGAAGGAGCACCTGCGCGCCTGTGTAGAGGATCTGCGGGTTGTGCGGCGAGAGCACGAGCGGCGTGTTCCAGTTCCAGCGCAGCGGCGGCTGGCCCTTCGGCCGCCTCGGCATGATGTCGGTCATCGTCCGCTGCACCTGGTCCACGCGACGGTGGTCGCCGAACTGCGAGGTGTTGTACAGCCAGCGGGTGTCGGCCGGGTCCACGCGGTTGTACATGCCGTCGCCCGTGCCGACGGTGATCCAGTCGGCCGCGTTCACCTCGCCCGACCAGCTGTTGGACGGTCCCTTCCACGAGTCGTGATCCTGCATGCCCCCGTACACGTTGTACGGGTCGGCCATGTCCGCCTCGACCGCGTAGAACTCGCCGATGGGCAGGTTCATGTAGTGGTCGGCCGTTCTGCCGCGGTCGTAGGAGGCGTAGAAGCCGCCGTCGCTGCCCACGAGGATGCGGTCGGGGTTCTGCGCGTCCCACCAGATCGCGCGGAAGTCGCCGAACGCCTTGACGAACATGCCCTTCGGCGGCCACGACGTGCCTTGCCAGGTCTTGCCGCCGTCGTTCGAGTTGGGCATCGAGTCGGAGAGCACGACGACGTGGTCGGGATCGCCGGGATCGACGCGCAGGATGTTGAACGAGTACGCCGCCTTGCTGCCGATGCTGAGGCCGTCTGCGTGCGTCTTCTTCCACGTCCGGCCGGCGTCGTCCGAGCGGTAGACCTCGTTGCCGGCCACGAATTCGTTCGGCTTCGGCCGGCCCTCGTCCCGCTTGGCCTCCGCTTCCGTCGGCTTGCGCACGTTGGCGTTCTCGATGACGGCGTACAGAACATCCGGGTTCCGCTGGAAGAGATCGATGCCGATGCGGCCGAGGCGCCCGGCCGGCAGTCCGCCCGCGAGCCGCTTCCACGTGCGGCCGCCGTCGGTGGTCTTCCAGATGCCGCTGCCCGGGCCGCCGATGTCGAGGTCCCAGGGCGTGCGCGTCAGCTCGTAGGTCGCCGCGTAGAGGACCTTCGGGTCCCTGCGGCTCATGACGAGATCGATCACGCCCGTCTTCTCGTCCACGAAGAGCGACTTCCTCCAGGTCCGGCCGCCATCCTCCGTCATGAACAAGCCGCGCTCGGCGTTCGGCGTGAACAGGTGGCCCATCGCCGCCACGTAGACGACGTTCGGGCGTGCCGGGTGGATGACGATGCGGGAAATGTGATGGGAGTCGCGGAGGCCCATGTTCGTCCACGTCGTGCCCGCGTCGATGGACGTGTAGACGCCGTCGCCCGAGTAGGAACTGCGCGCCTGGTAGGCCTCGCCCGTGCCGACCCACACGACGTTGGGGTCGGACGGCGCGACGTCGACGGCGCCGATCGAGAGCGACGGCTGGCCGTCGAAGACGGGCTGGAACGTGGTGCCGTTGTTCGTCGTCTTCCAGACGCCGCCGTTCCGCGTGCCGACGTAGAAGGTGTAGAGGTGCGCGTTCGCCGGCTTCTCGGGAACGGCGATGGCGGTAATCCACGCGCCGGTCCGGAACGGGCCCAGGCTGCGCCACTCGAGGCGCTCGAAGAACGGCTCGTCGAAGCGGGGCTGCTGGGCGGCGGGGCCGTCAGGAACGAGCGCGAGGGCGGCGAGCAGCGCGAGGAGCAGGGCCGGAATGCGTCTCACGGGCGTGTCTCCGCCCGGATCTTACACCCGGCGCTCAGGCGGGCCGGGAACGCGACGCGAGACGAGTGGGGACACGGCGGCGAGCGCGTCGAAGTCGCGGTCGTGGTGGAGCACGGCGAGCCCGTTCCGGATCGCGCACGCCGCGATCAGGCAGTCGACGCCGGATCGGATCGTCAGTCCGGCGCGCCGTGCGGACCGGTACAGGTCGACCGCAAGATCGACGACCTCCTGGCGCAGCGGCGCCTCGACGATGGGGAACGCGCGCATGGCGTCGCGCGCGACGAGGAACGCCCGCTCGTCCGAGAAGCCCTGGAGCACCTCCTGCACGACCGGCAGGCAGGTGACGATCTCGTCGAAGTCGACGACCTCGTCGAGCCGGACCCGAGGCGGCCGGCGGAACACCTCGACCCAGACGGACGTGTCAACGAGCACCACGGCGGTCCGTCCGGTACGTGCCGCGGTCCTCGCGGACCATCGACAGATTGCCCTGCCAGAGGCCGGATCCTGCCAGGTCGAGGATGCGCCTGGCCCTGGCCCGTGCGACGAGGTCGCGCAGGGCGCGCTCCACGGTGCGGGAGTACGTGCGCTCGCCGCTCAGCCTGACGGCCTCCTCGAGGAGCGACTCATCAAGCACAAGATTGGTACGTTTCATACGCATCAAGTGTACGCTGCCGCCGCCGCCCGTGCAAGGGCCCTCCGGTAGCGGCTGGGGCTGCCTCGACGGGGGGGCGCGGCGTTCGGGCCCGGCCCGCGTCCTCGCGCACCCGGGAGCCTCGCGACCCCCGCTCCCGCGGGTGGTAAGATGCGCTCGTTTCGAGCCGACAATCCAGGTGACAGCCGGCTTCCGCACGAATGAAGGGAGGCCTCGTGAGACACCCGGTTTCGCTCGCGGTCCTGCTCGGACTCCTCCTCCTGGGTGTCGAGCCCTCCGGACGCGGGGCCCAGCCCGAGCCCCGGAACTTCTCCCTCCGATCCGCCGTCACGCCCGTCACGAACGATCTGCAGCGCAACACGTGGCAGCTCATCGTGGACGACCTGCTCGGCGTGGCGGGCCTCGACCCGGTGGGCCACTACATCGGATACCAGGCGGCACTCCGTGCCGGCGTCCCGAACTGGTTCCCGCTCGACGGGTACAAGCACATTCTGGTCGGGCGGCTCGGTCAGTTCGAGTTCTACGACGGCCTCGGCCAGGAACTCGACTGGTGCAACCGCATCATCCCGTCAGCGAAGACCGCGCACCTCCTGCGGGACGTCCTGCCGATGGTCTGGTGGCCGGAGTCCTGGTACCTGTTCTCGTGCGAGACCGGGAACGATTGCATGGAAGCGGAGTTGACGCCGGACGAGGACTTCTACGAGAACGAGTACTTCTCCGCCCGAGAGGGGTGGTCGACGCTCGTCGGCAAGACCATCGCCGCGTACGGCCCCTGGGTCCGCGAGCAGATTCACGGGAACCGCCCCGAGATTCACCCCTCCGAGTTGATGTGGTGGCGCGAGGACACGGCCGCCGCGCGGACTGTCGTGCTTGCCGCGCTGCAGGACGACTCGAACCGCTACGACCGCCCGGGCGACTTCGAAAGCGGCATCCTGTATCCGTGGGCGGTCTATCCCCGGCGGGGCGAGTTCCGGATGGCCTTCGACGTGAGCCCCTCAGGCCCGGCTCGCCGGTTCATCATCCGCGAGCACTACGCGCACAACGTCGTGACCGGCGACGACCCCACGGCCTGGCCGGACGCGGACGACGGCAGGACGCACGCGCTGGAGTACGACGGCAGGATCGTCGTGACCGTCGAGGAGACGCAGGCCGAGGACAACAACCTCGGCGTCGTCTTCTCCGAGGTCACGCGCAGCGCCGACGGCTCCCGCCTGCAGGGCTACATCGTCATTACCAGCAAGATCGGGCGCGGCGATCGGGGCGATGAAGGGTTTCACGTGCTGAAAGTGACCGAGCCCCTGCTGACCGCAGCGGTGCCACGGGCGCCCGAACTGAGGATCATGCCCTCGGGGCGGGGCGGCGCAACGAAGGCCAGGACTGTCGCCGTGCCAGGCTCGCTGCGGTCGGAGGTAGTGAACGGCCGGCGGCGCCTCGTCGGTGACGTGCGCGCCGAGGCACCCTCCGGCAGCGTCAGCGCAAAGGCCCTCTCTTTCGCGCTGACAGGGCGGCTCGCCGTTGATTCGCAGTGGGCCGGTGGAGACCAGCCGAGGGCCTGGGCTGCCGTTCAGCAGACGCTCGGTGCCGGAGCGACAGGGACGAGGCCACCCGGGCGCTTCGTCGGGGTGGATCGCGTGGACATCACCTCGCAGCCCGCGTACGCGCCGGTGCGTGCGGGCAAGCCGTCGCCCGGCGAAGACTCGCCGTTTGCGCGCGAACTGAACGCCGCGCTGCGGGTGCCCGGTGCCGCATCGCGGGTGAAGACGTTCGGCAGCGACCGGCCGATCGGCGACGTGACGTGGAGATTCGAGGCGAAGACGCTGCCCTCGGGGAAAGCCGTGCCGGTGAGGATGGGGCGCGCGCCGGGGCGGCCCGGCGAGATCGTGATCGAACCCGAGGGGGGCAAGGCCGGCGCCGCGAAGGTGACGATTGTGTTTCCGGCGTCTCCGGCGGGCGTCGTGTACGAGGTGGCGGCATCGGCCGCGTTCACCGACGTCTTCGGGCACAAGGCCAGCCTCCAGCAACGCGTCTGGAGCCACGCGCTCGTCGTCGACGGATCGGATCCCTTCAGTGGAGCCTTGCTGGCGTGGACCGCCGGGCTCGCGGGCCTGGCGCCCGACCGGCTGATGACGGCGTCGCGGCTCGAGCGCGCCCCGAAGGCCCCCTTCCCCGACACGAACGCGACCGCCAGACGCGCCCGCATGCTGCGGCTCTATCTGAGGGACGCGGCGGGCGACGGGCGGCTGGACGTCGGCGAACTTCAGCGCGCCGGCAGGATGGCTTCGGCGCTGCGACAGCGGTGACGAGTCGAGTGATCGACGAGAGGTGACCCATGAGAACCCTGGCGATCGCAGCGGCGGTGGGCGCCGGCTTCGTGCTTTCCACGGCCACAACCGGCACACAGATCCCTCAGGTTCCTCAGGTCAGGTCGAAGCCGCTCCAGATGATGCGGGCCGCCCCGCAGGTGCCGTTCTTCACGTTCGTCAACAACTCGCCGGACGATCGCCACACGGACTGGACCGGCGATCTGCAGGGCGTGGCGCACGACGATCACAACTGGTTCTTCACCCAGGCGATCTCGGGAGACAAGGAGGACTGGCTGATCAAGATCCCCATCACGCGGAGCCTGTCCGAAGGGATTCCGAGCGCGCGCGGCGCAGCCGGCGTCCTCAGCAACAGGAAGACCGCCTACTACCCGCACCTGAACGCGTGGTGGCACATGGGCGACCTCGCCCAGCTCGATGGCTACCTGTTCGTGCCGATGATCGCGAGGGCGGCGGGACAGAGGGCGATCGTCGGCCTCTTCAAGGCCAGCGATCTGACCTATGCGCACCACGCCGAAGTGCCGGATTCCCCGGCGGTCGCCGGCGGAGCCGGGACGCGGCGTGAGACCAACATCGGGTGGTGCGCCGTCAGGAGGAGCGGGGCATCCGAGGGACTGCTGTACACCTCGAGCAGCAGCCTCGTGCCTGGAGATCCCATCGATGTCTACCGGTTCGATCTCGGCTTGCTTCGGAAGAACCAGCTCGTTCTGTCGTACGCACGCTCGCTGACCCTGCTGGACGAGTGCGGCCGCCCGATGTCGCTCATGGACATGCAGGGCGGGGAGTTCTCGACCGACGGCCGGTGGCTGATCCTCACAAACGGGTACTGCGACCTGAAGAACTCGTCTGCGGGCTGTTGGGGGCGCGAGGGCTCCGAGTCCGAGGGGCTCATGGTGTTCGATACCCAGACCGGAGTCCGGGTGGCCAAAGCCGGAAGCGGAACCGGCCTGTTCGATTACGAGTACTCCTACATCGGCAGCGGCGGGTACGCACAGGAACCCGAGGGTGTGACCTACTGGGACCTCGACGCGGACACGCGCGCCCCCGGCATTCGGGGCCAGTTGCACGCGATTCTCCTCAACAACAACACCGCGAACGCCGACAGCATCTTCTTCAAGCACTACCGGCTGGAGCCGGCCCTGACCGCGGCCGAGGACCTGGCCCCGCTGGATCGTTCACGGGCCGCGGTGGAACGCTTCGGGTCCGGCTGGCGCATCGCGACGGGCGCGCTGGGCTGGTTCACATTCGCCAGGGAAGCGGATGCCGACCAGGCCCTGCGCGTGCTGCAGCGCTACGCGATCGACACCGTCGGGTACGTCGGGCGGCCCGGCCCGTCGCTCACATACCTGCTGTCCGGCGGCCGCGCGCCGTCTGGGGCCGTCGAGGGCGAAACCTGCACCGCGTTCGACCCGGCGTGGCTGCTCGTCCGGCGGGAATCGTCGCGCTGGGACATCGTGCAGGGCACGACCGCGCCTTCGGGGTCGGCCTGCCGGCAGATCTTCTCGTTCGAGGACGCGCAGGAGCGCGAGGCGCGGGCGGCCTTCGGGATCGTCAAGAAGTACGGGTTCACCCACGCCTGCCGCGTGGGGGGCGTGGGCTCGACGTTCAGCTACTTGCGGCGCTGATCGGCCGGAGCACGTTCAGCGCCGTTTGCGCTCAGCCCAGGGGCTCATCGGCCGGTCCCGACTCGAGCAACTCGATGGCTGCCGCGACCTGCCGCTCGTCGCCGACGAACGTCAGCACGTCACCCGCCTCCAGCACATCGTCGGGCGACGGGTGCACGGCCGTGCCGCTGTCGCGCGTGAGCGCCACGAGCGTGGCGCCCGTGCGGCGGCGCAGATCCGCGTCGATGAGGCTGCGGCCCGCGATCCACGCGCCCTCTGCGACCACGGCGCTTTCCACCTCGAGGCCCGCCGGCAGGGGAGTGACCGATGGCGACGCGGTGGGGCGAGCGGCGGCATCGGGACGGCCGCCCGCTCCCGCGCCCTCGCGCTCGGGACGCGGCAAGCCGGCTTCCTTCGACACCCGCTCGATGATCGTGAACGAGGCTTCGAGTTCCTGCGCCACGACCTCGTCCGCGCCTGCGGCCAGCAGGGCGGGCGTCTCGCCAACGTAGCGGGCCCGCGCGATGATCACCGCCCCAGGCGAAACCTGCCGCGCCACGCGCACGGCCTGGAGCGTTGCGCGCGGGTCGTTGAGCACCACGACGACTTGCGCGGCCTTCGCCGTTCCCGCCCGCTCGAGAATCTCCCGGCTGGTCACATCGCCGTAGTAGAGCGGCGTCCCCTGGCGGCGCGCCTCGCGCACGCGGCTCGCGTTGAGATCGAGCGCCACGAACGGCGTCCCGGCCTCGCGGAGGACCTCGGCCAGCAGTTCGCCCCCGACGCCAAATCCAAGGATCACCACGCGCGGGTCAGGCTGGTCCGCCGGCACCGCCAGGTCGCCTGATGTCGCCGCGTCGATCCTGCCCGCGCCCCACATGCGGCCGGCGCCCGCCGCCAGCTCGGGGCCGAAGCGCAGGGCCAGGGGCGCGAAGAACATCGTGATGACGCTCGACGCGAAGAAGACGCGCAATTCACCCGCCGAGAGCAGGCCGAGGTCCGCCCCCTGGCGCGCCAGCACGAACGAGAACTCGCCGACCTGGGCCACGGCCAGTCCGGCCAGGAGGGCCACCCGCACCGGGAATCGCAGAATCAGTCCCGCGCCCGCCGCCAGGATCGCCTTGGCGAGCAGGACCGCCGCGACGACGCCGAGCACGAGCCACGGTTGCTCGAAGCCCGTCCGGAGGTCGAGCAGCATGCCGATCGAGACGAAGAACAGGCTCGTGAAGAGGTCCCTGACAGGGAGGGAATCGGACAGCGCCTGGTGCCCGTACTCCGAGTCCGCAAGCACCATGCCGGCCAGGAACGCGCCAAGCGCCAGGGAGAATCCGGCCAGCGAGGTCATCCACGTGATGGCCGCGCCGATGAGCACGACCGCCAGCACGAACAGGTCGCGCCCCCGGGCCGCCGCGACGTAGTGCAGCGCCCGCGGCACGACCCACCTCGCCAGCGTCAGCGTCGCGGCCACGACGACGGCCGCCATCACGAGGACCTGGAGGACCGACGCCGGATCGCCGCCGCGCCCGGCGAGGGCCGGCACGAGCAGGATCATCGGCACGACGGCGAGATCCTGGAAGAGCAGCATCCCGACGATCAGCCGGCCGTGCGGCGCATCCACCTCGCCGCGCTCGGTCAGGCCCTTCAGCACGATCGCCGTGCTCGAGAGCGCGATCAGGAAACCCAGGAAGATCGCCTTCGGCAGCCCCGCGCCCCACGCCGCCGCGATGGCGGCCGTGGCCGCGGTCGTCACGCCCACCTGCAGGCCGCCGCCGATGCTCAGCACGCGCCGCAGCCGGCGCATCTCGCCGAGCGGGAACTCGAGGCCCACTGTGAACAACAGCAGGACGACGCCGATGTCGGCGAGGCGCTCGATGTCGTGCGCTTGCCCGACCCAGCCGAGGCCGGACGGCCCCAGGATCGCGCCGACGACGATGAAGCCGGCGATCGCGGGCAGGCGGAGGCGCCGGAAGATCAGCACCACCGCCAGGGCCGCCGCGAGGATCAGGACCAGGTCGCGCAGGAGCACGCTATCCCTTCAGGCGCTTGTTGACCTCGTTCCAGTCGATGACGTTCCAGAAGGCGCCGACGTAGTCCGCCCGGCGGTTCTGGTACTTGAGATAGTACGCGTGCTCCCACACGTCAAGACCGAAAATCGCGCGCTTGCCTTCCATCGACGGCGTGTCCTGGTTGGGCGTGCTGTGGATGACCAGCTTGCCGGCCTCGTCGCTGAGCCACGCCCAGCCGCTGCCGAACCGGCCCGCGGCGGTTCGTCCGAACTGCTCCTTGAACGCGTCGAAGCTGCCGAAGGCGCCGCGGATGGCGTCGGCGACGGCACCCGTCGGCGGCCCGCCGGCGCCCGGAGCCATCAACGTCCAGAACTGGGTATGGTTCACGTGGCCGCCGCCGTTGTTGCGGACGGCCGTGCGGACGGATTCGGGGAGCGCCGCGAGGTTCTTCAGCAGGTCGTCGAGGGGGGCCTTACCCGCCTCCCCGGCGTTGGCCAGCGCGGCATTCAGGTTCGTCACGTATCCCTGATGATGCCGGCCGTGGTGGATCTGCATCGTCAGCGCGTCGATGTGCGGCTCGAGGGCGTTGAAGGCGTACGGCAGGGGGGCCAGGGTATAGGGCCCCGCCGGCGCGCCGG
>CAZBIP010000083.1:0-4355 GCA_964491885.1 uncultured Vicinamibacterales bacterium
GCGTGCGACGCGGTAGCGCCTGCCCGGCGAAGTCGGTATCATGATCCGTTGAGTTCCCCAAGGGACGCCCATGGCGCTTGACCATCTGCTGGCGTGGCTGCGACCGGGTTCGCCAGAAGAGGCGCTCGCGCGGCGCGTCGATCCGCAGAGACTTCCCGCGCACGTCGCCATCATCATGGACGGCAACGGCCGCTGGGCGGCGCAGCGCCACCTGCCGCGCGTCCAGGGCCACCAGGCCGGCGTGGACGCGGTGCGCGACGCGGTCGAGACGTGCGCGCGCCTGGGCATCGAGGTCCTGACGCTCTACGCGTTCTCGGCGGAGAACTGGAAGCGCCCGCAGCTCGAGGTGGCGACGCTGATGCGCCTGCTCAAGCGGTACCTGAAGCAGGAGCGCCACACGCTCGTCGAGCACCGGATCCGCTTCCGGATGATCGGCCGGCAGGAGGGCCTGCCGCGCGACATCCAGGGGGAACTGGCCCTCGCGCGGGACGAGACCGCCGACGGCACGGGCATGCAGTTCAACATCGCCCTCAACTACAGCGGGCGGGCGGAGATCGTGGACGCCGCGCGGCGGGCCATCGAACTCGGGCTCGACCCCGGCGCCCTCGACGAGGAGCGCTTCGGCGGCCTGATGTACACCGCCGGCCAGCCGGACCCGGATCTGCTCATCCGGACGAGCGGGGAGTTGCGCGTCAGCAACTTCCTCCTGTGGCAGATCGCCTACGCCGAGATCCACGTCACCGACGTGCTCTGGCCGGACTTCCGGTGCCGCCACCTGCTCGAGGCGGTGCTCGACTACCAGCAGCGGGAGCGCCGCTACGGCGGCATCAAGCCGCCCGCTCGCCCGCACGACGCCACGTGACGCGCCTCGCCAGCGGCCTCGTCATGATCGCGGTGGTGCTGGGCGTGCTCTGGTACGCCCCGCCGTGGCTCTTCGTGCTGTTTCTCGAAGCCGTCGTCGTCGCGGGCGTCGTCGAATACGCCGGGCTCATGGAGCGGTCCGGCGTGCCGGTCTCCAGGGTGCTCGCGGCCGCCGCGGCCGCGGCGGTCTGCGCGGGCGTCGCGTGGCCGGGCGCGCACGCGGTGCCGATCCTCGCGGCCGCGGTCCTCGTGACGCTGCTGACCGTGCTCACCTCATCGCAGCCGGCGGTGCAGGTGCCCGCGGCGGCGGCCGCCACGCTGTTCCCCGCGCTGTACCTCGGCGTCCCGCTCGCCCTGGCCGCGTCCGTCCGGGCGGGATGGGGCCGCGAAGCGCTGCTCCTCGGGCTGCTCGTCGTGCTGGCTTCCGACACCGCGCAGTACTACACGGGGACGCTCTTCGGCCGGCACCCCCTGGCGCCGGCCATCAGTCCGAAGAAGACCGTGGAGGGCGCGGCCGGCGGGTTCGTGGCCGGCGTCGCGGTCATGGCCTCGCTGGGCCCCCTCTGGCTGCCCGCGCTGCCCGTGCCGCGCCTCGTGGCGATCGGCATCGTGCTCGTCGGCCTCGGCATCGCCGGCGATCTCTTCGAGTCGCTGCTGAAGCGCAGCGTGGGCGTGAAGGACAGTTCGGCGCTCATCCCGGGCCACGGCGGCGTGCTCGACCGCATCGACGCATTCCTCTTCGTGATCCCGGGCTACTTCCTCGTCCTGAGGCTCATCGCGTGACGCGCGTCGCCATCCTGGGATCCACGGGGTCGATCGGCCGGAGCGCGCTGTCGGTCGTCGAGTCGCACCCGGATCGGCTGGAAGTGGTCGGTCTCGCTGCCGGCTCCAACGCCAGCCTGCTCGCCGCCCAGATCGCGCAGGTCCGGCCGCGGGTCGCGGCCATGGCCACGGCGCACGGCCTCGACGCGATCCGCGCCCACCTCGGTCCCGGCGCGCAGCCGCGCCTGTCGTCGGGCGCCGAGGGCCTCATCGAGGTGGCCACGCACCCGGATGCCGACGTGCTGCTCTGCGCCTCGTCCGGGACCGCGGCCCTCGAGGCGGTGCTCGCCGCCATCGACGCGGGCAAGCGGATCGCCCTCGCCAACAAGGAAGTGCTGGTGATGGCGGGCGCGCTCGTCACCGCCGCCGCGCGCCACCGGGGCGTCGCCATCCTGCCGGTGGACAGCGAGCACAACGCCATCCACCAGTGCCTGCACGGCCGGGACCACGCGGAGATCACGCGGCTGATCCTGACGGCGTCCGGCGGGCCGTTCCGCGGCCACTCGCTGGCGGAGCTGAAGCAGGTGGGGCCCGACGACGCCCTGCGGCACCCGACGTGGCGGATGGGCCGGAAGATCACGATCGACTCGGCGACCCTGATGAACAAGGGCCTGGAAGTGATCGAAGCGCGATGGCTCTTCGGCGTCGGGCCGTCGCAGATCGACGTCGTCGTGCACCCGCAGTCGGTCGTGCACTCGATGGTGGAGCTTCGCGACGGCTCCGTCATCGCGCAGCTCGGCGTGACGGACATGCGGCTGCCGATCCAGTACGCCTTCTCGTACCCGGAACGGTGGGGCAGCCCGCTGCCGCGGCTGGACCTCGCGCGCTGCGGGCGGCTCGATTTCGGCGTGCCGGATCACCAGCGCTTCCCGTGCCTCGGCCTGGCCTACCGCGCCCTCGGCGGCGACTCGTGCCTCCCGGTGGTCCTCAACGCCGCGAACGAGGTGGCCGTGGCGGCGTTCCTCGCGGGCCGGATCGGCTTCCTCGCGATCCCCGACCTGATCCAGCGGACGATGGACGCCAGCCCCGCCGGGAACGTGACGACCCTGGCCGACGTCCGAACAGTAGACCGCTGGGCCCGGGCGTTCGCGCAGGATCTCGCCAGCGGGTACAATTAGCCGAGAGAGGCCGCCCTTGCTGCAATCGCTCGTTGCCTTCGTGTTCGTCCTCGGCGTGCTCATCTTCGTGCACGAACTGGGGCATTTCCTCATGGCCCGATGGCTCGGTGTCCGGGTGGTCACTTTCTGCATCGGCATGGGGCCCAAGCTGCTCAAGTGGCGCCGGGGCGACACCGAGTACGCGCTTGCGGCGTTCCCGATCGGCGGCTACGTGAAGATGGCCGGCGAGAACCCGGACGATCCGCAGACCGGGTCGAAGGACGAGTTCCTCTCGCGCCCGAAGTGGGACCGGCTGCGCATCCTGATGGCCGGGCCGCTCATGAACATCCTGCTCGCCGTGGTGTTCACGACGGTGGTCGTCGCGCAGGGCGCCCAGGTGCCGATCTTCGAGAGCGACCCGGTGGACGTGGCCGTCGTGACGAAGGACTCGCCGGCCGAGCGCGGCGGCGTCCTGCCCGGCGACCGCATCGTCAAGGTGGGCCGGCAGAAGACCCCGACGTGGGAGCGCTTCTACCTCGCGATCGGGACCCGGGCGGAACGGGACGTGCCGATCACGCTGCTGCGCGAGGGTCGCGAGCTGACGCTCACCGTCAGGCCGGAAGCGCAGACGAAGATGCGCATCGGCGACATCGGGGTGCTGCCCAAGGTGCATCCCGCGATCGCGAGCGTCGCGGCTGGCGGGCCCGCGGACACGGCCGGCCTCAAGGCAAACGACGTCGTGCTCGCCCTCAACGGCGAGCCGATCGTGTTCTCGGGCCAGTTGTCGGCGGAGATCCGCAAGCACCCCGAGGAGCCCATCACCCTGACGGTCGAGCGGGCGGGGGAGACGCTCGAGATCCCGGTCACTCCGCGGCGCCAGGGCCAGATTGGGCTCATCGGCATCGGCATCCAGGACCCGTACCGGACGATCAAGCCCGGCCCGCTCGGGTCGCTCAAGCTCAGCCTCGAGCGCAACGTCGAGTACTCGGGCCTGATCTTCCAGACCATTGCCGGGTTGCTGACGCGCGAGACGTCGGCCAACCAGCTCATGGGGCCCGTCGCGATCGCCCAGATGTCCGGCGACTACGCGGCCGCCGGCTGGATCGCCCTCCTGACGTTCATGGCGTCGCTCAGCTTGAACCTGGGCCTGCTGAACCTGCTGCCGATCCCCATCCTGGACGGCGGGCACATCTTCATCATGGCCCTCGAGGGGGTCGCCCGGCGTGACTTCAGCCTGAAGGCCAAGGAGCGGCTGATGCTGGCCGGGTTCCTGGTCCTGATGGTGCTGATGGTCGTGGTCGTCTACAACGACCTCGCGCGGCTGAGCCTGTTCGACCGGTTCAGCGCCGGCAACTAACCGGCCGCGGAAGGCGCGATCTTGAAGGCGCGCACGATGGCCGCCACCATCGCGGCCATGGTGAACTCCTCGGGCACGATGGCCGGCATCAAGCCGTGGGCGATCGCCGCCTGGGCGGTCACGGGGCCCACGCATGCCACGCGCGTCGTCCGCAGCACGTCGGCCACCGCGTCGGCGCCGTGGATGTCCACGAACTCGCGCACGGTGGACGGGCTCAC
>CAZBIP010000083.1:4455-13233 GCA_964491885.1 uncultured Vicinamibacterales bacterium
TCGCGCGGGCGCGTGACGACGATGCGCCGGCCGAAGAGCGGGCGCTCGTCGAACCACCGGAGGTGCTCGCGCAGCGCGGCCACGCGGCCGACCACCAGGATGGCCGGGCGCGCGTCGGCCGGGACCGCGGCCTCCACCAGTGTCCCCAACGTGCCGACGATGGTCCGCTGCGTGACGAGAGTGCCGTTGTAGATGAGCGCCGCCGGCTCTCCGGCCGGGCGGCCGTGCGCGACGAGAGCGGAGAGGATCGCCGGCACCTGCGCGGGCCCGGCGTAGCAGACGATGGTTCCGTCGAGCGCGGCCAGGCTCGCCCAGTCGATCCTGGGCAGCTTGCCGCTGGCATCCTCGAATCCCCGCACGAGCGTGAGGGTGTCGCCGCCGCCGCGATACGTGACCGGCACGCCGGCATACGGCGGAGTGCCGACGGCGGCCGGAATGCCCGGCACGACCTCGAACGGGATCCCGTGCTCGTGCAGGAACAGGGCCTCCTCGCCGCCGTCGTCGAAGACGAAGGGGTCGCCCCACTTGAGCCGCACGACGCGCTTGCCCTCGCGGACCTTCTCCAGGAGGAGGTAGGCGATCGCGTCGCGGTCCGTCCCCTGCGGGGCGGCGCGGCCCACGTCGATCCGCTCCGCTCCGGGAGGCGCGTGGCGCAGGAGCGCCGGGTGCACGAGCCCGTCGTACACCACGACGTCAGCCCGTCCGAGCCGGGCCGCTCCGAGGATCGTCATGAGGCCGGGGTCGCCGGGCCCGGCGCCGATGAAGCAGACCATGGGGCGGTTCGGCATCGCGCACCTCGCTCGGAAGGAACCTCGAGCGGCCCAAGCATATCAGAGGCACGGACGCCCGGCGGCGAAGGTCAGCGGGCAGGCGCGTAGTACCCGGCCTTCGCTCTGGCGGAGGCGCCCGCGCGCGACACGCGCACCGTGACGCGCCGCCACTGGCCGTCCCGCTTCGGGTTCGCCGACGTGTAGCCGACGAGGTACTGGCTCGAGAGCTCGCGCGAAATGTGGGCGTAGATGGCGGGAAGATCCTCGATCCGCTCCGGGAAGAACACGCGGCCCCCCGTCTGCGTCGTCAGTTCGCGAAGGACGTACGCCGCTTCGTTGAAGCCCTTCGTCTCCCGGATGGCCTGCGCGTCGATGCCGATCGCGTAGATGACGGTGTCCGACCGCTTCGCCTGATCGAGCACGGTGTCGTACGCCACGAGGCTCGACGTGTCCTCGCCGTCCGACAGGATGATGATGGCCTGGCGGCGCTGCTCCTCGACGCTTCGGGCCTCGGTCTTCTTCAGTTCCCGGAGCGCGACGTAGATCGCGGTGTAGAGCGAGGTCGACCCGCCGGCGTCGATGGACCGGACGGCCGCGTCGATCTCCTGCCGCGACGTGGTGAACGGCGCGACCACCGCGACCCGGCTGTCGAAGTCGACGACCTGGACCTGGTCCTGCGGGCGAAGGCTGTCGACGAACCCGAGCGCGGCCGCGCGGGCGATCCGCATCCGGCTTTCCATGCTCGCGCTGGAATCGATGAGCAGGGCGACGGACATCGACGAGCTGGTGCGGCTGAAGAACCCGACGTCCTGCCTGACGCCGTCCTCGTACACCGTGAAGTCGCCCTCGCCGAGGTCGGTGACGTACCGGCCCGACGCGTCGGTGACCGTGACGGCGAGGGACACGACGTCGATCCCGCTCTTGAACGCCGCCGTCTGGCCCTCTGCCGGCTGGGCTGGAGGGACCGCCTGGCGCCCCGCCGCCTGGCCCGCGAACGCGAGCGCGGCGGCTGCCGTGAGCGCAGCCAGTCCGGGGGTCACTGCCGCCCAGCGGCCCGGACGGGGGCCAGCATGCCCCTGGCCGTTAGACCCTCGGGCCTCACGGCCACTTCCGTCTTCTGGGGCGGGATGAGAGAATCGGGCCTCACGAACGTGACCCGGTACTGGCCGAGGAGTTCCGCCGCGAGGCGTTCCAGGGCGTCGGTCATCGCCATCGACGACAAGATGTTGACGCGGCGGCCGCCTGTCGCCAGCGTGCCCCGGTCGAACAGGCTCTCCCGGTGCCGGCCCTCGGTGGTGTTGACGTCCGCCGGGACGCCGCCGCCGATGGCGACCACGTGCAGGGCCGTGCCGCTCGCCTCGAGGCGCTCGACCAGCCGTGTACCCGTCTCGCTCCCGAACTCCCGGCCTCCCGCCCACACGACGACCACGGCGGAGCGTTCGGGCCTGGCCGCCTCGAAGCCCGTCAGCGTGGTTTCGACGGCGTCGAGCGTATAGGCCCCGGCGCCCGCGATGGGGAAGATCAGGCCGATGCCCCGGGCCAGGGACTCCGCGCTCGTGGAGTGAGGGCTGAGGATGGTCGGGCGGTCGCCGAAGCCGACGATGGCGACCCGGGCCTGCGCGCCCATGCGCGCCGCGAACGCCTCGATCCCTTTCCGGACGTCGGACACGCTGGTGCCGAGCGCCTGGCTCGTGTCCACCAGGATCGCCACGTCGAGGACGTCGGAGGCTCGCCTGGCGCGGATCACCTCGCGGATGCGGCCGTCCTCGTGGACGACGAAGTCCTCGGGGCCGAGCGTCAGGACCGGCGCGTCCGACCGATCCAGCACGCTCACGAACATGTCCCGCTCGGACGGCTGCGCAGCGGCCTCGCCGGGGACGGAGAGCATCGCGGCGGCCAGCGCGAGCGGCGCGGCAAACGCGAGGAAGCGGGTCGCAGCGGACGGGTTCGAGCGGTGGAGGTTCACGGCGTTTCGTCCTTCTGGCAGGCGGGGATACGGCCAGTATACCGTTTCCTCGAAACGCTTGTCAGCACGGCACTTGCCTTCCTTGACCCGCCTTCGGACCGCGTGTTATAACCCGAAAGCTGTCGTGCCGGGCGCCCGCCGGGTCAGCGGGCGCTCGAACTGTCCTCGGCGGGTGCGTGGAGCCTGCCCGCAGGTCGTGGCGGGGCGGACGGGCCCGCGGCGGTTGCCGCCGAGCCGTCCATTCGAGCAGTCGTGCGTTCCGCGAGACAATTGGGCGTCGTCGTGCGTGCGTCCATGGACTTCGGCCGGGAGAAGAGCGCGCTCCGGCGCGCGGGCGGGTGAGACGGCGATGGTCACTTCGTGGATCCCTATCCTGATCTTCATCGTCGTGGCGGCGGCCTTCGGCGTGGTTGTCCTGCTGCTGGCCTGGGCGATCGCGCCGGCGCGGTACTCGCGGGTCAAGCTCGAGCCCTACGAGTGCGGCATCGAGCCGCAGACCGACGCGCGCGAACGCTTCAATGTGCGCTACTTCCTCGTCGCGATGCTCTTCCTGATTTTCGACGTGGAGACGATCTTCCTGTACCCGTGGGCCGTCATCGTGGACGAACTGGCGTGGTTCGGGTTCATCGAGGTCGTCGTGTTCCTGTTGATCCTCGTCACCGGGTACTTCTACGCCTGGCGCGAGGGGGCCCTGGAGTGGGCGTAGGCGGAGACTGCTGATGGCAGAAGGCGAGAAGCCAGCACCCGAGCAACCCGCGCCCGCCAAGGCCCCGGCGGCCAGGCCGGCCGCGCCGGCGGCGGCGAAGCCCGAGGCCAAGCCGGCTGCTCCCCCCGGACCGCCGGACCAGGCGCCTCCGGCGGACGCCGCCTTGCCGGCGTTCGTGGCGGCCCTGCAGCAGGGCCTGCCTGGCGCCGTGGAGCAGGTCAGCTTCTGGGTCGGCGACTGGACGGTCATCGTGCCGGCGGGCCGCCTCGTAGAGGCGGCCACGTTCCTGCGCGACCGGCCGGACTGCCGGTTCGACTACCTGTCCGACCTGACGGCGGTGGACTGGCTCGGCCGGGCGCCGCGCTTCGACATCGTCATCTGCCTCTACTCGACGCCGCTCCGGCAGCGGCTTCGCGTGAAGGCCCGGGCGGCCGACGGCGAGGCCGTGCCGAGCCTGGCGGGGGTCTGGCCCGCGGCGAACTGGCTCGAGCGGGAAGTTTTCGACATGTTCGGCATCGTGTTCTCCGGGCATCCCGACCTGCGCCGGATCCTGATGCCGGACGACTGGCAGGGGCACCCGCAGCGGAAGGACTACCCGCTCGAGGGGCCGGGCGAACTGCTGATGGAGAACCCGCAGGACTGGCTGAAAGCCGGCCAGGCCGCGACCGAGTCCGGCATCGAGTGAGCCAGGTGACCATGGAGACCGAGATCCGCCGCCCGATGTTCGACACCGACGAGATGGTCCTCAACATGGGGCCGCAGCACCCCAGCACGCACGGGGTGCTCCGCCTCGTGCTGAAGCTGGACGGCGAGCGCGTCGTCGGCTGCGACCCGATGATCGGCTACCTGCACCGGGGCATCGAGAAGCTCTGCGAGCACCGGGACTACACGCAGGTCGTGCTGCTCACGGACCGGATGGACTACGTCGCGGCCGCCACGAACAACCTCGGCTACGTCGAGACGGTCGAGAAGCTGTACGGCATCGAGGTGCCGCGGCGCGCGCGCTACATCCGCACGATCCTGGCGGAGCTGCAGCGGGTCGCGAGCCACCTCCTCTGGCTGGGCTCGAGCGCCGGCGATCTCGGGGCGCTGACGGTGCTGCTGTTCGGGCTGCGCGAGCGGGAGCTGGTGCTGGACCTCTTCGAGGAGTACTGCGGCGCGCGGCTGACGTACAACACGATGCGGATCGGCGGGCAGCCCGTGGACGTGCCGCCCGCGTGGGACAGGAAGATCCTGGCGTTCTGCGACGAGCAGGAGCGGAAGCTCCCGGACTACGAGAACCTGCTGACGAACAACCGCATCTTCCTGGAGCGCACGAAGGGCATCGGCGTCATCTCGGGCGCCGACGCGATCGCCGTCGGGCTGTGCGGGCCGCCGCTGCGGGGCTCGGGCGTCGCCCGGGACGTGCGCAAGGACGAGCCGTACGCGGCGTACGACGAGATGGCCTTCGACATCGCGGTCGGCACGCAGGGCGACACGTACGATCGGTACCTCGTGCGCCTGGAGGAGATCCGGCAGTCCTTGCGGATCCTGCGCCAGGCGGTCCAGGGGCTGCCGGAAGGTCCGGTGATGGCCAAGGTGCCGCGGCTCATCAAGCCCCCGGCCGGCGAGACGTACCACGCGATCGAGGCGCCGAAGGGCGAGCTGGGCTTCTTCGTGGCGAGCGACGGGAAGTCGCTGTCGCCGTACCGGATGCGCGTGCGGCCGGCGTCGTTCTGCAACCTGCAGGCGCTGCCGCGGCTGGTCATCGGGCACCTGGTGGCCGACGTCGTGGCGCTCGTGGGCACCATCGACATCGTGCTCGGGGAAGTGGACCGCTAGGGGCTAGGGACTAGGGACTAGGGGCTAGGGACTAGGGGCAAGGGCGCGCGGCTCATGGTAGAAACCGTCATCGTCCCGTTGATCATGATCGTCACGGTGATCGTCGCGGTGCTGACGACCGTGATGTACATGGTGCTGCTCGAGCGGAAGGTGCAGGCCTGGGTGCAGGTGCGGTTCGGGCCCATGCGGGTGGGGTACCACGGCCTGCTGCAGCCGATCGCGGACGTC
The DNA here is from genome assembly GCA_964491885.1 of uncultured Vicinamibacterales bacterium. GTDB lineage: Bacteria > Acidobacteriota > Vicinamibacteria > Vicinamibacterales > JAKQTR01 > JAKQTR01. Next base: position 9,947 of record CAZBIP010000083.1, read on the forward strand.
CTGAAGCTCTTCCTGAAAGAGGACATCACGCCGGCCCGCGCGGACCGGTGGATTTTCTCGCTGGCGCCGATCCTGGCCCTCGTGCCGGCGCTCATCGCGTTCGCGGTGATCCCCCTCAGCAGCGGCCTGACGCTGTTCGGCCTGGAGTTCCCGGGGTACGTCGCCGACGTGAACGTCGGCCTGCTCTACATCGCCTCGGTGGGGTCCCTGGGCATCTACGGCATCATCCTGGGCGGCTGGGCGTCGAACAGCAAGTACCCGCTGCTCGGCAGCCTGCGATCGTCGGCGCAGATCATCAGCTACGAGATCGCCGTGACGATGACGCTGGTGACGGTGATCGTGCTGTCGGGCACGCTGAGCATGGTGGGCATCGTGAAGGCCCAGCTGCACGCGGGCTGGTGGTTCGGCTTCATGCAGCCGGTGGCGTTCTTCATCTACTTCGTCGGCGGGCTGGCCGAGACGAACCGGCTGCCGTTCGACCTGCCGGAAGCCGAGCAGGAGCTGGTGGCGGGCTTCCACACCGAGTACTCGGGGATGCGGTTCGCGTTCTTCTTCCTCGCCGAGTACACGAACATGATCGTCATCTCGGCGGTGGCGACGACGCTCTTCCTCGGCGGCTGGCTCCCGCCCTTCCCGAACGTGCCGTGGCTGGGGTTCCTCGGCGTGGTCCCGGGGTGGGCGTGGTTCATGCTGAAGACGTTCGGCTTCCTCTACGTGTTCCTGTGGGTGCGGGCGACGTATCCCCGCTACCGCTACGACCAGCTGATGCGCCTCGGCTGGAAGTGGCTGATTCCGCTGGCCATCGTCAACCTGGTGGTGACGGGCCTCCTGAAGGTGCTGGTGTGAGGGGGCGTCGCCCGTAGCGGAGAGCCATGGCTGAAGCAGTTGCCTTCTACATCCTCGCGGCGCTGATCCTGGGATTCGGCGTGCTGGTGGTGACGGCGAAGAGCGCCGTGCACAGCGTGCTGTTCCTGGTGGCCGACTTCCTGTGCGTGGCCGCGCTGTACGTCACGCTGCAGGCGGAGTTCCTGGCCGTCATCCAGGTCATGGTGTACGCCGGCGGCATCGTGGTCCTGTACCTCTTCGTGGTCATGCTGGTGAATCTGAAGCGGCCGCCGGAAGCGCAGCGCGACCCGCGCCGGCTGGGGCGCCTGGGCGTCGTGCTGGCGCTCGCCGTGATGGTCGAGCTGGCCGCCATCCTGGGCGTGGGGTGGTCGAGGCCCGCGGGCGTGGGCGGCGCGCTCGATCCGGACAACGTGCGGCAGGTCGGCCGGGCGCTCTACACCGACTACCTGATCCCGTTCGAGCTGGCGTCGGTGCTGCTGCTGGTCGCGATGATCGGCGCCATCATCCTGGCCAAGAGGGAGCTGTAGGCCGATGATCACCGCCACCCACTACCTCCTGCTCTCGGTCGGGCTCTTCTCGCTGGGCGTCATCGGCGTGCTGACGCGGCGCAACATCATCATCATCCTCATGTCGATCGAGCTGATGCTGAACGCGGTGAACATCAACCTCGTTGCGTTCTCTGCGCAGTTTCAGCACGTCGTCGGCCAGGCGTTCGCCGTCTTCGTCATCGTGATCGCCGCGGCCGAGGCCGCCGTCGGCCTCGGCATCATCCTCGCGTTCTACCGCAACAAGGAAACCGTCAACATCGACGAGATGAACCTGCTGCGGTGGTGAGCCGTATGGACCTGATCTGGCTGATTCCCCTGCTGCCCGGCCTCGGCGCCCTCGTCAACGGCCTCGCCGGCATCCGCTTCTTCAGCAAGCGCACGGCCGGGCTCGTCGCGAACGCGGCGATGGCCGCGGCGCTCGGGCTGGCGGTCTACGCGTTCTGGCAGCTGCTCTCGCTGCCCGCCGACGCCCGCGAGCACACCGTGCGGCTGGCGGCGTGGATCCCGCCCATCCCGCTCGCCCTCACCGACGGGACCGTCGGCGGCTTCTCGGTGCCGTGGGGCTTCCGCCTCGACCCGCTCTCCGGGCTGATGATCCTGGTCGTGACGCTCGTCGGGTTCCTGATCCACGTCTACTCGACCGGCTACATGCACGGCGAGACGCGGGGCGCCTACGCGCGGTTCTTCGCGTTCATGAACCTGTTCGCGTTCTTCATGCTCGTGCTGGTGCTGGGCGACAACTTCCTCGTGATGTTCGTCGGCTGGGAAGGCGTCGGCCTGTGCTCGTACCTGCTCATCGGCTACTTCTACGAGAAGCAGAGCGCCGCGGACGCAGGCAAGAAGGCGTTCATCGTCAACCGGATCGGCGACTGGGGCTTCATCGTCGGGATCTTCATCGTGTACTCGACGTTCGGCACGCTGGACTTCCGGGCGGTGGCGGACGCCGCCGGGCCGATGGGGGTCGAGGCGGCTGGCTTCGGCACGCTCTCGCTCATCACGCTGTTGCTCTTCGTCGGGGCCACCGGGAAGTCGGCGCAGATTCCCCTGTACGTCTGGCTGCCGGACGCCATGGAAGGCCCGACCCCGGTCTCGGCGCTCATCCACGCGGCGACGATGGTGACGGCCGGTGTGTACATGGTGGGCCGCAACGCGGTGCTGTTCTCCCACGCGCCCATGACGATGGAGGTCGTCGCCGTCGTCGGCGTGGCGACGGCGTTCATGGCCGCGACCATCGGCCTGGCGCAGAACGACATCAAGCGCGTCCTGGCCTATTCGACCGTCTCGCAGCTCGGCTTCATGTTCATCGCCATGGGCGTGGGCGCCTTCGCCGCCGGCGCGTTCCACCTGATGACGCACGCGTTCTTCAAGGCCCTGCTCTTCCTCTGCTCCGGGTCGGTCATCCACGCGATGGCGGGGCAGCAGGACATGCGGTTCATGGGCGGGCTGAAGAAGTACATGCCGGTCACGTACCTGACCATGCTGATCGGCACGCTGGCGATCGCGGGGATCCCGCCGCTCTCGGGCTTCTTCAGCAAGGACGAGATCCTCTACCGCGCGTTCCTCGGCCACAAGGTGATTTGGGGTTTGGCGGTCGTGACGGCGCTGATGACGGCGTTCTACATGTACCGCCTGATGTCGCTGACGTTCTTCGGCGTGTACCGGGGACCGGCGTGGGAACACGGGGGCGGGCACGGCGATCGCGGCCATGCCGCGGCCGGCGGCGGCCATGAGCCTGACGGGGCCGGCGGAGGCGGGCACGGTGCCTGGCATGGGCCGCACGAGTCGCCGCGATCCATGACCGTGCCGCTGCAGTTGCTGGCGCTGGGCGCCGTCGTCGCGGGCTTCGTGGGCGTCCCGGCGGCCCTGGGCGGCGGGAACGCCATCGAGCATTTT
>CAZBIP010000084.1:0-4590 GCA_964491885.1 uncultured Vicinamibacterales bacterium
CTGCTGCTCGAGTCGCCCATCGGGCCGATCTTCGCCGGAGCCAGCGTGGGCGAGAGCGGGCGTTATCGTTTCTACTTCAGCCTGGGACGCTTCCTGCCGCAGTGACTACCCTCTCGGAATTGGTGACACGTTCCAATTCGTGCCCGCGACGCGAATTGGAGAGTGTCACCCATTCGGGAAAGGGCTACTCATTCGGAACTGGAAAGTGTCACCCATTCGGAGACTCGCGGGCGGGGCTGGAGGTGGCGGCCAAGAGGTAGTGCACCTCCGGCAGCCCCCGAAGCCGCTCGGCGGCTGACTCGGGCGCCAGGTCCCGCTGCGGCTCCCCGGTCATCTCGTATCCCACCAGGAACTTCCGCACCGTGGCCGACCGGAGCAACGGCGGGAAGTACACGGCGTGCAGCCGGCACCCGGGCCATGCGCCGCCGTCCACCGGGCGGCCGTGCCACCCCATCGAGTACGGGAACGAGCACTGGAACAGGTTGTCGTACCTCGCGGTCAGCCGCCGCACGATGTCGGCCAACTCGCCGCGCTCGTCGCCCGAGAGGTCCCGCAAATCAGCGACCATCCGGACAGGGACGATCATCGTCTCGTAGGGCCAGACGGCCCAGAACGGGACCACCGCCACCCACGCGTCGTTGCGGCACACGACGCGCTCTCCGGACGCCAGTTCCCGGGACAGGTAGTCGCCAAGGAGGTCGCGCCCGGTCCGCCCGGCGTAACGCGCCTGCATCTCCAGCTTCCGGGCCGGCACGTGCGGCACGGTCGCCGACGCCCAGACCTGGCAGTGCGGGTGCGGGTTGCTGCACCCCATCGCCGCGCCCTTGTTCTCGAACACCTGCACGTAGCGGATTCTCTCGTCGCGGCTCAGCCGATCGACCTCGTCCGCCCAGGTGTCGACGACGGCGCGAATGCCGGCCGTGTCCATGACCGCGAGCGTGAGGTCGTGGCGCGGCGAGAAGCACACGACGCGGCAGCGGCCCGACTGGGGTTCGGCCACGAGCAGCCCGTCGTCCATCGGGCGTTCGCCGCCAGCGATCGGCAGGAGCGCCGGGAAGTCGTTGTCGAACGCGAACGTCGTCTCGTACGGGGGGTTCCGCGCGCCGCTTGCCCGCTCATTCCCCGGGCAGAGGTAGCAGCCGGGATCGTAGGGCGGCAGCATCGAGGGCGGCTCCGGCTCGACCTGGCCCTGCCACGGCCGCTTCAGACGATGCGGGGAGACGAGCACCCACTCGTCGAGGAGCGGGTTGTACCGGCGGTGCGGGCCCGAAAGCCAGGGCTGGGCTGGACTCTCCACGCCGGGCAGCATACACCGGGATGGTATAGTCGGCCCCATGAGCGTGATCCCCGGATTGACCCGCCTGCTCGCCTCGCGCCGGCTCGACGGCCTCCGCGTCGGCCTCGTCTGCAATCCCGCGTCGGTGGACGCGAACCTGGACCATGCCGCCGACCTGCTCCTGCGCGCGCCCGGCGTGACGCTGGCGGCGCTCTTCGGCCCGCAGCACGGCTTCCGGGCGGACCTCCAGGACAACATGATCGAGTCGCCGCACGGCGCCGACGATCGCCGCCGCGTGCCGGTCTACTCGCTCTACAGCGAGACGCGCGAGCCGACGGCGGAGATGCTCCAGGGCCTCGACGTCCTCGTCATCGACCTGCAGGACGTCGGCGCGCGCATCTACACGTTCATCTACACGATGGCCAACTGCCTGCGCGCGGCGGCGCGCCACGGCGTGCCGGTCGTCGTCTGCGACCGCCCCAACCCCGTCGGCGGCGAGGCCGTCGAAGGTCCGATGCTCGAGGCGGGCTACGAGTCCTTCGTCGGGCTCTATCCGATCCCGATGCGGCACGGCCTGACCGTCGGAGAGCTCGCGATCCTCTTCAACACGCGCTTCGGCATCGGCGCGGATCTCGAGGTCGTCGGCATGGAGGGCTGGTCGCGCGGCATGTACTTCGACCAGACGGGGTTGCCGTGGGTCATCCCGTCCCCGAACATGCCCACCCTCGACACGGCCATCGTCTACCCGGGCGCGGTGCTCTTCGAAGGCACGCAGCTCTCCGAGGGGCGCGGCACGACGCGGCCGTTCGAACTGCTGGGCGCCCCGTGGGTCGACGCGGAGCGGGCCTCGGCCGGCGTGAACACGCTCGGGCTCGGCGGCGTCCGCTTCAGGCCGGTCGTCTTCGAGCCGACGTTCCACAAGTTCGCGCGCGAATCGTGCGGAGGCTGCCAGATCCACGTGACGGACCGGCAGGCGTTCAGGCCCGTCCTCGCGGCCGTGGCGGTGATGGCGGAGTTCCGCCGCGCCGACCCGGCGCGCTTCGCGTGGCGCCAGCCTCCGTACGAGTACGAGCACGACAAGATGCCCATCGACATCCTCGCCGGGTCGCCGGCGCTGCGCCTGCAACTGGAATCGAACGTGCCGGTGCGCGAGATCGCCGCGTCGTGGGACGCGCCGGTGGCGGCATTCGGCGCCGCCAGGCGGGCTTGCCTGCAGTATTAGCGAACCGGCGCCGGGGGCGTCAGAGGCCGCCAGGGGCGGAATCCGGCCGCCGGTCGCGAGACTACACGTGGTTCGCGGGCCCCCGCTCGATGGGCTCGAAGCTGGCGGGCGGCGCGGCCTGGCGCCGCTCCCACGCCCGGCGCGCGTGCTCGTAGAGGGCCGCCTGCGCCACCAGCGGAGGCTCTGACGCGGGGCGCGGCGGAACGCGCCACGTCCCGTCCGGGGACAAGTGGCGCGCCTTCACGTTGTCCTGGAACAGCACGTCGAGGGTGTGCAGGAGACGCCGCCGGCAGCTCCTGGCCTCGACCGGCGCCATCAGCTCGACGCGGCGGTCCAGGTTCCGCGGCATCCAGTCGGCGCTCGACAGGTACACCTCGTCCTCGCCGCCGTTGTGGAAGTGGAAGATCCGCGCGTGCTCGAGGAACCGGCCGACGATCGACACGACCCGGATATTCTCGCTCAGGCCCTTGACCCCGGGCCTGAGCACGCAGATGCCCCGCACGTTGAGCTGCACGCGCACGCCGGCTCCTGACGCGCGGTAGAGCGCGTCGATCACGCGCTCATCGACGAGCGCGTTCATCTTCGCGCGAACGAGCGCCGGCTGGCCCTCCTCCGCCCTGCGCGTCTCGCGGTCGATCAGCTTCAGGATGCGGTCCCGCAACTGCGCGGGCGCCATGACGAGGGTCTTCATCCGGGGCGGGTCGGAGTACCCGGTCAGCGCGTTGAAGAACGCCGAGGCATCCTGGCCGAACACGGGCGACGACGTGAGCAGGCCGACGTCCGTGTAGATCCGCGCGGTGCGGTGGTTGTAGTTCCCGGTCGCGACGTGCACGTAGCGCCGCAGCCCCTGCGGCGTGCGGCGCACCACCAGGCAGCACTTGGCGTGGACCTTGAGGCCGCGGATGCCGTAGATGACGTGCGCGCCGGCCTCTTCGAGGGCCCGCGCCCAGCGCAGGTTGTGCTCCTCGTCGAAGCGCGCCAGCAGCTCGACCACCACCGTCACCTGCTTGCCGCGGGTGGCCGCCCGCATGAGCGCCGCCACCACGGGCGAGTCGGAGCCGGGCCGGTAGAGCGTCTGCTTGATGGCGAGGACGTCCGGGTCGTCCGCCGCCTGCTCGACGAGCGAGAGCACCGGCTCGAACGCGTCGTACGGGTGGTGGACGAGGATGTCGTTCGCGTCGAGCGCGTCGAAGATGCGCCCGGCCTGGCCTTCCCCGAGCACGGGCGCGGGCTTCATCCCCGGATCCCGCAACCGATCGAAACCCGGCAGCTCCACGACGCCCCAGAGCGCGCGGAGATCGAGCACGCCCGGCACGCGGTAGACGGACTCGTCGTCCACGCCGGTCAGGCCGGCGATGAGCGACGCCAGCGCCGCGCTCGCCCCGTCCTCGATCTCGAGCCGGACGACGTCGCTCTTCCGCCGGTGCCGCAGTTCCTCCTCGATGGCTTCGACGTACGAGCGCCCGCCCTCGTCGTCGAGCTCCATCTCGGCGTCACGCGTGATCCGGAACGCCGCCGACTCGAGCACGGCCTGGCCCGGGAACACGGCGGCGAATCCGTCGCGGATGAGGGCGTCGAGGCGGACGAACGTCACGCCCTCGCCGCCCGCCACGCGCACGAGCCGGGGCAGGACCGACGGGACCTGCACGACGGCGATGCGCTCCGGCAGGCCCTCCTCGGCCGGCGCGAGCCGCACCGCGAGGTTGACGCTGAGCGAGGACAGCATCGGGAACGGGCGCGCCGTGTCGACCGCCATCGGGGTCAGCACCGGCAGCACGTCGTCGCGGAAGAACGCGGTGATCGCCGCGCGCCCGACGTCGTCGAGGCCCGTCGGCACGGCGATCCGGATGCCGTGCCTGGCGAGCGCCGGCAGCAGGTGGTCGTTGACCAGTCCGTAGAGGCGGACGACCAGCGCGTGGACGCGCGCCGACACGAGGCCGAGCTGACTGGCGGGGGCCAGGCCGGACGGGTCCGGCTCGTCGTCGCCCTCCCTGATGGCGTGCATGAGCCGCGCGACGCGCACCATGAAGTACTCGTCGAGGTTCGACGCGACGATGGCGGCGAACTTCACGCGCTCGAGCAGCGGGTTCGA
>CAZBIP010000084.1:4690-8209 GCA_964491885.1 uncultured Vicinamibacterales bacterium
TGCGGTCGAGCGCCATGTACGGCAGGTGGGACTTCTGGGGCAGGCCGCGCCGGTGGTACCGCGCCACGTTCGCGATGACGGCGCGATCGTCGGACGACAGGCCGAAGATGTCGGAGGCCTGGATGAGGTACTGGGCGTGCTTGTGATGGGCGCGCAGGCTGACGAAGATCCCGATGTTGTGCAGCAGCGCGGCGACCTCGAGCAGCAGGCGGTCCCGCGCCTCCAGGCCGTGCTCGTCCCGGAGGTCGTCGAACAGCCTCGTCGCGAGGAAGGCGACGTGCCGGGCGTGCACGGCGTCGTGCTGGTACTTCTCGCCGAGGGCCTCCGCCCCCGACAGCACCTGCTGGCTGAAGTCCGCGAGTCCGTCGGGCGCCATCCTGGAGGGCGGCGCGGCCATGTCCGCGAGCAGGCCGTCGCGCAGCGACACGGGCGGCACGGTGATGCCCTGCGCCGAGGTCTCGAGCAGCAGCGCGCGGTACACGAGCAGCGCGGGCACGAGCGTCTCGGCGTCCACCGACGACAAACCGTACCGATCGGTGAGGGCCTCTTCGCCGAGCCGCTCGACCTGCGCGCAGAACTGCAGGAACGGGTCCCGCGGCACCTCGGACACGGCGCCCTCGCGGCCGCCGGCCAACTCCCGCGCGACGAAGCGCATGTCGCCGCCGAGCGCGATCATGAACTCGGCCGATCGCATCGGGACGTCGCGGGCGATGTCCCGCACGATGTTGCCGATGTTCCGGGTGAGCAGCCGCACGCGCCGCTCGACGTCGCCGGCCCAGGGCCGGAGCGCCTGGCGCAGCCGCACCGATCCCAGCGCGTACACCCCGGAATACTTCGGGCGGTCGCCGGCCAGCAGCGTGATGTCCGCCGAGCCGCCTCCGACTTCGACGATGAGCGCGTGGCGCGCCGCGAGGGCGGGGTGGCCCGACAGGCGGTCACGCACGGCGACGTAGACGAGGCGGCTTTCCTCCGACGCGTCGATGACGTCCAGCCGGAGGCCCGTCTTCACCTTCACCCGGTCGAGGAAGGTGTCGGCGTTCGACGCCTCGCGGACCGCGCTGGTCGCGACGGCCCGGTACCGCGTCACGCCGTGCTCGTCCATCAGGCGCTTGAAGCCATCCATCGCGTGGAGGACGGCGTCCATCGGCCCCGACCCGATCCGCCCGCCCGAGAACGTCTCCTTTCCGAGGGAGACGCCGCGCACGGCCTCGTCGAGCACGGCCGGAGGGCGGCCCGGAGTCAGTTCGGCGATGACGAGGCGGACGGCGCTCGCGCCGATGTCGATCACGGCAACCGTCTCGGGACGCGGGTCGCGGGAGGGATCAGGCATGGCTGGTTGTCACGGGCGCCCCTATTCTAGCAGCCCCCCGGGGGAGGAGTTCAGTACTCGGGATTCGGGGACTCGGGACGAGGCCTGCCCGCCGAAGCCGGCTCTTCGGCCGGCTCAAGGCGAGCCGGCAGGCCGTTTGGCGAAGGCGGGGATTCGGGATTCGGCGGGCAGTACAATCAGCGGCCGGGGCGCATGGTGGCCTCACGGGGGCAACCCGACGCCACACCGTGCTGACGCGAGGCAGGGGAACGTCTCGGAGACGCGAGGGAACGGCATGACGATCGACGACTGGTACGAGCACGCCCGCGCGGATGCCGCGCGGCGAGGGCTGCCCGGGCTGCAGCCGCTCCTGGAGTCGCTCGCCGACTCGGCGCGGGCGCTGCGATCGGTGGACTGGGAGTCCCTCGCGAATCGAGAGGCCGCCGGAACGACCCCTCCCGGGCAGGCCGCGCCAGGACCCGCCGCCGCTCCCGGCGGCGGCGGCGACAAGGCCGAGGGAGCACGCCCATGACGGCACCGCTTCACTTCCACACGATCGAAGAACTGGCGCCGTTCGTCGCCTCGGGGCGCGTGTCTTCGGAGGACCTCACCCGCGCGTGCCTCGCCGAGATCGAGGCGCACGATCAGGCGCTGCGGGCGTTCATCATGGTCACGGCCGATTCCGCGCTCGCCGACGCGAGGGCCCTCGACGCCGAGGCCGCGGCCGGCCGCGTGCGCGGGCCGCTGCACGGCATCCCGATTTCCCTCAAGGATCTCATCGACCAGCGCGGCGTCCCGACGACGGCCGCGTCGCACGCGCGGGACGGCCACGTCGCGGCCGAAGACGCGCCGGTGACGGCGAGGCTGCGCGAGGCCGGCGCGGTGCTCATCGGCAAGACCAACCTCCACGAGTTTGCCTTCGGCACGACGAGCGACGAGACGGCGTACGGCGCGGTGCGGAATCCCCATGACCAGACGCGGTCGCCTGGCGGATCGAGCGGCGGGTCGGCCGTCGCCATCGTGACGGGCATGTCCGTCGCCTCGATCGGGACGGACACGGGCGGGTCCGTCCGCATCCCGGCGTCAGCCTGCGGCACTGTCGGGCTCAAGCCGTCGCGCGGCGAGGTGCCGTGCGACGGCGTCGTCCCGCTCAGCGCCTCGCTCGATCACGTCGGACCGCTGGCGCGGTCGGTCGCCGACGCGTGGCTGCTCTACCTCGTGCTGCGAGGCGACGGCGCGGCCGCCCGATGGCCCCTCCCGGCGTGCCGCCCGGTCCAGGGGCTGCGCCTCGGCATCCCGCGCGCGTACTTCCTCGACGTCCTGGACGACGAAGTGCGGCAGCGGTTCGCGGCGTCGCTGGCCTGGCTGCGCCAGGCGGGCGCGCGAACGTCCGACGTGGAGATCCCGCACGCGCCGTCCGTTCCGGCCGTCTACGCGCACCTGTCGCTGCCCGAGGCTGCGGCGTACCACGCCGCGTCGATCGCAGCGCACCCGGAGCGCTACACGCCGAACGTCCGCCTCCGGATCGAGACGGGCCGATACGCGCTGGCGGAGGACTACGTCCGCGCGCGGCAGGCGGCAGGCGTGCTGCGGAAGGAGGTCGACGCCGCGCTGGCCGGATGCGATGCCTTGGTGCTGCCGACGCTGCCCATCCCGGCTCCGCCGATCGGCGCGGCAACCGTCGAGGCCGGCGGCGCGCCGCGCCCCGTCCGCCAGATGACGTTGCGCCTCACGCAGCTCTTCAACGTCACGGGCCACCCCGCCATCTCGATTCCGGCCGGCCAGACCGACGCCGGCCTGCCGTGCGGCTTCCAGTTGGTGGGGAGAGTGGGAGAGACCGAGGGATTGCTCGCGGTCGCCCTGGCGTGCGAAGCGCTCGTCGCGCCCTGACCTGCGCGCGGCCTACAGGTACCGGAGGATCCCCTTGAAGGCGTCGTACAGCACGCCGGCCAGCGCCTCGACGAGGGGCGACACTTGCCCGCTTTCGACCGCGTCGGCCACCGTCACCGGGTCGGTGATGAGCAGCCAGATCGTCGCGCTCGCCAGCACGGCCGACACCACCGCGATCGTGCCGAACAGGCTCAAGCTGAGACGGGCGAGGCTCATGGATATGGTTGTACCCGGCTAGTCTACACCCTGCGCGGCGCGACTGGGTACTATTACGCACGCGCCGGATGACGGGTTGCATTCGATTGGACGCCCGGGAGGCG
>CAZBIP010000084.1:8309-13219 GCA_964491885.1 uncultured Vicinamibacterales bacterium
GTGCCCACATCCGCCCTTTCGATTCCGTTCCGGAAGCGGGTCCTCGACAACGGCCTGCACGTGATCGTCCACGAAGATCACGCGTGCCCCCTTGCGGCCGTCAGCGTCTGGTATCACGTCGGATCGAAGAACGAGTCGCCTGGGCTGACGGGACTCGCCCACCTCTTCGAGCACCTCATGTTCGAGGGGTCGGCCCACCACGACGCCAGCTACTTCGAGCCGCTGCAGCAGGCCGGCGGCGTGCTCAACGGATCGACGAACGCCGACCGCACGAACTACTGGGAGGTCGTGCCGTCGAACGCCCTCGCGCTCGCGCTCTGGATGGAATCCGATCGGATGGGCTACCTCCTGCCCGCGCTCACGGGCGAGCGGTTCGCCACCGAGCGTGACGTCGTGCTGAACGAGCGTCGCCAGAACTACGAGAACCGGCCCTACGGGATGGCGTCCGTCGCGATGGCCGCCGCGCTCTACCCTGCCGCGCACCCCTACCACTGGCCGACGATCGGATCGCCAGCCGACCTGCAGGCCGCCACGGCCGACGATGCGCGCGCGTTCTTCCAGCGGTACTACCACCCCGCGAATGCGTCACTCGCCATCGCGGGCGACGTGGACCCGGCCGAGGCCTTCGACCTCGTCGAGGCGCACTTCGGCGGGATTCCGGCCGGAGTCCCGCCGGACGCCGTTCCGCTGGCGCCGCGCCGGGCCGTGCCATCGAGGCTGGTACTCGAAGATCGCGTCGAGCTGCCCCGGCTGTATCTCGGGTGGCTGAGCCCCGCGCTCTACGCGCAGGGCGACGCCGAACTCGACCTGCTCGCCGACGCGCTGGCCGGCGGCAAGTCCTCCCGTCTCTACCGATCGCTGGTCTACGACCGACGGCTGGCGACCGATGTGTCGGCCTCTCAAGGCTCGCGTGAACGCGGCGGAGCCTTCCAGGTCGTCGCCACCGCGGCGCCAGGTGTGCCGCTGGGGCTCATCGAGCGCGCGATCGGCGAAGAACTGGACCGCGTCCGGACGGCGGAGCTGTCCGAGGACGAACTGGGCCAGACGGTGGCGATGGCTGAGACGGCCTTCGTGTCGCGCCTGCAGACCGTAGGCGGGTTCGGCGGCAAGGCCGACCAGCTCAACCACTACAACGTCGTCCTCGGCGACCCTGGGCGCTCCGAATGGGATCTCGACCGATACCGCACGGCCAGCCGGGCGGGCATTCAGCGGGCGGCGGCCGTGACGCTCGATCCCTGCGCATGCGTGGCGTTGAGCGTGGTGCCGGCGGGAGCCCGCGACCTCGCGGCCCCGGATTCCAGGCCGGCGGTGGCCTCGTGAAGCCTGCCGACCGCAGCCGGATGCCGCCCCCCGGCGAGCCCCGGGCGTTCGTCTTCCCTCGTGCCGGGAAGCGGAGGCTGGCGAGCGGGCTGTCGATCTGGGCTGTCGAGCGTCGCAGCCTGCCGCTCGTGACGCTCGTGCTGGTCATTCCGGCGGGCAGCGCGGCGGACCCGGCGGGCAAAGCCGGGCTGGCGGCCATGACCGCGGACATGCTCGACGAAGGGTCGGGCGGACGGTCAGCCATCGAGATCCACGAGGCGCTGGCGCGGCTCGGCACCGCTCTCGACACCGGCATCGGGGCTGACGCGGTCGAACTCTCGCTGACGGTCCTCGACCGCTTCGTCCCGGACGCGCTGCGCCTCCTGTCGGAGATCGTCACCCGCCCCGCGCTGAGCACGGCCGACGTCGAACGCGTGCGTGCGCTGCGCCTGCATCGCCTCCTCCAGCTTCGCAGCGTGCCCGGCGCCAGCGCGGAGGCCGTCTTCCTGCGGGCGATCTACGGGGACCAGGCCTATGGCCACCTGCCGCAGGGATCGAGCGCCTCGCTCGCCGGGCTCGGCGCGGACGAGGTCGCGGCCTTCCACAAGGCGCACTACGACCCGGAGCGGGCCACGATCGTCTCGGTCGGCGCCCTCCGGCCCGACGCGTTCGCCCGGGCCGCCGACGACGCCTTCGGAGGCTGGCAGGGGAACGGCGGAGGCGCGGCCGACGAGCGTCCGGCGGCGCGCACGCCGTCACCCGGGACGACGGCGAGGATCCTGCTCGTCGATCGGCCCGGCGCCGCCCAGACCGAGTTGCGCGTCGGCCACGTGGGTGCCGCGCGTCGAATCGACGAGTATCCCGCGCTCGTCTTGCTCAACGCGGTGCTCGGCGGTCATTTCATGAGCCGGCTCAACGCGAACCTGCGCGAGCGGAGAGGCTTCACGTACGGCGTGCGATCGAGCTTCGACCTGCGCCGCATGCCCGGTCCCTTTTCGGTACAGACCAGCGTGCAGACCAGCGCGACCGCCGAGGCCGTGTCCGAGATCCTTGCCGAGTTGGAGGCGCTTCGCGGCGCGAGGCCCGCGGGCCCGGATGAACTGGCGCTGTCGGCGTCCACGCTGACGAGGGGGTACGCGAGGAACTTCGAAACCGCCGGGCAGGTGGCTCGGGGGCTCGCGCAACTCGCGCTGCTCGACCTGCCCGACGACACGTTCGAAACGTTCGTGCCCCGCATCGAGGCGGTCCGCGCGGAGGACCTCCTGCGGGCCGCCGAGGTCCACCTCCGCCCGCACGACGCGGTCGTCGTCGCCGTCGGCGACGGCGATCGCATCCGGTCCGGACTCGACCGTCTGGGCCTCGGCGCGACTGCGGAGACCGTGCCGGACCTGTGACCGCGGGCTCCAGCCGGCCGGCGCGCTGGATTTCTCCGTAGCGATTCGGATACACTCGCGCGGTCGTACCGCAGCATTCTTCCACGAAGGAGTGTCGCCCATGGCCGAGCCCACTGCGCCGGGTACCGCCTCGAGCAACCGGGGTGTGATGATCGTGCTCTCCTACCTCTGGATCCTCGCGCTGGTCCCCCTGCTCACGGAGAAGGAGGACAAGGAAGTCCAGTGGCACGCGAAGCACGGCCTCGTGCTGATGGTGGCCGAGACCGCCTTCTGGATTCTGTATACCGTCATCGTCAACATCATTCCGCTCGGCTGCATCATGGGCGCGCTGAGCCCGCTCATCGCGCTCGTGCTGCTGGTCGTCCACATCGTGGCGATGGTCAAGGGCCTGAACGGCCAGCGGCTGATCATCCCGGGTGTCTCGGAGTACGCGAACAAGTTCTAGTGCCCCGGAATCGTGGTGCGTGGCATAGATCCCGGAGCGCGGCGCCCGAATGGCCAGGCGCGACGACCGAGCAGACTGGGAGTCTGTGAGGGAGGAGCAACGCCGCCAGTCGGGATGCCCCGCCCGGGAGATATGTGACGAATCACGATTCCGGGGCACTAGCCTCGTCGTGCGCCGGCTGATTCCGGCGGTACTGCTGGCCGCGGCCGCCGCGTTCGCGTACGACGCGGCCCGGCCGCCGGGCCTGCAGGTGTCGGCGCGCCTTGCCGTTTCGGGCATCCACGCCTACCAGTCGCGGCTGGCGGCGCGCGCCGGCCCGTGGACTGGGGCCTGCCGATTCACACCCACGTGCAGCCGGTACGCCGAGACCGTCATCGCGCGGGACGGGATTGTCAAGGGAGGCTGGCTGGCCGTCAGGAGAATCGCGCGCTGCGGCCCGTGGACGGCCGCCGGCACGCACGACCCGCCGTGACGCGGGTGGAGGCCGGGCCGGGCGGGCCCGAACGCGTCAGTTGGCGGCCCCCGGAGGGCCTGACGGCGCGGCTGGCTGTGACGGGTGCCGCTCGGGCTCGAACATCCGGCGCGTGTCCTCGGTCAGCAGCACCCAGAACGTGTAGGCGGCCAGCGCGGTCCCGAGCGGCAGGAAGAACAGGTTCAGCACCGCGAGCGCCAGACCGAGGATGCGCGCCCAGGAACGGCGCTGCCCGAGGGCCCGGCCCGTCCAGAGGTGCATGCCGCCCCACGCAAGCGCGCCGATCGCGAACACGAAGAACACGCCGGCGGTGAAGGACGCGCCCACGTTCGGGCCGAGGGCGACCCGTTCTTCCGACGTCACGATCGCCAGGGCGCCAAACGCCAGGACGAGCGTCGCGGTGCCCGCCACGAGCGAAAGCACTCCCCAGAGGACGTGGAAGAGCGCGAGCAGATCGACGTGCCGCTTCATGGGGACGCCGCGCCGGCGCGGCATCCGCGTGGAAGACGCATGGTAGTATTCTGCCACGACCCGTGCGCCGTCTGCTTCTGGTCCCGTTCGTGCTCTGGCCGGCGCTCGCATCGGCGCAGATTGCCGTGCTGTCCGTGGCGCCGGCGAGTTTGGCCTTCGAGGCCTCGGGCGCAGCCGCGCCTCCCCCTCAGCACCTGAGCATCCGGAACACCGGGAGCGGTCCACTCCGGTGGACCGCCGAACCGGCCGTCCCTTGGATTCGGGTCTCTCCCCTCCGCGGCACGGGGCCCGCGCGGATCGCGGTCACGATCGACGCCGCGCGGCTCGGGACCGGCCGGCACGAGGGCCGAGTGATCGTCGACGCCGGCGACGCCGACGACTCGCCAGTCTCGGTGGCCGTCACGGTCGACGTGTCCGCGCCGCCCCCTCCCACGAATGCGTCAGCGGCGTTGGCTGGACCCGCCGGATCGATCCCCGCCGCCTCGTCCGTCCGCGCGGGCGGCGGGCCGCTGCGATTCGCGCGTGCCGCCTTGCCCGTCGCTGCGAGGAATCTGCCGTACACCCAGAGCGTCCCCGTCGAGGGAGGCACCCCGCCCTACACCGTTCGTCTCGTTCAAGGCCGCCTGCCGGCCGGTCTTGCTCTGGCCGGCGCTGCAATCACCGGCAGGGCGCGCATTCACGGGTACTATCCCTTGACCCTCTCGGTGACGGACTCGGCGCAGCCGCCGGCTGCGGTCACGGGCACGCTGCCGCTGCGCGTCATCATCCTCCTCACCGACACCGCACTGGCGGTGGTCCCGCCCGCGCTGACGCTGACGCTCCCGAGCGG
>CAZBIP010000085.1:0-9538 GCA_964491885.1 uncultured Vicinamibacterales bacterium
CGGGTGACGAAGCGCTTCGGGCACACCGAGGCCGTGGCCGGCATCTCGTACGCCGTCGAGCCCGGAGAGATGTTCGGCCTGATCGGCCCCGACGGCGCCGGCAAGACGACCACCATCCGGCTCCTGTGCGGGCTGCTGCGCCCGACGAGCGGCCGCATCCGCGCGCTTGGGCTCGATCCGGTCAAGGCGCACGGAGCCCTCACGCAGAAGGTCGGTTACTTCTCGCAGAAGTTCAGCCTCTACGGCGACCTGAGCATCGACGAGAACATCGCCTTCTTCGCCGAGATCCACGGCGTCACCCGCTACAAGGATCGCCGGGACCGGCTGCTCGACATGATGCAGCTCACGCCGTTCCGCGACCGCCTCGCGGACCGGCTCTCGGGCGGCATGAAGCAGAAACTGGCCCTCGCCTGCACGCTCGTGCACGAGCCGGAGATCATCCTGCTCGACGAACCCACGACGGGCGTGGATCCGGTTTCGCGCCGCGAGTTCTGGCGCCTGCTTTCGGCGTTCCTGTCCCAGGGCATCACCATCTTCATGGCCACGCCGTACCTGGACGAGGCGGAGCGCTGCTCGCGCGTGGCCCTCATGAGCCAGGGGCGCATCCTCGCGCTCGACGCGCCCAACGACCTGCGCGCCGCCTTCCCTGACGACATCGTGGAAGTGGTGGCGACAGGACAGGGCGCGGCGGAGGCCGTCGTCCGCCGCGACCCGGCGGTGCGCGACGTCCAGAGCTTCGGCGAGCGCCTGCACGCGCGCGTGCCCCGGGGGGAGGGCGCCGCCGCGGTGGCACGCCTCGAGTCGGCCTGCCGCGAGGCGCGCGCCGGCGTCGCCAGCGTCCGCGCCGTTCCCGCGTCCCTCGAAGACGTCTTCATCGATCGGGTCGTCACGACGCCCGACCAGGGTGGTGTATGAAGGACCTCCCACGCCGTTCCATCGCGACCGCCGTTTTCGTTGCCGCTCTGGCATTCTGGGTGGCGAGCGTACTGCCGTCAGCCGCGCAGGCCGCGCCGGGCCAGGCGCCGCCCCTCGGGCCGGCCGCGCCGGGCACAATGAGGCTCACGCTGGCCGACGCCATCGAGCGCGCCCTCCAGGCGAGCCACCGCGTGGGCGAGGCACAGGCCCGCCAGGAGGCGGCGGATGCGGCCGTCGCGTCGCGCAAGGCGGCGGACATGCCGGCCATCAGCCTGGCGGCGGGCTACACGCGCACGAACCACGTGGACGAATTCGGCATCCCGGCGATGGGAACGACGCCCGCGCGCATCATCTACCCCGACGTCCCCGACAACTGGCGCTCGCGCCTCGACCTGCAGTGGCCCGTCTACACGTTCGGCCGCGTGGAAGCGGCCGAGCGCGCTGCCCGCGCGGAGGCGCGGGCCGCCGGCAAGGACATCGCGGCGGCGAAAGCCGACGTCCGCCTCGACGCGACGCGCGCGTTCTGGGCGTTCGCCACCGCCGTCGAGTCCGTGCGCGTGGTCGAGGAAGCGCTCGCGCTGGTGGACGCGCACCTGCGCGACGTGAAGAACATGCGCGCGGCCGGCCTGCTGGCGCCGAACGACGTGCTGAGCGCGGAGGCCAGGCGATCGCGGCAGCAGGTGCAGCTCATCGAGGCGCGCAACATCCGCGACGTCGCGGAGGCCGACCTGCGGCGCGCGACCGGCCTGCCGCCCGCCGCGGCGATCGTGATCGACGCCGCGCTGGAGCCCGCTCCCGGCGACATCGAGCCCTTCGAACGGCTCGTCGAGGCCGCTCGCCAGGCCCGGCCCGAGCGCCAGGCGCTCGAGACGCGCGTGGCGGGCATCGGCGAGCGGCAGGCGGCCGTGGCGGCAGGGCTGCGGCCGACCATCGCGCTCGTCGCGGGGTTCGACTACGCGCGTCCCAACGCGCGCATCTTCCCGCGCGCGGGCGCGTGGAACGACTCGTGGGACGTGGGCGTCAGCGTGGCGTGGCCGCTCTGGGACGGCGGCCGCGTCAAGGCGGAGGTGGCCGAGGTGGCGGCCAACCGGCGCGCGCTCGCCGAGCGCCTGGCGGAGTTCGACGCGGTGCTCGACTTCGAGGTCCGGCAGCGTCGGCTGGACCTGGAATCCGCGCGGGCGTCCATCCGCGCCGCCACCGACGAGGTCTCATCGGCGGCCGAAGCGCGACGCGTCGTGTCCGAGCGGTTCAAGGCGGGCCTCGTCAGCAGCACCGACGTGCTCGACGCGCAGCAGGAACTGCTCGCCGCGCAGTTCGACCGCACGCGCGCGCTCGCGTCCGCGCGCCTGGCCGAGGCGAGGCTCGACCGGGCGGTGGGGAGGTAAGCGGCCCATGGCCTCCCCGCCAACCGCGCCCGCCGTCACCGTCCGCGACCTGACGCGCCGCTTCGGACGCTTCGTCGCGGTG
The DNA here is from genome assembly GCA_964491885.1 of uncultured Vicinamibacterales bacterium. Lineage (GTDB taxonomy): Bacteria > Acidobacteriota > Vicinamibacteria > Vicinamibacterales > JAKQTR01 > JAKQTR01. The sequence goes on from CAZBIP010000085.1 coordinate 2,383, forward strand.
GACGGCGTGTCCTTCGACGTCGCGCAGGGCGAGATCTTCGGCTTCCTCGGCAGCAACGGCGCGGGCAAGTCGACGACGATCCGGATGCTGTGCGGGCTGCTCACGCCCTCGTCCGGGTCGGCCGTCGTGGACGGCATCGACGTGACGCGCGACCCCGAGGGCGTGAAGCAGCGCATCGGGTACATGTCGCAGAAGTTCTCGCTGTACGAGCTGCTCACCGTCCAGGAGAACCTCACGTTCTTCGGCGGGCTGTACGGCCTCGACGACCGCGTGCTCGGGGCGCGCAGCGCCTGGGCGCTCAAGATGGCGGGCCTCGAAGGCCGCGAGCGCACGCTCACGCGCGATCTCGCCGGCGGCTGGCGCCAGCGCCTCGCCCTCGGCTGCGCCATCCTGCACGAGCCGAGGATCCTCTTCCTCGACGAGCCGACGGGCGGCGTCGATCCGGTGTCGCGCCGCGGCTTCTGGCGCCTCATCGACGATCTCTCGGGCCAGGGCGTCACCGTCTTCGTGACGACGCACTACCTGGACGAGGCGGAGCACTGCCACCGGCTCGCGCTCATGCACGCGGGCCGGCTGGCGGCGCTCGGGACGGTGAGCGAGCTGAAGCGGATCTTCCACGGCCGGGCCATCGTCGAGGTGCGGACGCCGGCCCCGATGGCCGCGCTCCGCGCCCTCGAGAGCCTGCCCATCGTCGAGAAGTCGAGCCCGTTCGGCACCGCGCTGCACGTGTGGCTGAAGCCGGGCGTGCTCGACACCGCCCCGCTGCGGGAGCGCCTCGACGCGGCGGGGCTGGCGGCCGACGCCTTCGAGTTCGTGCAGCCTTCGCTCGAGGACGTCTTCATGGACGTCGTGGAGCGCGAGGAAAGGGCGGCGGTATGAGAAAGGCGCTGGCGGTCGGACGGAAGGAGCTGGCGCAGATCCTGCGCGACAGGCTCACGCTGGCGATCCTGCTGATCATCCCGGTCGTGCTGCTGATGCTGCTCGGCTACGCCCTCAACTGGGACGTCAGGCACGTCCGGCTGGCCGTGATGGACCGCGAGCACACGAGCGAGAGCCGGCAGTTGATCTCGTCCTTCGTCAATTCGACCTACTTCGACGTCATCGCGACCCCCTCGTCGATGGCGGAGATCGAGCGCTTGATGGACCGGGGCGACGCGCGGGCGGCGCTCGTCATCCCTGAAGGCATGACCCGCGACCTCCGGTCGGGCCGGTCCGCGAGCGTGCAGGTGCTCATCAACGGCGACAACGCCACCACGGCGTCCACCGTCTTCGGCTACGCGCAGACCATCGTGCGGGGCGTGTCGGCGGAGCTGCAAGTCGCCCTCGCCGGCGCGGGTCCGGCGGCCGCGGCCCCCATCTCGGTCGAGCCGCGCATCTGGTACAACCCCGAGCTGACGAGCACCCTCTTCCTCGTGCCCGGCCTGATCGCGTTCATCGTCATGATCACGTGCGTCGTGGCCACGGCGCTGTCGATCGTGCGCGAAAAGGAGCGCGGCACCTGGGAGCAGGTGCGGATGGCGCCCATCGGCACGCCCGCGTACGTCGTCGGCAAGTCGATCCCCTACTTCGTCATCTCGCTCGGATCGGCGTTCCTGATCTTCGCCGCGGCCATGCTGCTCTTCGACGTGCCGCAGCGAGGGTCATGGGGGCTCCTCCTCGGCTCCGTCGCCATGTTCGTCCTCGCCGGGCTGGGGACCGGCCTGCTCGTGTCCACGCTCTTCGAAAGCCAGGCGATGGCGTTCCTGGCGGGGCTGCTGGTGTCCCTCCTGACGACGTTCATCCTGTCGGGCTTCGTGTTTCCGATCGCCAGCATGCCGGAAGCGGTCCAGTACGTGACCTACATCGTGCCGGCGCGCTACTTCCTCGTGATCCTGCGCGGGATCGTGCTCAAGGGCACCGGGTTCGCGCCGCTCCTGCCGCAGTTCGCGGCTTTGGGGATCTACATCGCCGTCGTCATGGGGCTGGCTTCCGTCCGGCTGGCGAAGGAGCGTGGCTGATGCGGCGCCTGCGCTTTCTCGTGCGGAAGGAACTCCAGGAACTGCGCCGGAACCCGCGCATGTTCCCGCTGATCTTCCTCGCGCCGGTGCTGCAGCTCGTCATCCTGGGTTACGCGGCGACGACGGACGTGCAGAACGTGCCGCTGACCGTGGTCGACGCGGACCGGAGCCCGGCCAGCCGTGAGCTCGTCGGCCGGTTCGAAGGGTCGCCGTACTTCAGCGTCGTGCACGTGACGTCGGACGAAGGCGACGTGCTCGGCGACATCGAGAGCCGGCGCGCCTGGATGGCGCTGTCGATTCCGCCGGACTACGGCGAGTCGGTGGCGGGCGGGCGGCCCGTCGCGCTGCAGGTCGTCGCTGACGGGACCGATTCCAACTCGGCCGGGCTCGGCCTCGCGTACGCGTCGGGGCTGCTCGCCGAAAAGGCGTCGGAACTGGCCCTGGCGCGCCGACCTGGCGGCGCGGCCGCCGCCGGGTCGATCGAGGCGCGGATCCGCATCTGGTTCAACCCGCAGCTCGTGAGCCGGCACTTCATGGTGCCCGGCGTGCTGGCCCTGCTGCTCATGGTGATCACGTCCGTGCTGGGGTCGATGGCGATCGTGCGCGAGAAGGAGTACGGCACCCTCGAGCAGTTGAACGTCACGCCCCTCCGGCGGTGGGAGATGATCGCCGGCAAACTGCTGCCCTACGGGGCGATCGGCATGCTGGACGTGTTCCTGGTCGTGGCCATCGCGGTGCTGTGGTTCGAGATCCCGCTGCGCGGCAGTTTCCCGCTGCTGCTGGGGTTGTCGCTCGTCTACCTGCTCTGCACGCTCGGACTCGGCCTCTTCGTGTCCACCGTGGCCGCCAACCAGCAGCAGGCCATGATGACGGCCGTGTTCTTCTTCATGATGCCGATGATCTACCTCTCGGGGTTCATCTTCCCCATCGAGAACATGCCGGCCGCCATCCAGCCGCTGACCCACCTGATCCCGCTCCGCTACTACCTGGTGATCGTGCGGGGCATCTTCCTCAAGGGCGTGGGGCTGGAGACGTTCTGGCTCGACGCGCTGCTGATGCTGGCGTGGGGCGTGGCCGTGCTCGCGCTGGCCACGGCGCGGTCGAGGAAGACGCTGGCATAAGCCGTCGGAGGGGTCCGCCCCCTCGCGCCGGGGCCTCAACGCGAGGGGGCAGACCCCTCCGGGCGCTTGCTCAAGGACACCCGCTCGAAGCGCCGCGCCGACGGATCCCACCTCAGCAGAGGCAGGCACTCGCGCGCAGCGTCCACTCGATCGGGCGCGCCGGGGGCCGCGAGGTTCTGCTCCACCAGCCTCCGGTAGACCTCGGCGTAGCCGTCAGCCGTGTCCACGAGCGTGGGTTCGAGGTCCGAACCGAGCGTGAAGATCGCCACGGCGTTCGGCGGGGTGTCCGTCCAGCCCTGGATGACCCGCGCGACCGCGCCGCCGTCCTCGATCGTCTGGATCCTCTGGACGCCCCCGCTCCGATCCGGTCCGCTGAAGCGTGCCGGCCGCGGGAACACCACGAACGCGGGCCACTCCGACGGCGCGCAGGACGTGCACCGGTACTTCACGTTCTCGGCGGGAGCCGACCCGTTGGGGTTCCTCGCGTCGAGAACGGCAAGGCTGGCGGCCTTGTGCTCGTTGTTGGCCGCGCCGACGAAGAGCAACGGGCGGTCGTCCGAGCCGCCGAGCGCCAGGGCCGTGACGAAGCCGTTGCTCCAGTAGGTGCCGAGCGGCGCCCCGGTCTTCGGGTCGAGGCGCTGCACCGACGAGGGAAAGAGCGCCAGGTGATACGAGACGGCCCAGAGCGCCCGGCCCGGGCGCCCGCCGGGGTTCGCCGTGACGTACGCCCGATCGACGTGCCAGTTCGGCCCGAAGGTGTCCGCGCCGAAGTTCACCGTTCCCGAAGGCTGATAAGACCAGCGCAGGCGGCCATCGTGTTCGAAGAGGTGCAGGCGCGTTCCGACGGCTGCGTCCGCTCCCGCCGGATGGGACACGAACCAGACTTCGCGCGCTCCGTCACCCTCGACGTCGGCCACGCCTCCCATCAGGGCCTTGGGCCGCTCCGGGAGCCCGGCGTACGCGGACGCCTCGAGGGGAGACGGGAACTGGTGTCTCCACAGTTCCTTGCCGCGCGCATCCAGGGCAACCAGCGTATCGACGTCGACGATCCACTCTGCAGGTTCGGCAACCGCAACGGGCGCCGCCGCACCGGACAAGAAGCCCGCCGGCGTGTTCCGGCCGGCAGCCGGTCTCCAGTTCCAGATCGCCAGCGTGACAGCGGCGACGCACGCGAGCGCCGCGCCCGCGGCCGCCAGCTTGCGTGACCACGGCCAGGCGGGCCGGCGAGGCCCGTCGGCCCGGAGCGTCCGAGATGGCTTGGCGGCGGCTTCATCGGCGCCAGGCAGGGCGCTCGCCGCGGCCGCGCCTGGAACCGACTTCGCCAGGAACCCTTCGGCGGACTCCAGCCACGCGTCGATTTCGCGCGGATCGGCAGACACGCTTTCGGCCTTCGCCCCGCCTAACCGCCGAACGGGCAGCCCGAATTCCTTCTCCCAGCGCTGAACGGTTCGGACGCCGCGGTTGAGGTACGCGGCGATTTCCTTCCAGCCGGTCAGGCGGGAGGGCGAGGTGGGATGCTGGGGGGCATCGGGCGGAGGCGCGGCCATCGAGGATGCAAACATAGCGTACCCGCAGCCCAAAAGGCGCAAGTAGTGTGCAACTCCACGCAATCAGTGTGCAAGACCCCTTGACAAGAGCCGCGGCCGCCTCCCGAGAGCCGGCGGGAGTGCCGTGCGGAGGCGGATGGTATAGTTCGCGGCCGGGGCCAGACTTCACGGCGACGCTCTCGCCGAGCCCGGGGGGGCCATGGTTGGCCTGGGCCTCTTCAGGACGGGGACAGGGCCGGATGGCAGCGGTGTTCGCGATGCTCGTCGTGCTCGCTGGCGCGCCGTCTCCCGCCGCGCAGGAGCCGCCGCGCGCGCCCGTGCCCGCGTGCCGGGTCGCGGGCGCTGTGATCGACGAGCGGACGCGCGCGGGTGTCTCACGGGCGGCCGTCGTCCTCCATGCCGAGGCGCGCGAGCGCCCGGCCGGCTTGCCAGCGCCGCCATGCACCGAGGGATGTCGGGTCCGTGCCGACGCGGACGGCCGGTTCGAGTTCACCGCGCTCCCGCCCGGGACCTACACGCTGACGGCGCTGGCGGAAGGGTTCACCGAATCGGCGCCGTTGGCCGTCCGTCTGGGCGGCCCGCCCTGCTCCGAGACAGTGGATGTCCCGTACCGATTCCAGATGCACGCCGAGGCCCGGGCGGCCATGCCGAGGGCGCTCGACGCGACGCCGATTCCCGGCGCCATCGCGCCGGCCATGACGGGCGAGTCCATCGGCGCGACCCCCGGCGCGCTCGAAGACGTGTCGCGCGCGTTCCAGTCGCAGCCCGGCGTGGCCGCGTCGCAGGACAACCGGAATGACCTGCTCGTGCGCGGCGGCGGGGCGCTCGAGAACCAGATGCGCATCGACGGGTTCGATCTGCCGAACGTGAACCACTTCGGCCTGCAGGGCGGAAGCGGCGGCGCGCTGTCGATCCTGCCGCCCGGGCTCATCGAGCGGAGTTCGCTCGAGATCGGCGGGTTCTCCGTTGCCTTCGGCGACCGCATGTCGTCGGTGGCCGATATCAGCATCCGCCCCGGCCGCAGCGACCGCGTGCACGGAACCATCGGGGCGGGCATCGGAGGCTTGATGGCGGTGGCGGAAGGCGCGATGGGCTCGCGCGGATCGTGGCTCGTCTCCGCCCGCCGCAGCTTCCTCGACGCGCTCTTCCATGAGCAGACGGGCGAGGTCATCCCGACCTACGCCGACGCGCTCGTGAAGGTGGACCGCCGCGTGGGCGAGCGGCACGGCCTGACGATCCTGGGCATCGGCTCGAGAGACGAGGCAATCGCGCACGACGAAAAGGCCGGAGACGACGAGATCTCCGGCGACGAAACCATCGGCCTCGCCGGTGTCCGCCTCGACTCCGCGTGGTCCCCTCGGTCGTCGTCGTCGATCGTCGCGAGCGTCAGCTCCATGGAGGTGGACGCGAGGGCTGTCGATGGCGCCGTCGTGGACGGCCTCGACAAGAGCACGGACGTCGAGGTCCGCCTCCGCGCCGACGTCCGCCGCAAGGCCACGCCGCTCGGCGACGTGCTCGTCGGCGCGGCGCTGAAGGCCTACCGCTACGACTACGAGTTGTACGTAAACGACCTCTGGACGCCGTACGAGACCGTCAACCGGGACCTGTCGTCGCGTGACCGCCGCTCGTTCGCCGACGCGGCCGCCTACGCCGAGGCCGAGCGGCCCTTCGCGGGCCGCGGCCGGCTGCTGGCCGGGATCAGGCTGGATCACTGGGGCGCGGCGCGCGTGACGGCAGGCAGCCCGCGCGTGAAGGCCGAATTCGTGCCCGCGCGGTTCGCGCGTCTCGTCGGGCACTGGGGCGTCTACCGCCAGGGCGTGCCGTCCATCTGGATGGCGAGCGCGCCGGGCAACGTCGCCCTCTCGCCCATTGTGTCACGCCAGGTCGGCGGCGGCATCGATCTCGAGCCGCGCCCGTGGCTGCGGCTCGCCGTCGAGGGTTTCAGCAAGCGCTACCGGAACTACCCCGTCGATCCCGCCATCCCGAGCCGGGTGCTGGTCAGCGCCGCGGCCGAGTTCGACTCGCCCTACGTCGGCCCGCTCGTCGGCGCGGGTCGCGTGCGGGCCTCGGGGATCGACGCACTGCTGCAGGTCACGCCCGCACCGGCCCTCCGCGTCGCGGCCAACTACTCGCACTGGAGGGTGTCGCAGTCGGGCCTCGACCGCGTGTGGCGGTCGGCCGAACACGAACTGCGGCACCAGGCGCGCCTCGAGGTGCTGTACAGGCCCGTGGGCCCGTGGAGCGCGGGCCTGCGCTGGCGCCACGCGAGCGGCCGGCCCTACACGCCATTCAGCGTGCCGCTCTCCGTCAAGCGCGGCCGGGCGGTGTACGACCTGACGCAGATCAACGCGCTGGACTATCCGTACTACAGGCGGCTGGACGTCCGCGTCGATCGGAGCGTCCGGACGCGGTTCGCCTCGACGCTGGCGTACCTGGAGGTGGACAACCTCCTGAACCGCCACAACGTCCTGCACTACAGCTGGAGCCGCTC
>CAZBIP010000085.1:9638-13177 GCA_964491885.1 uncultured Vicinamibacterales bacterium
TCGGCTTCCGCGAACGCCTTGGCCCTGGACCATCCGTCCACCATCACGCGCCTGACGGCCCAGATCGCCGCGGCCCGGTTCCCTCCGCCGCAGTGAAAGAAGAGCGGCTGGTTCGCGGGGGCCTTCGTGGCTGCCAGGAACGTCTCGACGGCCGTGTCCACGTCCGGCGCGGTGCGCACGAACGGAACGTGGATGTACTTCATCCCCGCCGCCTCGACCGCGGCCTTGTTGGCCTCGACGTCCGCTCCGGGCTCGCTGGCGGCCCGCAGGTTCAGCACGGCCTTGAATCCGTGGCGCTTCAACTCCGCCGCCGACTCGGGCTTCATCGCCCCGCCCGTCGCGAAGTGGCTGTCGATGCTCGCGAAGTTGACGATGCCGAGGAACGGCTCGACGCGGGCGGCGCGCTTCGCGGGCGCGGGGGGCGCCTCGCCCCAGACGTAGCGCCCGAACCATTCGAGGTTGTGCTCCATCGCCGCGCGGTGCGCCTTGGGCTTCGTCAGGCCGTGCCCGAACCCCTTGTAGACGATGAGCTTCGAGGGTACGCCGTGATCCTGGAGCCCCTGCAGCAGTTCGTACGCGTTCGGGATCGGCACGCGCCGGTCGAGCTCACCGTGCTGGATGAGCGTCGGCGCCGAAGCCCGCTTGATGTACGTGATCGGCGACGTGTCGGCGTAGATCTTCGGGTCGTCCCAGGGCGTCGCCTTCAGGTACTGCCGCGTGAACGGGTGGATGTCGGTGTTGACGTAGTACGTCATCCAGTTCGAGATGCCCGCGCCGACCGACACCGCCTTGAACCGGGCGCTGTCGTGGGTCGTGAGGAACGCCGAGATGTAGCCGCCCTGGCTCCAGCCCATCACGCCCACCTTGTCGTTGTCGGCCAGGCCCTGCGCCACGAGGTGATCGATGCCGGAAATGACGTCCCACGCGTCGCCGATGCCGAGGTTGCGGACGTTGAGCGACCGGAACGCCTCGCCGTATCCCGCGCTGCCGCGGTAGTTCGGCTCGAGCACGATCGCGCCCTTGTTCAGCCAGATGTCGATCGGGTACGTGGAAGTCGAATTGAACGGCACCGGCCGCGAGACGCCCGTCGGGCCGCCGTGAATGACGATCAGCAGGGGATGGCGCGTGCCGGGCTTGAAGCCCGCGGGCTTGTGCAGCACGCCCTCGATCGGCGTGCCGTCCACGCTCTTCCAGGTGATGACCTCCTGCGAGGGCTGCGGCCACGACGCGACCTGGGCGCCCATGTCCGTCAGTTTCTTCAGCCGGCTTCCCGACTCCGACATCGTCAGGACACACACCTCCGCAAATTCCCGGGGCCCGGAACGGACGAACGCCATCGCCGAGCCGTCGCGGGTGCCACTGAAGCCGGAATAGGACTGCTGCGCGCCCGCAGTGACCTGTCGGACTTCGCCGGACGATGGATGCAGCAGGAAGACGTGTGAACCGGTTCGCTGGGCGGCGCTGAAGAGCAGGAAGCCCTTCGCGGCCCACATGACCGGACTCGCGTCCTCGTCGAAGGCTGGCGTGGCGTTCCTGATGGCGCCGCCCGCCGCCGGGATCACGGCGATGCGGGTGTTCGCGTAGTAGTAGAAGGGCTGCGCCATGGCGGACGAGAACGCGATCTGCGTGCCGTCCGGCGACCAGAGCGGCCGGTTGTCGGGGCCGTCCTGCTTCACGAGGGGCGTCACCGCGCCGTCGGCGACCGCGACAATCGAGATGTCGGACGTGCCGCCATTCGACGGGTCGGGATCGACCGCGTGATCGAAGGCGATGCGCGTCCCGTCGGGCGACCAGTCGAAGCCGCCGACGGTGAATTCGCCCTTCGTCAGCCGCTTCGCCTTCTTCGACTCGACGTCGATGACCCACAGGTGTGACAGGCGGTGATCCGCGTCCACGATCTCGAACTCGCCGTACTTCCTGTCGCGATCCCTCCAACTCTCGCCCTTCGGGTCGGTCACGGTGAACGCGATCTGCCTGCCGTCGGGAGACCAGGCGAAGCGCCCGACGCCCTCGTTCTCGTGCGTCAGTTGCTCCGCTTCGCCGAAGGACGGGCGGATGAGCCAGATCTGCTGCTTGTCGGTCCGGTCCGACGTGAACGCCATGCGCGAGCCGTCGGGCGACCACGCCGGCGAGCCGCTCGACTTCTTGCCGTTGGTCAACTGGCGGGTCGTGCCGGCGGCCACGTCCGCGATCCAGATCTCCGTCTCGTACGAGTTGTCCTCCCAGTTGGCCTCGCGGACCGTATAGGCCACCAGCGAGCCGTCGGGGGAGATGGCCGGCGACCCGACCCGCTTGAGCGAGATCAGCTGGTCTACCGTCGGCCCGGCCGGCACCGACGGTGTGGCCGCCGCTTGTGAGGCTGCCGGTGCCGGCGCCTGCGGCGCGGCTTGGCCCGCAGTCTGAACCATGGCCTGCGCCCGAGCCGGCGATCCCACGCACGCGAGGACGGCCGCTGTTGCGACGATGGCAAGAGAAGCAGTACGTTTCATCCTGTCCCTCGACTGAAAGACGAACCGGATGATGATAGACCCGCGCGGAGCGAAATCAACGGACGGCTTCACGAATCGGCCCGTCATCGCCATGCGAAGCCGCACGATCGCCCGCCGGACGGGACTCGCCGCCGTGATGATGCTGGTGCTGGCTCTTCCCGGCGCCGCCTCCGCGCAAGAGGAACCCGTCGAGCCAGAGCTTCGCGCCGTGTGGGTGGACGCCTTCCATCACGGCATCCGGTCTCCCTCCGAGGCGGCCCAACTCGTGGCCGACGCGAAGCGCCTCCATCTCAACACGCTCATCGTGCAGGTGCGCCGGCGCGGCGACGCGCTTTACACGGGCGGCCTCGAGCCGCCTCTCGACGACCCGGCCTACGACCCCTCCTTCGACGCGCTCGCGCATGTCGTCTCGGTCGCCCACGATGCCGGCCTGCAGGTGCACGCGTGGATCAACGCGATGCCGGTGTGGCGCGACGAGGCGCCGCCGAAGGACGCGCGCCACGTGTTCAACCGGCACGGGCCAGGGGCGGCCGGCGCTCAGTGCTGGCTCACGAGCACGCGCGGCGGCACGCGGAAGTTTCCGGTGGGCTACTTCCTCGACCCCGGGCACCCCGCGGCGCGGGATCATCTCGTGGCTGTCTACCTCGACATCGTCCGCCGCTACGACATCGACGGGATTCACTTCGACTACATCCGCTACCCGGAAACGGAAGGACCGGCGCTGCCGCGCGGGGCGGACGTCGGGTACAACCCCGTCAGCGTGGCGCGGTTCCGGCGCGAACTCCGCCGCAAGGGCGTTCCGCTCCCGGATGACGAGGCGTGGACCAGGTGGCGGCGCGAGCAGGTGACCGGCCTGATCCGGCGCATCGCCATCGAGGCGCGGGCCATCAAGCCGCGCCTGAAGGTGGGCGCGGCCGTCATCGCGTGGGGCGCGCCGCCGGCGACCGATGGCGTTTTCGAGAACACGGCGCCCATGCAGCGCGTCTTCCAGGACTGGCGAGGCTGGCTCGAAGAGGGCATCATCGATCTCGCCGTGCCCATGAACTACGC
>CAZBIP010000086.1:0-2713 GCA_964491885.1 uncultured Vicinamibacterales bacterium
ACATCCCGATGCAGTGGCCGAATCCAATCAGGAGGCCGAGCGTCAGGAAGCCGGCAAGATCGATGGTCTGAATCACGATAGCGTTCGCGTCTTCCGAGGCAGGCTGGATCCTTGCGGCCTCACTCGCGCGTCATGGAACCGAGGAAGGGGGCGCGAGATCGAGGCGGAAACGGGCGATTCGGGACCGGCCCCCGACAACGCCCTCTACGGTCGCATACCAGCGCCGCTTTCCGCTTGGTCAAGTCGGCAGGACGACCGCCGCCTCCTGCCAGCCGTCCTCTCCTGCGACCAGAGTGTAGCGGTGGTCGCCCATGGGCATCACCATCTCGAACGACACCCGGCCGCCGTCGAACGCCGCCGGCGCCCCGTTCGACTCGGCCCTCACTCGCACGCGGAAGTTGGCGAGGGCGGCAACGGGACGCGGCGCGACGGCCAACGTGATCCGCACGCCCGCGGCGTCGACCGTGGCGTCCGACACCGTCACGTCCGCCCACACAGCATCGTCCTTGCCGGGCCGCACGGATGACGAGCCGGCCGCCGCTGCCGCTGACGCCACCGGTTCTTCCGGCGCGGCCGTCGGCAGTGACGATCGAGAGCGGGACCAGATCATGCCGGCCGCCAGGAGGCCGAGCACGACGAGGCCGATGAGTGTCGATCTCGATCCCATCAGCGTCACTGCCCCGGGGTCTGAAGACCCCGGGCTCCATCAGTCAACCTGAAGACAAGGGGCTCCGTCAATCACCCGAGCCCCGAACCCCGAATCCTGCGCCGGACCGGCGCACCCTGAGCCCCTCGACTCTCGCTCGGGGCTCTCTGAGCGACGTCGAAGGGAGCGAGCGCGCCGTCAGGTCGCGAGTCGAAGGGCGAACCCCGAATCCCGAGTCCCGACGCTACGCGTGGTACTCGAGACACGCGGCGATCGACGGGTCCTTCAGCGGCACCGCGTCGTGCCGCGCGAGGAACCAGCCGAAGACGAGCGTGAACAGCCCGACGAACCCCAGGGTCGCCGCGAACTCCACGATCGGCAGGTGGGCGTGAGCCGCCTCGGCCCCGTGCGCCACCGCCGGCGACACCATCAGGTACAGCTCCCAGAACTGCGCGAACAGGATGATCACCGACACCGGCACCAGCGCACGCGGGTTGCGCTTGGCTTCGCGCGGAACCAGCAGGATGAACGGCACGACGAACTTCAGCGCAGGCAGGAGCAGGAAGTACGGCAGCCAGCCGTGCTCGGTTCGCCGGATGAAGTACACCGTCTCCTCGGGAAGGTTCGCGTACCAGATGAGCATGAACTGGCAGAAGTAGATGTACGCCCAGAAGCCGGTCGCCGCGAACACCATTTTTCCGAGGCTGTGGAGGTGGTTCTCGTTCAGAAAGCCCCTCAGCCGGCCCGTCATCACGAACAGGCCCGCAACCACCGCCACGAACGCGGTCCCGGTCTGGACGATGTCCGTGAACACGAGGACGGCGAACATCGTCGAGAACCAGTGCGCCTCCAGGGACATGAGGAAGTAGAAGCTGACGACGCTGAGCGTGAGGGCGAAGACGACGAGGAAGCCGGCCGACAGGGTGCGGCTCGTGCGCGTCGGCGCCATGCCGCCCTCCCGGTCCTGCCGGTGGGAGATGCCGACCAGGATTGCCGCGAACACGACCCACAGCGCCAGGCTCAGTCCGGCGAGCACGGCGAACATCGTCAGGTTGAGGAACGGCGCCTTGTGCGCGAGGAGCGGGTCCTGGGCGACGGCCTCCGCGTGGGACCAGTGGTAGAGCGTGTGCGCGCCGAGGCCGGCGGCCATCGCCAGCAGGCCGCCCGGGAGCAGCCACGCGGTCATCGCCTCGGGGATGCGGCGCATGGTCACGGACCAGTCCGCGCCGGAGAGGTAGAGCATCGCGATCCAGGCGGCGCCGAAGGCGCCCAGGCCCAGGACGTAGAACACACCGATGAGGTACGCGCTCCAGCCGAGCGGCGCGTCGCCTCGGCTGAACGCCCAGACGAGCGCCGCGCCGCCGACGAGGACGGCGGCAGCCGAGAGCAGCCGGGCGATGCCGGGCAGGGTGAGGCGAGGGGGCGGAGCCGGAAGCGCGTGCGGGTGAGGATGGGTCATGGCGTCACTTGCCCCCCGTGACAGGAGCTGGAGGGGCGACCGGCTCCCGCTGCTGCATCTCGCGGATGTAGAGCACCACCGACCACGCGTCGCGCTGATCCACCTGGCGGGCGTGGCTCGGCATCGAGTTCTGGCCCCTCATCGGCCGGTGGAACAACTGCCCGTCGGGCCAGTCGCGCACCTTCTGCGTCATCAGGCTCGGCGGCTTCGGAAAGAGCGCCGTCACGGTCCCGTCGCCCGCCGCCTTCGGCCCGTGGCAGGCGATGCAGACGTTCTCGTACACGAACCTGCCGTGCGCGATCACGCCTGGCGAAGGCTGCAGCGGGTTGACCAGCTCGGCCCCGGCCCGGTCGGCCTCGTTCTGGGCGTACGGATAGGGGAGCTCGCCGACGGCGACCGTGCCCGGCTGCGGCTCCATCAGGCCCGTCGGCCGCGCGAGGAAGATGTCCTTGCGCTGCGGCTTGAGCTTCGGCTGGTCGGCCATGTCGAGGCGGTTCCCCTCGCGGTGCGGCGTCCTGCCGGCCGGAAGGCCGATGTCGCAGCCCGAGAGGAACGCGGTGAGCGCCACGAGCGCGATCGCGCGGACGGCGTTACGCATCCCGGCCTCC
>CAZBIP010000086.1:2813-11258 GCA_964491885.1 uncultured Vicinamibacterales bacterium
GTCGACCATCCTCACCCCGTCGGCGCCGAGCGATCGGACGAACCGCTCGGCCTCGGCGGCGTTCCACTTCGGGTCGGTGGCGGAGATCCAGAGGACGAAGCGGTCGATGGTCGCTCCGGTCTTCACCAGCATCGGCGGCGGCTGCGGCACGGTGTCCCGCTTGCCCGCGACGATGGCGATGACCGCCGTGCCGAGCGCGGCCCAGAAGACCATCGCCTCGAAGGTGATCGGGATGAACGCCGGCCAGGCGGCGAAGGGCTTGCCGCCGAAGTTCATCGGCCAGTCCCAGACCATGACGTAGTTCTGGAGGCCCTGGGCGAAGGCGATGCCGCAGATCGCGAGAACGCCGGTCGCCCACGGGATCCAGGACTTCTTCTGCCCCATCGCCGCTTCCATCCCGTGCACCGGGAAGGGCGTCAGGAAGTCGAAGTGCGTCCACCCGGCGTCGCGGACCTTCGCGGCGGCGGCCAGCGCGTCGGCCGGCTCGTAGAAGTGGCCGAGAATGCCTCTGGTCGAAGTTGGCGTCATGGCTCACGCCTCCTGCGGGGCCGCGGCGGCGGCGGATGTCGGAGCGCTGCGCGCGACCTTCGGGTCCATCACGCCCTTCACTTCCGAGATCGCCACGACCGGCAGGACGCGGACGAAGAGGAGGAAGAGGGTGAAGAAGAGCCCGAAGGACCCGGCGAGAATCGCGTAATCCCATCCCGTGAGGGCGTACATGCCCCAGGAGGAAGGGAGGAAGTCGCGGTGCAGCGACGTCACGACGATGACGTAGCGCTCGAACCACATCCCGATGTTCACGAAGATCGAGACCGTGAAGAGGACCCAGGTGTGGCGCCGCATGGGCTTGAACCAGAACACCTGCGGGATGATCGCGTTGCAGGTGAACATGATGGCGTACGCCCACCCGTAGGGGCCGAACGCGCGGTTCTTGAAGATGAAGCCTTCCCACTCGCTGCCCGAGTACCAGGCCATGAAGAACTCGGTCGAGTAGGCGAAGCCGACCATCATCCCCGTGAACATCAGGATCTTCGCCATCGACTCCATGTGGTTCAGGGTGATGTAGTGCTTCATCCCGAAGTAGCCGCGCATGAAGGTCATCAGCGTGATGACCATCGCGAAGCCCGAGAAGATGGCGCCGATGACGAAGTAGGGCGGGAAGATCGTGGCGTGCCAGCCGGGCATGACCGACGTGGCGAAGTCGAACGACACGATCGTGTGGACCGAGAAGACCAGCGGCGTGGCGAACGCGGCCAGGATCATGTAGGCCGACTCGTAGTGCCGCCAGGCCCGCTGCGATCCGTTCCAGCCGAAGCTCAGCGCGTTGTACAGCGCCTTTCTCCAGGGGTGCGTCGCGCGGTCACGCACGGTGGCCAGGTCGGGCAGGAGCCCGATGTACCAGAACGTGATGGACACGAGGGCGTAGGTCGAGATCGCGAAGATGTCCCACGCGAGCGCCGAGTTGAAGTTCACCCAGAGCGGGCCGCGGGCGTTCGGGTACGGGATCAGCCAGTAGGCGAACCACGGCCGCCCGAGGTGGATGATCGGGAAGATCCCGGCGCAGGAGACGGCGAAGATCGTCATCGCCTCGGCCGCGCGGTTGATGCCGGTCCTCCACTGCTGGCGGAAGAGGTAGAGGACGGCCGAGATCAGCGTGCCGGCATGCCCGATGCCGATCCAGAACACGAAGTTGATGATGAACGAGCCCCAGCCGACGGGCTGGTTCACGCCGGCCACGCCCATGCCGGCGTAGAAGAGCGTGACGAGCGAGAAGACGAGGAGGCCGAGGAACCCGAGCGCGATCGTGAACGCGATCCACCACCGCTTCGTGGGGAACTGCTCCGCGTGCATGCAGATGTCGCGATCGACGTCCGCCCACGTCTTCCCGCCGGTGACCAGCGGCTCGGGGACCTCGAGGTCGCCCCCGTACGGGCCGGCCCCGGGCCGGACGATGGGCCGCCCGGCGAGATGGCGGTCGTCCATCACCGTGGCGTACGGACTCGCCTCATGCCTTGTCATGACGCACCTTCGTCAGGTAGGAGATGGACGGCTTGACGCCCAGGGCGTCGAGGAGCTTCATCGCCCTCGGGTGCGCGGCGAGCGCCGCCACGCGTGATCCCGGCGCGTTCAGGTCGCCGAACGCGATCGCGCCGGTCGGGCACGCCTCCATGCACGCCGGCACGACCGCGCCGTCGGGGAAGTGGTCCTTCTTCCTCCCCTCGCGCGTCGCCGCCGAGCCGGCCGCCCGGATCCGCTGGATGCAGAACGAGCACTTCTCCATCACGCCGCGGGCCCGCACGGTGACCTCGGGGTTGTTCTTCATCTGCATGGGGCTGCGCGTGTTCAGTTCCGCGTTGCGCGCGATGCGGGGCACGAGCCACCGGAAGAACGCGCTTTCCTGCTTCTTGCTCAGTTCCCAGTAGTTGAACCGCCGCACCTTGAACGGGCAGTTGTTCGCGCAGTACCGGGTCCCGACGCAGCGGTTGTAGATCTGCTGGTTCAGGCCGTCCTCGCTGTGCATCGTCGCGACGAACGGGCAGACCGTCTCGCAGGGCGCGTTCTCGCAGTGCTGGCACAGCATCGGCTCGAACAGCGTCTGCGGATCCTCGACGACCTCGAGCGGGCCGTCCCAGACCTCCGCGTCCCACTGGCCGTCCTTCTTCGGGGCGTCGTAGTAGCGGTCGATGCGGATCCACGACATCTCGCGGCCGTCGAGCATGCCGCGCCGGCCGACCACCGGGATGTTGTTCTCGGCCTGGCAGCCGACGACGCACTTGCCGCAGCCGTTGCACTTGCTGAGGTCGATGATCATCGCCCACTTGGCGTTGGGGTACTCGTGCCCGGGCCAGATCGACGGGCCGCCGTGCGGCTGATCGGTCCCCGACTTCGCGTCCCGCTCGTAGGCGGAGAGTGTCGTGACGGGCACCAGCGGCCGCCGGTCGCGATCGATGACGTCCGACCCCTGGGCGAAGGCGAGCGCCTCGTTGCCCGAGGCCTTGCGGATCCGCACCGGCAGGCCGGAGGAGATCAGCCGCCCGTCCGCGATCAGCCGGAGGGGGAAGGCGTTCGGCCCGACGCCCGCGCCGATGGCGCCGCACGCCGTGCGGCCGAGGCCGAGCGGCAGCGCGACCTGGTCGTAGTGCATGCCCGCGTGCCGGTACGCCGGGGCCACCAGCTTCGCGTGTCCCGCGTCGACCTCGACGAGGTCGCCGCTGGCGAGCTGCATCTCGTCGAACCGGCGCGGCGCAATCGAGAGCGCGCCGCCCCAGGTGATGCGGGTGACGGGGTCCGGCAGCTCGTTCAACCAGCCGTTGTTGGCCGACCGCCCGTCGTGGAGCGCGAAGTGCGGATACAGCTGCAACTCGAGGCCTGGCGAGGCCCCGCTGGCTGTGGCCAGCGGCGCGAGCTCGGCGAGTGCGCGTGTCGAGAAGACTCGCGGGGCCGAAGCCAATCTCGCCGAAGCGCCGCCCGCGCCTGCCTCAGGCGCCGCGGGCGGTGCGGAGGCGGACCCGCTCCTCAGCACCTCGTTCCACGCGGCCTCGAACGCCGGCGTCGCCGCGTCGGCTCCGAGCCTGGCCGCCCACTGCGCCCGCAGGTAGTGCCACGCGGCACTCGAACTGATCGCGGGCGCGGCCGTGGCAGGGTTCGGCGCCGCCCCCACCGCTGCCGTCGCCGCCGTCACGGCCGCAGCGGCGGCCGGGTCCCCGAGCGCGGCCCCCCACTCGACCAGGACGTCGAGCAGCCCGCGCGTGTCGAAGAGCGGCTGGATGACGGGCTGCTGGATCGCCCGCAATCCCCTCGGCAGCCTCGCGTCGCTCCAGCACTCGAAGGGATGGCTGACGGGCGCGAGGACGTCCGCCAGGAGGCCGGTCTCGTCGAGCCGGTCGTTCAGCGACACGACGAACGGGACCTTCGCGAGCGCCTCGACAAACGCCAGCGGCGCCAAAGCCGTCCCTTCCGCAGAGGACGCACCGGCCGGCACGGCGAAGGCGGGAGCGTCGTAGACGGGGTTCGCGCCGGCGACGATGAGGAGGTCCACCTGCCCCGCTCTCATCTCGTCGGCGAGTGCCGCGAGCCCAGCCGCGCCGCTCGACGGGGGCTCCTCCGCCGCTGACTCGTCGAAGAGGCCGGCGTCGAATGCGCCGAGCGTGACGTTCAGCAGCAGCACGGCCGTTTCGAGCGCGAGGCCGGAGGCCGACCCGTCGGCCGCGCCGCCCGCCACGACCAGGGACTTCCCCTGCGCCGCGGCCAGTTCGTCGGCGAGGCCCCGCAGAACCGCGGCCGCCACACCGGTCTTCCCGGCCGTCGCGTCGATCGCGAACGGCTCGAGCGCCGCCGCCACCGCCGGGTCGGCGGCGATCGGGCCGATCTTCCGCGCCACGGCCAGTTCGCGGGCCAGCGCGGCGGCCACCTGCGCCAGGTGCGAGTCGCGCACGCGTATCCGCCGGTCCGCATTCGCGCCGGTCAGCGTGAGCCTGCCCTCGAGCTGGACGAACCGGCTCATGGGCGCGCCGCCCGCGCCCTCCGGCGAGCGGCGGGCCGCGAACTCGCGCTCGAGGCCGTCGCCGGGCCGATCGATGAACTCCGCGCCGAACCCGACGATGAGGTCCGCCTTGTCGAGACGCGGCTTCGCCACCCTGCCGTCGCCGAACGCCTGCCTCCACGCCGAGCCGGCGGCGTCGGACTCGACCGGCGCATACACGACGTGCCGCAGGCCCGTCCGCGCCGCGATGGCTTCGATGGCTGCGGCAGCCGCCGGAGCCGCATCCGGGCCGGTGAGCAGGACAGCCTTCGATCCGGCGGCCTTCAGTCTCGAGACGACCTCGGCCTGAGTCGCGGCCCAGTTCGAGGCGACAGGCGCGCCCTTGCCGCGTCTCACCGACAGCGGCCCCCGCGCGCGGTCGGGATCGTAGAGATCCATGAGCGCCGCGTGGTGCCGCACCGTCAGGCCGCGCCCGCTCGCGTGGCCCGGGCTGGGCGCGACCAGGATCGGCCGTCCCTCACGGGTTTTCACCAGGACCGGAGATCCATCGATCACGGTGTGGAAGAAGCGGGCCGGGCCGAGGCCGTCCACCAGGCTCTCGGGCATGTCGTGGAACGGGATCGTCGCCTCCTGGGGCGGCTGGCAGCCCGCGCTGGCCAGCGCCCCCGCCGCCGCGAGCGTGCCGCTCAGCCTGAGGAACTCGCGCCGATCCATCCCCGGGGTGTCCGGCTGCGCGCCGGTCTCGTTCGGATTCATCGTCGTCTCCCCTTCGACCCTTCGACGTCGCTCAGGGTCGTCCCGAGCATCGTCGAGGGACGACTCGCTTCGCTCGCTCAGGGCAGGTCTCACCGGTGACACGTGACGCAGTCCGTGGAGGCCTTCATGTCCGGCTTCCGGTGGCAGTCGAGGCACCACTGCATGTTGAAGTTGACCTGCACGCGCACGATCTCCGACTCCTCGACCTTCCCGTGGCACGTCTCGCACTGGTTGATCGCGCGGCCCTGCGCGTCGGTCGCCGGAATGAGCGGCACGCCCGCCTCGTCCTTCGCGTTCAGGTGCGCCGAGTGGTCGTAATAGACGAAGTCCGGCATGTCGTGGACCTTGACCCACGGGATCGGCTCTCCGCGGTCCCAGTAGTCCTTCATCTTGAGGACCCACTCCTTGTTGAGGCCCACGTTCGTGTGGCAGTTCATGCAGACCGCCGTCGAGGGGACCGTGGAGTGGCGGCCCTTGTAGGGCATCGTGTGGCAGTAGACGCAGGGGATGGCGAAGCCGCCGTCGTTCACCCGCTCGCCCTTGTCGTCCACGCGCCAGATCGGGGCGCCCGCCATGCGCGTGTGCCGGAAGAGCATCGGCTGCCGCGGCTCGTAGCCCTTGCGCGCGTTGCTGAGCGCGTACGCAAGAGACCCGGCGGCCGCCAGCACGGCGAGCGGCACGACGATGCGAATGGCCTTGCTCCGCAGGTTCATCGAGGAACCCTCCTTGTCTCCGCCTTCGCCCGGACCGCGGCGCTTTCGGCTCCGCGGTCGGGGCTTCGGCGGACGGGGACCGGCATGTCGGCCGGCTTCGGCCGCGGCTCCTCGTCGTCGAAGAGCATCCTGACGGCCGGCGTGTCGAGGTCGTCGAACTGCCCGGTCCGCGCGGCCCACACGAAGAACCCGACGGCGATGGCCGCGATGAGCAGGGCGAGCGGGAGCAGCACGAAGATGGTTTCCACGTCAGGCCTTCCCCGCCTTCGCGCATCGCGCTTCGGCGCGGCTTGCTGCCGCCTCACGGAACGCGTTGCCCGAGGCCCCGCGACGGCGCTGCGCCTGGAATCGCGGGAAGATGCGCGAGAAGGCCGACGAAAGCACGACCGTCAGCGACGACGCCGGCATGAGCAGCGCGGCGGCGAGCGGCCCGACCAGGCCCGCGATGGCCAGCGCCGAGGCACCGGCATTGTAGACGAGCGAGAACGCCACGTTTCGGCGGATGACCCCGCGCAGGCGCCGGGCCCCGTCGAGCAGTTCGACGAGCGGCGCGACGCCGTCGCGCGTGAGCACGATGTCCGAGGCGGCGATCGTCGGCCCGGTCCCGCCGTGGACCGCGATGCCCACGTCGGCGAGCGCGAGCGCCGCGGCGTCGTTCACGCCGTCCCCCATCATGACGATGGCGCCGTCGCGCTCCGCGCCGGCGACGAGCCCGGCCACGAAGTCGCGCTTGCCTTCCGGGGTAATGCCGCCCAGCGCGTCGGCCGGCGGCAGGCCGAGCTGGGCCGCGACGCGCGAGACGACGACCGGGTGGTCGCCGGACAGGATCCGCACGCGCACGCCGCGCGCCCGCAGGGCCGACACCGTGGCCCCGGCGTCCCGCCGGAGCGCGTCCCCGATGCCGGCCACGCCGGCGACGCGGCCGTTCACCGCGACGAAGACCGGGCTCAGCCCTTCGGCCGCGATCGACCCGGCGAACGCGGCAACGTCGTCCGCCAGGCCGGCTCCCGCGGCGTCCGCGTGCGCGAGCGTGCCGACCCGGACGTCGTGCCCGTCGACGCGGCCGGCGATGCCCCCGCCCGGCCGCTCGGCCACACCCGTCACGGTCCTGACGACCCGCATCGGCCTCCCCGGCGAGGCGCAGAACGCGCGCGCGATCGCGTGCGACGATTCGGCCTCGAGCGCCCGCGCGAGGTCGAGGGCGGATTCGTCGCCCTGCCAGCGCGCCACCGCGGCCCGCCCCTCCGTCAGCGTCCCGGTCTTGTCGAGCAGGACCGTGTGGACCTTCCGTAGCCGCTCCAGCGCGTCGGGGTTCTTGATGAAGATGCCGCCGCGTGCGCCGCGCAGGAGGGCCATCGACACCGCGAGCGGAACCGAGAGCCCGAGCGCGCACGGGCACGCGACCACGAGGAGGGCCACGACGCGCTCGAGCGCCACCGCCGGGCCGAGGTGCAGCCATGCCGCCCCGGTCACGGCCGCGAGCACGAGCAGCGCCTGGACGAAGCGCCGGGCGGCGAGATCCGTCTTCCGCAGGAGCGCCGGCTTCCTCGACAGTGCGTCCTGGACGATGGCCATGAGCGCGCCGACGCGTGTGCGCGCGCCGGCCGCATCGACCCGGACGACGAGCCGCGCGCCGAGGTTCGTCGCGCCCGCGTGGACCGCGTCGCCTTCACCCACCGCCACGGGGACGGCTTCCCCGGTCAGAACCGCGTTGTCGAGGGACGAACGGCCGGACAGGACGACGCCGTCCACGGGGACGAGTTCGCCCGAACGCACCTCGACGCGGTCGCCGGCGGCGAGGGCCGCGAGCGGCACCTCGACGACGGGCGCGTCGGGGCCCTGCCCGTCGATCCTGCGGGCGAACTCGAGGAACGCCACGCCGCGCAGGCTGTCGGCGCGCTCGAGGGCGGACCGCTGGGCGCTCCGCTGGACCTGCCGCGCGCCCAGGAGCGCCGCGACGAGCATGGCGAGCGAGTCGAAGTAGATCGGGCCGCTGCCGCGCAGGGTGTTCCAGGCGCTCGCCCCGAACGTCACGGCGAGGCCGATCGCCACCGGCAGGTCGATGTGGACGAAGCGGGCCTTGAGGCCCGCCAGCGCCGTCTGGAAGAACGGGCGCGCCGAGTACACCACCACCGGGATCGCGACGGCGAGGGACAGCCAGCGGAAGAAGCGCTCGTACGGCGACGCCATGCCGGAGTACTCGCCGGCGTAGAGCGCCCCGTGCAGGAACATGAGGTTCATCGCGCAGGCTGCGGCGACGCCCAGGCGCGCGAGGGAGCCGCGGTCCTCCTGGCGGCGGGCCTCCTGGACCTGCGACGCGCTGTGGACGTGAGGCGTGTAGCCCAGCCGGTCCAGCGCGCGGCCGATCGTGGAGAGGCGGGTCCGCCCGGGACGCCACGTGACTTCCGCCACCCCGCTCCCCAGGTTGAGACGGATCTCGTCCACGCCGGGGAGTGCCGACGGCAGGCGCTCCACGAGCCACACGCACGCGGC
>CAZBIP010000086.1:11358-13150 GCA_964491885.1 uncultured Vicinamibacterales bacterium
TGCAGACGACTCCCGCGCGCGGATTCGGCGGCGTCGCCGGCTCCCGGTGAGCGATCGGCCCGGTCATCGGCCCGCCTCCCCGGAAGCCGCCGGGTCCGCGGGCACCTCGACGCGGGCGGCATGCACGAACCGCAGTGCGTCCTGCCTGACGTCGATGCGAAAATCCCACGCGCCCGGCGCGTCGATGCGCACGAGCGTCCGGTAACGGCCCGCGGCGTGCGGGAGCGCGACGAGATCGCCCGTCTGGTTGAAGCGCGTGTCCGACGGCCGGATCGCGAAGAAGCGGCCGGCGAGGCCGACGACCGGCGCGCCGTCGCGGCCGGCAACGCGCACGTCGACCGGCCGGGGCATGCCCGGCAGGTGCGGAACGTCCGAGGGCAGGTCGTACTGGACCTGCCACCCAAGCTCGCGGCTCGCGTCCTCGACGGCCGCGTCGGCGTCCCACGCCTGCGCCGTCTCGTAGTAGTCCTTCATCGGGCGCGGCGCGTCAGGGCGGGTCGCCACCCAGACGAGCACGGCACTCGCGACAACCGGCATCGCGAGGAGCGCGCCCAGGTAGATCGGCCACCGGTACGCCGACACGACCTTCAGGAACTTCATAGCGCGCCCCCGCCCTGGCCGTAGGGCCCGAGGAGCAGGAATTCCACTTCCGTGCGAAAGCCCCGGTCGGACGTCACGAGGTATCGGATGGGAACCTGCCCGTCAACGAAGATGCTGCGCGGCACCGTGGCCACCGCGTTGACCGTCACGAGCTGCTCGGGCTCGACCGTGACCGGCGACTGGCTGACGACGAGTTTCGCGCCCTCCGGGCTGAGCACCTCGATGGTGAACCGCTGCGTTTCGGGGAGCTGGTTCGTGATGCGCACGCGCTGCTGGTTCGCCACCTCACCCGTCGGCAGCAGCCGGTACGGCTCGCGCCCGCCTCGAACGATCTCCACCAGCGCATCGCCGCGCGTCAGCAGGAGCACCGCGAGCGTCCCCCAGGCGAGGGTCATCAGCCCGGCGTACGCGAGGTTGCGGGGGCGCCAGAGGCGACGCACGCCGCCCTGCTGCTCCCGCTCCGAGGTGTACTTGATGAGGCCGATGGGCTTTCCCTGCGACCGCATCACGTCGTCGCACGCATCGACGCACTGGGCGGTCCCGATGCACTCGGGCTGCAGGCCGCGACGGATGTCGGTACCCGTCGGGCACGCGCTCACGCACGCCCGGCAGGCGATGCAGTCGCCAGCGAGCACGCCGGCCACCCGGTCCTTGAGCCTGACTTTCGGGTCCCCGCGCTTCTGGTCGTACGCCACGACGAGCGTGTCCCGGTCGGCCAGGACGTTCTGCAGGCGGCCGTAGGGGCAGGCGATCGTGCACATCTGATCGCGGAACCACCCGAAGTCGAAGAGGATCGCCGACGCCAGGAGCGCGATGGCGAACAGGGCGCCGGTCCAGGCGGCCGGGTCGGACGCGAGGCCTCGGACGAGCGGTCCCCAGCCCGTGAAGTAGGCCACGAAGGCCGAGGCCATCAGGACGGCCAGCGCGGCCCAGATGGCCCACTTCGCGGCTTTCACGGCGGCCTTGCGCGCGCTCCACGGAGCCGCATTCAGCTTCTTCTGGTTCGCCGGGCCGCCTTCCAGGAAGACCTCGATGGGACGGAACGCGAACTCGAGCCATACGGTCTGCGGACAGGCGTACCCGCACCACATGCGCCCGAAAGTCGAGCCGACGAAGAACACGGTCACGATCGCGCCGAACCCGAACGCGACGAGGAGCAGGTTGTCGGTGGGAGAGAACGTGGCGCCGAAGA
>CAZBIP010000087.1:0-13115 GCA_964491885.1 uncultured Vicinamibacterales bacterium
CCGGGTCGGCGGCAAGCTCTACGGGCTGGTCAGCGCGAAACGTGGGGCAGTTACCCCGTCCATCTACGCCATCACCTCTACGGACGGGATCGCGTGGACACTCAACCCCACGCCCGTCCTCAGCACCACCGCAGGGTGGGACCAGGAGATGTACCGGCCCACCCTGACCGTTGACACCTACAGCAACGCGCACGTCTGGTACTCGGCGCTCGGCGCGGCATCGTGGCGCATCGGCCGCACGCAAGTCCCGCTGACCGAGTGGCCAGCACCACCGGCCTAACGAGAGGCCGTAAGACGTCCGCCCAAGCCAAGGGGGTGACCGCATGTGCACGCTCGACCCCCACTGGATCACCTGCCCTCGTTGCGGTGTCCGCTGGTGGCGGCTGTGCACTGAGACCGCCGACGCCTGGCACGCGCGGATAGTCACCTACGGGTGGCACGGACGGTGCCCCGGATGCTGAATCGCCCCCCGCCTCCCTCGCTGCTGCGAGAGCGCCCCGCCTGCCTGAGCTTGATGCTCGGGTGGGCGGGGCGCCTTTTCGTTGCGTCAGGCTTGACCGATAACGTAGATTATCGGTGTGCCACGCACTAGGCTTGTGCCATGACCATCGCGCACACCGCCCGCCACTCGCTCCCAATCAGCAACGGCTACAGCTACCAGTCAGGCGGCCCCGTCGTGGTCTACTGCGGGAGGTGTGGCGGGTACTTCCACGCCGACGCAGAGTGGGCAGACCGCTACTTCGCCATGCGCCGCGCCCGCGTCGAGAGCGACGCCCGACTGGCACCAGGGGGACGCGCCGACGCCCTCGCCGAACTCGACCACCAGAAGTCGCAGCTCGTCGCCATGCTGGCCGCGTAGTGGACGCCCTCAGCGCCCAGTGGATCGAGCACCTACGCGCGGAACGGACGCCGGCCAACACCGTCGCGCGCCGGGCGTCCGTCCTGCGGAGCATCGGCAACGCCAGCACCGCGACCCGCGAGGAAGTTGAGGCGTGGTGGGCCGGACGCCGACACCTCAGCGCCGCCACTCGAAGCAACGATCTGGCGTGCCTGCGCGCGTTCTACAAGTGGGCCGACCGCTGGGACCACCGCACCGACGACCCCACTCGCCGCCTCGACGCCCCCAAGGTCGCAAAGGGACTCCCGCACCCCCTCGGGCGTGCCGACCTCCGTAAGCTGCTGGACAACCTGCCCCCTGACCTGCGCCGCGCTGTTGCTCTCGGCGCCTACGCTGGGCTTCGGGTGTCCGAAGTCGCAGCGCTCGACTGGGCCGACATGGACCTCGAAGCCAAGCGAGCGCGCGTCACCGGCAAGGGCAACAAGACACGCCTGGTCGCCATTGGCGCGGTACTCCTGGACGAACTGCTACCCAACACCGGTGGCAACGTCGTCAACGCCGGCGGCAAGGCAACATCGGGCGCAGCCCTCCAGCGGCGCGTCAACCGCGCGATCCAAGCCCTTGGGGTCGATGCCACTTTCCACTCGCTGCGGCACCGGTACGGGACGCTCGCCTACCAAGCCACCCGCGACCTGCTCGCGGTTGGACGGCAGATGGGACACTCGTCCCCAGTGACGACCAGCATCTACGCCGCGCCCGCCGACGACGCGGCGGACGTCATCGCCGACGCCGTGGCCCGCTGATCCAGTGGAGACCCCGCGCCTAGGGGACACGCCAAGTGTTGACTTCGTAGTTACGACATGTCTAAGTTAGGACACATGAACAGCACACCAGCCCACCTCACGGTCAGGCAGGCAGCCATAGAGCTCGGCATCACCCCCCGCGCCATCCTCCACCGAATCGCAGCCGGGACACTGCCCGCAACGAAACTCGGCGACGGCACGAGCGCCTACATCATCACCCGCGAGGACGTCGAAGCAGCCAAGGCCGAGCGCCCCGCCGCCTCCTGACCCCCCCGGGGGCCGGTGACCCTTCCCGGTCCTGGGGTCGAAACTCCCCATCCGCTGAAAGGCCCTCCCCGTGAGCATCAACGACTTGATCAGAGCCACCCTCGAAGAGACCGACGCGACGACTCCCGCAGATATCGCCCGCGAGGTGCTGGCCCGCATTCCCGACCCGCAGGCCGCGCTCGCTGAGTGCCTGCCCACGTTCGTTCAGGTTTCCCTTTCTCGTGCGCGGATGCTGTCCCCGCTGGACGACCCACAGACCGCCGACCGGGGCCAAGCTGCCGCCGACACCCACGCTACCGTCGCCCCGGTCGGCTACTCCCGCGCCACCCGTATCAGGGACTCGTGGGCCGCGCGGCTCAGCACACCCCTCCGTGTGGGCGACGAGTGGAAGCGGCTGGCGGACTGCACCGCCGCCGACCTCCACATCGTGGCTGACGACCTTCGCGCCCGCGCCGCCAAGTCGCTGGCGAAGGCTGACTGGTACGACCAGTTGGCCGACATGCTGCCCAAGGGTGCCACCGTTGCTGTGCTCACCGCCGAGCAGGTGGCGGCATGACCACCCTCCTCGTGCCCCCCGTGCGCCAATCGAGCACCGATACCCAACGCGGGGTCGCGCACGGGGTCACAACTTCCGACCGGGGCCACTCCAGGTTCGATGCCCACTCCGCGCCCGCCCCGGTCGGAACCACACCCCCCACGAACTCCCCCGAGGGCCAATCCCACGCCGATGCCCACGTCCCGCCCGCCCTCGGGGGCCACAACTCAGAGACGGGCGCCAATGCCGGCGCGACGCCCAACCCCGCCCCGCGCCCGTCTCTGTTCGATCCAACCATCGCCACCCTCGCCGCGCTGCTCGATGACATCGAGGGCAACCGGAAGGCCCACGCCAACCGGGTCCGCATCCTCACCGCCGACGAACCCGACGAGGACGGCGTGATCCGAGGGTTCGGGCTGGACGAGTCCCACCCAGCCGTCGGCATCCTGTCCGGGCTGGGCGAACAGCTCGCCGCGCTGGAGCACCAGACGATCCTCGCACTACAGCGCGCCATGCGGCAGCACCCCCTCGCGCCGTGGCAGAAGCAAGCCAAGGGTGTGGGGGAGAAGCAGCTTGCTCGCCTCTTGGCATCCATCGGCGACCCGTACTTGAGGACCATGCCGGACGGCACCGAGCAGCCGCGCACGGTCTCCCAACTCTGGGCGTACTGCGGCCTCCACAACATCCCCAGCGGCCAGCAGACCCCCATCGCCGAAGCGTCGGCCCCGGGGAGCCACACCGCCGCCAAGCGCGCCAAGGGCGTCAAGACCAACTGGTCCACCGACGCCAAGACGCGCGCCTACCTGATCGCCACGTCCATCGTGAAGCAGACGAGCAGCCCCTACCGCGCCACCTACGACGCGCGCCGCGAGCACACCGCCGAGACGCACCCCGACTGGACAGCCGGGCACTCACACAACGACGCACTTCGCATCGTCAGCAAGGCCATCCTCCGCGACCTCTGGCGCGCGGCACGCACCTATCACACAGGGGAGACAGAATGACCGACACACCCATCTACACGGTCACAGCCTCGACCAAGACGGTCGACCACGCGTACGGGAACGAGTCCACCTACTCCGCGCACGTGCGCATCGAGGGCGTCGGCTACCCGCTCAGCGGCCTCTTCAAGTCGCCGCACCTGTTCGGCGCCGTCTCGCTGCACGGCCCGGACGGCATCCTCGCCAGGGACGACGTGCGGCACCTCGTCCACGACGGGCCCGTGACCGCGGTTGCCCTCGTGGCCCTGCGCGAGACGTTCGGGGTCGAGCTGTGACCATCCTCGCCAGCATCCTCCCCGGCGTCCTGCTCGTCATTCTCGCCGGCTGCCTGCCCCTCGCGCTCGTCATGGGCGCCGACGTGCTCTCCACCCCGTACCCGGAGCTCCGCGACCACGACTGCGCGTGTGGCCCTGGCGCGCATCACCCCGGGTGCCCCACGCGCCTCACCGTCCAGCACTGACCGAGGAGACCCACCCATGCCCGCCAGCTACGAAACCCCGAAGCGTCCCCTGACGCCCGACAGCATCGCCAGCGGCATCCCCGCCCCGCAGGCCCGCGCCGCGTTCGCGGTCGAGTGGGAGCCCGGCGACGAGACAAACGCGCTCGCCGAGGCCACCGCCGCGTTCGACGCAGTGATCCAGCAGATCCTCGACGCTCACCTCGCGGCCATCAAGGCGACCCGATGATCCCCGACACGTTTCCACGCCGCGACCTCTGGACGCGCATCCTCATCCTGCTCGGCATGCGCTCCGAGTGCTGCGGGGCACGCACCTACCAGCCCAACGGCTGGGCCCGCAAGTACTGCTCCAAGTGCGATCGGCGCGTGTCATGATCACCGCCGTCGACATGACCACCTGGGACGCCGAGGTCGACGCCATCGCCGCGCGCTTCGAGCGCAAGCCCCAACCCGCACCCAAGGAGACCCCCGTGACCACCGACCAGTCAATCCATACCATCTCGGAAATCCAGTCACACGCCGCCGCCCAGCGGTACGCGCTCGCACTCTCGACCGCCGCGGCCGCTCAGGAGCGAATCACCGCCCTGGAGAAGGCGCTGGAGGATGCCGAGTGGTACCGACTGCAGGCCGAATCCCTGGCAAGCACCGTCACCTACCCGGATGAGTTCGCCTCCGTGTGGCACATCGGCACCGAACCGCCGCCCGAGACCATCAGGGGCCTGATCGACCTGAGCACCGGAACGCCGTGGGTCCGCGACCGCAACCCGGAACTCTGGTGCAGGCTCGGAGCCGGGTCGTCCGGCGTCATCCGCCACGAGTGGCCCATTGAGGACGCCGGGCCGTTCATCGCCCTGCCGGAAGCGTGGGGGCTCGATCAGATTGGCCGCACACTCGATCGGGTCACGGCCGACCACGACGAAATCCACCGTCAGATTGCCGGGCGGGACGGCTACCACGAAGACGGTCAGCGGTTCTGGTCGCGGCCCACCCTGCACGAGGCGACCGGGCGCGTGCTCGCCGCACTCGACAAGGACCGGAACGAGCTGCGGGGGAGACTGGCCCGACTCGTATCCGATTTCCAGGCCACCGGGAACTCTCAGCTGGGAGACCCGACCGCCGATGTGTGGCACAAGGCCGCCGCGCTCATCCTGGAAGCCATCGACGGGCGCGAGGCCACCCGATGACCGCCAACCTCATCGACCTCATCCACCGCGAGGCCCAGCGCCTCGAAGAGCCCACCAAGTGTGGCATGTGCTCGCGGCTCGCCGAACGCGGCCACGCCGCCGACCTCGGCTGGACGTGCGTGGCCTGCTGCGAGATGCGTCCAGAGTACGCCGTCGCCACCCTGGCGGCGGCCGGCGTGACCACAGCGTGGATCGGCGTCCATCGCCTCGGCACCATCCCCGCCGCCACGGACGAGGCCGTCAGGGGCCTGCTGGACGGGCTGGCGTCGTGACCGGCTGGTACAAGGCCGGCACCCGCTGGCACGCCGCCCACGACGGGCACGACCGGTCCCTGTGCGGACGCTGCCCGGCGCCCGCGGGGCTGGACACGGTGGCGCACGGGAAGACGTGCATCACGTGCTCCGACCTCGCCACCCCCCGCTACTCGTGCGCGACCTGCCACGACGAGGGATTGGTGTATCCAGGCGGATCGCAGTACCGCGTCCGGGACGACGACATGCCCTGCCCCAAATGCTCCAGAGAGGCGTACCGATGACCGACCTCAAGTTCTACCCGAAGTCCCACAGGTACCGCCTCGACGGGGCGTGGGTCCCCGGCGTCACGACCCTGATCGGCAAGGGCCTACCCAAGCCTGCGCTGCCCTACTGGGCGGCCCGGACGGTCGCCGAGTGGGTGGCCGACAACCCCGACATCACCGAGGACTTGAAGCGCATGGGCGGCCGCGGGCCCGCCATCGCATTCCTCAAGGAGATCCCCTGGCAGAAGCGTGACGAGGCCGCGATCCGTGGCACCGACGTGCACGCGCTCGCGGAGCGCCTGGTCCACGGCGAGGAGGTGGAGGTGCCCGAGCACCTTTCAGCCCACGTACAGGGCTACGTCGACTGGCTGGACCAGACGGGCGCCGAACCGCTCCTCACCGAACGGGCCGTCGCCTCCCGGCAGTGGCAGTACGCGGGAACGTTCGACCTGATCGCCCGCCTCGACGGGGCCGTGTGGCTGCTCGACCTCAAGACCTCCAGTGGCGTCTACGGCTCGATGGCGCTCCAGCTCGCCGCCTACGCCAACGCCGAGTTCTACCTCGACGACGACGACACCGAGCGCCCCATGCCCACCATCGACCGGTATGGCGTCCTGCACGTCACCGAGTACGGCACGACCCTGCACTACCTCCCGGCGTCCGCGAACGACAGCGCGTGGAAGGACTTCCTCCACGTCGCATGGGTCGGACGCCGCGCCAAAGACATCGACACCTACCTGATCGAGGAGATCCCAGCATGACCGACATCACGCCCCGCCGCATCGAGTGGCAAGGCCCCGAAGGCTTCACCGTCCTGCTGGACGAGGACGGCGTAATGCTCCGCACGCCCAAGGGCGGAGGCCTGGAGGAGTGCGACCTGAACCGTCTCCTCGACGTGATCGCCGAGGCCAAGCGCGTCCGGGACGACCGCAGCAGCCCCATCCCCACCGTGCCGCCCCGCGATCAGCGCTCCTACTACCCCGAGCGCTACCACGCCGAGCGCGCCAAGCGCGCGGTAGAACGC
Organism: uncultured Vicinamibacterales bacterium; assembly: GCA_964491885.1. Taxonomy (GTDB): domain Bacteria; phylum Acidobacteriota; class Vicinamibacteria; order Vicinamibacterales; family JAKQTR01; genus JAKQTR01. Next base: position 6,627 of record CAZBIP010000087.1, read on the forward strand.
GCGATCGACGCCGAGTTCAACCCCACCGACGCCCCGTTCTGAGAGGCCGACCCATGACCGAGCTTGCCATCCCCACCAGCAACCCCACCGCCGCACCCGTCGCCATGCCGGTCGACCCCACCGGGGGCCGCCTAATCGCTTGGGCGGACGGTCTCGCCGCCGCCCACCGCATCGGTTCCGCGCTGTGCTCTACCGCGTTCGTTCCCGTCGCGTTCCGCGGCAAGCCCGAGGAGGCCGCCGCCGCGATCCTGTACGGCGACGAGATCGGGCTGACGCCGACGCAAGCCCTCCAGTCGGTGCATGTGATCAGCGGCCGCCCGGGCCTGTACGCCCGCACGATGGTCGCCCTCCTGCTGTCCCGCGGGCACGAGGTCTGGACCGTCGAGAAGTCCGACGCGAAGGTCACCGTCGCCGGGAAGCGCAAGGGCTCCACCCACGTCCACGAGGAGACGTGGACGACGGCCCGCGCGCAGAAGGCCGGGTACACCACCAACAAGAAGTACGGCACCGACCCGCAGGCGATGCTGTACGCCCGCGCCGCCGCCGACGTGTGCCGACAGGTCGCCCCGGACGCCCTCGCCGGACTCGACTACGCCGTCGAGGAGCTGGAGATGCTCGACGCGCCCACGGTCACCGTCACCCGCACGACCTCGCCCGCCACGAAGGCGCAGCGCAAGCCCGCCGCGGCACCCCTGGAGCCCGACGAGCCGCCGCTGGAGCCCGAGGCCACCCCAGCCGCGGAACTGCGCTCAGACGCCCAGATGCGGATGCTGTGGGCGCTCGCCAAGGAGTCCGGCATGGACGAGGCGGCGTTCCGCGTCTACATCGACCGCGAGACCGGCCGCGAGGTCGAGTCCACCAAGACGCTGACCAAGGACGAGGCCCGCCGCCTGATCGACAAGCTTGAGCCCGCCCCCGTAGACGCCGAAGCGTACGACGAGAACGGCGAGCCGCTGTGACCCGCGACGACCTGCCCGCCCTCGTGGCCGCCGCCGTGGCGACCGTGATCATCATCGCCATCTTCGTCGTCGCCGCCCTGTCGGGCGTCCCGTTCGGCGGCCTGTGATGGCCCTCGACGCCCGCCCGATCCGGCGTGACGCCTGCACCTACTGCGGCCACGCCCCGCACCCCGACGCCTGCCCGGCGTCCATCCGCACCGCCAGCCCCAACCAGCCGTGCCCGTGCACGGCGCGAAAGGACCTCCCATGAGCACTCCCCCACTCGTCTTCATGGACACCGAAACGACCGGGCTCTCGCTGGCCGACGACATCTGGGAGTTCGCCGCCATCCGCCGCGAGGGCGACGAAACTCCCGACTACCCGCTGCACCTGTTCATCGAGCACGACGCCGACAAGGCGTCCAAGCTGCCCGAGTCGTTCCGCCGCGACCTGGAGGCCCGCTTCAACCCGGCCGTCGCCATCTCGCCACGTGACGCCGCCCGGCTCATCGCGCGTATCCTCCAGCCCGGCGAGGGCGGCAAGGCTCACGTGGTCGGGGCCGTCCCCAACTTCGACACGGAGCGGGTGGCGCTCCTGCTCACCACTCACGGGCTGACGCCGCCTTGGCACCACCACCTGATCGACGTGGAAAACCTCGCGGTCGGGTTCGCACTCGGGCGCCACCGCGCCACCCCGCCCCTGCCGTGGGACTCCGACCACCTGTCGCGCATGGTGGGCGTCGAGCCGCCGGGGGACGGACGCCACACGGCCATGGGCGACGCCATGTGGGCGCGGGACATCTACGACCGGGTGGTGCCCCGATGAGCACCACCACCGACCACGTCCACCGGCTGCGCGAGGTCCTCGCCGCGATCGACGGGAGCGACCGGTGACCATCCCCGCCTCTATCCGCTCCGACTGGCGCGAGCGCGCCGCGTGTCTCGGCCGCCGCGACTGGGGCCACCTGACCACCGCCGACCAGCTCGCCATCTGCCACCCCACCGACGGGCCATCCTGCCCCGTCGCCGCCGAGTGCCTGCACGACTACCTCACGCACGCCTCCGTCACCAGACAGGGCACGTCCGGCGAAGTGTGGGGCGGGCTCGCCCCTGACCAGATCCACAAGATGCGCCGCGCACGATCGCGCCGGAGCGCACGATGACGGCCCGCGTGGTAGAGGGCATCCTGCTGTGCGTCATCCTCGTCGGCGCGCTCGCTACTGCCGGCGTCCTCCTGCTGCTCTCCGCGATGGGAGCACTCCAGTGAGCCGGGACGGCTGCCTCGGGGTCGTGTTCGCCGTCATGGCGGCGTGCGTCGCCTGGCTCCTCCTCGCGCTCGCCAGCCTCCTCCTGATCGGCGCGCTCACGGGCTGGTGGTGGTGATGACCCCCCTCGTCACCGCCGTCGCGCTCGGCGTCCTCGCCGTCGCGGCATGGCTCCTCCAGGACCTCGCCGCCGACATCCCCACGCCCACCGTCGAAGAGGAGCGTGAGGCCGCAGAGCGGAAGGCCCACGCCCGGAGCCGAGACGCACACGTCACCCGCAATGCCGAGGGTCGGTAGCCATGGGCACCAACGCAGCAATCCACGCCAAACGGGTCGAGAACGCACGCCGGGCGATGCACGGCGCGATGGTCACCATCCAGAACGCCAGCCTGCAGGCGATGGCCGCCGCGCCGACCGTCGAGCGACAGGCTGCGATCGCCGAGGCGACGGAGTACGCGCTCGCCGCGATCAAAGGCATGGCCCGGGCGGTCGGCCCGGACTGGCAGGAACTCGCCCCGAGGGCAGGCCAGTGAGGAGCCACATGCTCACGTGCACTATTCCGGGACTTCCTCAAGCCCAGGGAAGTAAGCGGAGCCTCGGGCCGGACCGGCCGTTCGTCGAGAGCAACAAGCATCTGGCGGCGTGGCGCGCTGACGCGATCACCTTCCTGCAGCGCGCCGCCGCCGAACACGGCTGGGTCCGCGCCGACGGGCCGGTGTTCGTTACAGCCGTGTTCGCCTACCCGCGCCCGAAGAGCCACTACCGGACCGGCCGATTCGCCGGACTGCTCCGCGACGACGCCCCCACCTACAAGACCAGCGCGCCCGACCTCGACAAGCTGCAGCGCGCCCTCGGGGACGCGCTCACGCAGGCCGGCATCATCCGCGACGACGCGCTCATCGTCCGGTGGTACCCGGTCAAGGTGTGGGGCGACGAGCCCGGCGTGTCGGTGCATCTCGAGGAGGCGCTGTGACCCCCCTCACTCACGGATCACTGTTCGCCGGCTACGGCGGTCTAGACCTCGCCATCGCCGACGTGTTCGGCGCGACCACGGCGTGGGTGTCGGAGTGGGAGGCGGCACCGTCGCGCGTCCTCGCCCACCACTACCCCGACGCCCCCAACCTGGGCGACATCACCCGCGTCGACTGGGCCACCGTGCCCCGCGTCGACATCATCAGCGGCGGCTCACCCTGCCAAGACCTGAGCATGGCCGGACGTCGCGCCGGCATGACCCCCGGCACGCGCTCCAACCTGTGGGTAGCGATGCGTGAGGCGATCGCCGTCCTGAAACCGACCTACGTAGTCTGGGAGAATGTCCGTGGAGCCATGTCAGCCGAAGCCTCTAGCGACCTGGAACACTGCCCGGGATGCATGGGAGACCCCCGAGACCGAGGGCCTGTTCTGCGAGCACTGGGACGTGTTCTCGGAGACTTGGCCGACCTCGGGTATGACGCGCAATGGCACGGCCTACGCGCTGCCGACGTCGGAGCCTGCCACGGACGATTCCGGGTGTTCGTACTTGCCTACACCAACGACGCGCGATCACAAGGACAACCGCATCCGACGGTAGCCACACCGGCCCAACGACACGGACACCCTGTCGCGGGCGCTGGCCGACCTGATCTGACGCTGCTGCCCACGCCCGCCGCTGGCCTGTTCAATGACGGCGAGAGCGCCGACACGTGGCTGGCCCGTCGCGAGCGCGTCAAGCTGACCGCCCGCAACGGCAACGGCATGGGCACGCCGCTCAGCATCGCCGTGCAGTTGCTGCCCACGCCGACGAGCAACCTGGGCGACAACGGCGGCCCGCAGGACCCGGCCAAGCGTCGGGCGGGTGGTCACTCGGTCAGCATCGAGGACGCGGTGCATGGGCTGGCCCTCCTGCCGACGCCAAAGGCCAGCAACAACGAGGACCGGCAGAACGAGGACCGCTACGGCCCCAACCTGGGGATGGCGCTCGGCGTGACGCCAGGATACGAAGCGCGGCTCCTGCCCACCCCGAGCGTCGCCGACACTCAAGGCGGCCGGAAGTCGCGCAGCGGGGAGCGGAACGGCGAGCTCCTGCTGAACGGCATCGCACATGCCAACCGCTGGGGCGAGTACGCCGCCGCCATCGCCCGCCACGAGCAGGCGTTCGGACGCCCAGCACCCGCGCCCACCGAACCCGGGCCCAAGGGCAACCCGCGACTCTCGGCCCGGTTCGTGGAGTGGATGATGGCGCTCCCCGCCGGCTGGGTGACCGACGTCCCCGGCGTCACCCGCAACCAGGCACTCAAGGCGCTCGGCAACGGCGTCGTGCCCCCGCAGTGTGCCGCCGCGCTCCGACTCATGCTCGCCCGCACCCTGACCCCCTCCCACTGAAAGGAACCCTCCCGTGACCCTCGACCCGACCTTGCGCGACAAGCTCGCCAAGACCATCCACGACGGCATGGTCCACCCCTTCCCCGGCGTTCGTGGCCTCCTGCCCGACGACAGCGACGACTACCTCACCGGCCCCGACCTGCGCCACGACGGCATCACCACCGGCCGCTACACGCTCCGATTCGACTTCGAGGAGACCGCATGACCACCCCGACCCCCGACCTCGCCGAACTGCGGCGGCTGGCCGAAGCTGCGACGCCGGGACCGTGGCACGCCGCTACTGGGGCGGCGCTGCAAACGGACGCTGGCGACGATGTGACGCACGTCTGGTACTGCCGCTGGCGTGACGAGCGCTTCCTGTCGATCAGCAAGGTGCTGGACAACGAACTCGACCAGACCACGCCGGAGGACGCCGCCTTCATCGCCGCCGCGAACCCCGCCGTCATGCTCGCCCTGCTGGACGCCGCGGCCTTCCTCGACGAGGTCCGCGCGCAGGTCGCACGGGGCGCGCTCTGCCCCATGTGCTCGACCGGCATGACGCGGCAGACGGTCGGCATGGTGTGCCAGCTCTGCGGAACCGACTACGGAAGCCCCGAGTACCTCGCCCGCCTCGATGCACTGGAGGCCGACCGATGAGCGCCCGGACCCCTGAGACGCTTGAGTTCGATCCCGGACGCATCAGCATCTGGTCCGCCCGCGTGGTGAGGGACCGCGATGGCGGTCTGTATGGCCGCACCGCCCCTGGTGAGTGGGCATACCTCGGCGACAATTGCATCTACAGCGCGAGTGAATTGGAGCACCTTTACGGCCCCCTCGCCCCCGTCCTCGACGCTGACGGCCTGCCCGTCGTCCGCACAGTGGGCGACCTCACCGCACGGCACATCGGGCGAAGGGTGTGGGTGGAGACGGATCGCACGCTGCCCGACCGCGTGCGGCTGCTTAGGGAGATCGCCACGGCGTCCAACGAGGCTGTGCGCTTGACGCTGGAGGTCCCCGCCCACCCCGAGTGGTTCCTCATGGCGCACTTCGACCTCGATACCCCTGTGGAGGTGCTGCCGTGACCGCGCGCAAGCCCTGCGCGGTGTGCTCCCACGGGAAGTCTCTCCACCGCCGCCACGAGTGCCGCGCGACGTGGCAAACCAGGGGTGCCACATTCATGGGGAACTCCGTCATCACCAAGTGGTGCACCTGCGGGGGATACGTCGACGGGGGTGAGCGGTCGTGACCACCAAGCGCCAGATTGAGGCATACCGCAACCGCCTCGCCAAGATCACCGTCCCAGCACAGCTCACCCTGGAGTGCATCAACGCCGTGATGGTGCAGGCCAACGGGACCATCACTGGCGGCACCGGGGCGCCCTGTGTGGCGACCGGGACCATCGTCGCGCTCCAGTACGACGTGCGCGAAGGCCTGCTCGGTCCGGCCATCCGTGTGCAGATCAAGCTTTGCACTCGGTGCGTCGATGTGCGATCCGGCAACTGCGCCCCCACCGATTCCCTGCCGTGGATCACGGTCTCTTGGTTCGACCGCGTGCGACGCAACGGCGACGGGGGTGGGGAGTCGTGACCACCCACCGCGGCGTCCCCATCACCCTGTGCGCCACCTGCCACCGCGAGCACCCCCAAGGCAAGCGGCACTGCGACAACTGCGGGCGCCCGTCCGCGTTCATCAACGACAACGGCCGGTGCACCCGCCCGGCATGCAGGGAGGCGAAGTGAAGATCCCGTCACACATCACGATCGACGAGACCGCAGGCGACGCTGGGTGCTCGGTGTGCGGGCAGGGGGTCGACGTGTCCGGCGTCACTGGACGTGGGTGGCTCCAGCCCGCCGACATGCTCGCGACTTTCGTCGTGGCGCACGCGGTGCATACCCGCAAGGGCAGCCCGTCGGGACTCACGCCAACTGGGCGCCCCAGTTCGGCGGC
>CAZBIP010000088.1:0-10972 GCA_964491885.1 uncultured Vicinamibacterales bacterium
GGCCGGTACCTCCGGCAGGTGCTGGCCTCGAACCACCGCGCCGAGGAACTGGGAGCGCTCGCATGACCGAACGGCTTCGCATCGGGACACTCGCGACCGCCTTGCTCGTGTCGCTGCTCTGCGCCGCCGCCGGCGCCCAGGAGGGCAGCCGCCAGGTGGCGTTCGAGGACGTGGTGGCGGGGCTGAAGAGCCCGGAGCCGAAGAACCGGCTGGACGCCGTCGGGTTGCTGCGCGAGGCCGGCTACCTCGAAGCCGCGCCGTCCCTCGCCGCCGTGCTGACCGACCCGGACGACAAGGTGCGGGCGGCCGCTGTCGAGGCGGTCGTGTCGCTCTACCTCGTGGACGAACGCTACACGCGCGAGTACGGCCGGGAGTTGATTCGGGAGAAGGGCGCCACGCTGCCGCTTCACGCCTTCGTCCAGCGCGAGGGGGTGACGATTCCCAACCTCGCCCCGCCCGAGGTCGTGAGCGGCCTCGTCGGTGCCGCGGCGTCGCCGAACGTCCGGATCCGTTTCGACGCGGCGTACGCGCTCGCGGTCCTCGGGAGACCGATCGTCAGGCAGGGGACCTTCCCCGAGGGACGGTCGGCCGTGAACGCCTTGATGGCCATCCTCCGGGAACGCGACCCCCTGATGCGCCTGGCGGCGACACACGCGCTGGGGCGGCTGATGGGCGCCGCCCACCGGAACGCCGAGGCGAACCCCGAGCTCACCGCCCAGCGGACGGAGGTCGGGGACCAGATCGTCGTCGGCATGAACGACCCGGACGCGGACGTCAGGCTGTCGTCGATGGCGGCGCTCGGCGAGATGCGCTACGACCGCGGGGTCCAGTCGCTCACCGACCTGTTCAACTACCACAAGAAGGGGGTCGAGGCGATGGCGGCCTTCGACGCGCTGGCCAAGATCGCCCACCCGGGAAGCCTGCCGGTGTTCCTCGCGAACCTCGGCCACCGCGATGCGCACGTGCGCCGGATCGCCATCGAAGGCATCGGGCGGACGGGCGACGAAGCGGCGATGAAGGAGATGGAATCACGGACGGGACGGGACCAGTCGCCGTACGTGACCTACGCGCGCGCCTTCGCCCGGGCGCGCAACGGCGATCTCCGCCAGTTGTCGAAGCTCGTCGACGGGTTCAAGTTCTCCCTGCTCGAGTCCGACACGTTCGAGTACCTGGTTGAACTGGGCGAGCCGGCCGCCGGGGAACTCGCGGTGCTGTCGTCGAACAAGGATCCGAAGGTCCGTGCCGGCATCGCGGAGGTGCTGGGCATCGCCGGTTCCCCCTCGTCGCTCGCCGCGCTGTCCGTGCTGGCCGAGGACCGCAGCGACCTCGTCGCGGCGGCGGCCGGGCGGTCGGTGAAGCGCCTGACGCCGCGGGACCCGTCGGCGCCGCGAGGGCGATGAGCCCGTCCGGGTCCCGCCCGCGCACGCTGCCGCGGACGTTCTACGACCGTCCCACGCTCGAGGTGGCGCTCGCGCTCCTGGGCAAGGTGCTGGTGCACCGCTCGGCCCACGGCCTGTCGTCGGGCGTGATCGTCGAGACCGAAGCGTACATCGGGGAGACGGACCCCGCCTGCCACGCGGCTTCCGGCCTGACGCCTCGCAACGCGCCCCTGTACGGCGGGCCTGGCCGCGCCTACGTCTACTTCACCTACGGGATGCACTGGCTCGTCAACGCCGTGACCGAGCGGCGGGGGTTTCCGGCCGCGGTGCTCATCCGGGCGCTGGATCCGCTCGACGGCGTCGAGCTGATGCAGCGGCGCCGCGGCGTGGCCATCCGCGACGGGCGTGCGGCCCCCGGGGACGGGGAGCGCCGGATCGCCCGTCACGACCTCTGCCGGGGCCCGGGGAACCTGGCCCGCGCGCTCGGGATCACGCGGGCCCAGAACCGCGCGGACCTGACGAGGGCGGCGCGGCGGACGGGCACAGGACTGTGGGTCGAGGATCGCGGCCTGGCGGTGGAACGCGTGACGTGGTCGCCCCGCATCGGCATCCGACACGGAACCGGCCACGCCTGGCGTTGCTTCGTGGCGGGGAACGCCGCGGTATCGGGCCGGCGGGCGCCGGCTAGCGCCTCGCGCGCCGCTGCTGCATCGCGGTCACCTGGACCTTGAACTCGATCTTCCGGCCGTCCCGGTACGCGCCGACCGACACCGTGCTGCCGATGGGCGAGTCCGCGATGAGCCTGAGCAGTTGTGCGCTGTCCTCGACGGGCCGCTGGTTGAAGCTGACGATCACGTCGCCCGGCCGGACGCCGGCGTCGTAGGCCGCCGAGTCTCGGGTCATCCGTTCCACCAGGACGCCCGTGGACGCCGGGACGTCCAACTGCTGGGCCAGCGACTCGCTGACCTCGCGCACCTGCAGGTAGCCCAGCGTGCCGCGCCGCACCTCGCCGTACTTGATGAGGTCGTTCATCACCCGGCGCGCCAGGTTGCTCGGGACGGCGAAGCCCACGCCCTGGTACCCGCCGCTCTGGCTGTAGATGGCCGTGTTGATCCCCACGAGCTCGCCGCGCCCGTTGATGAGCGCGCCGCCGGAATTGCCCGGGTTGATGGCGGCGTCGGTCTGGATGAAATCCTCGTAGGCGGCCACGCCCACGTTCGCCCGGCCGACGGCCGAGACGATGCCGAGCGTCACGGTCTGATTGAGCTGGAACGGATTGCCGATCGCCAGCACCCACTCGGCCACCTTCAGCTTCGACGAGTCCCCCCACGGGACGGCGGGGAGCCCCCTGGCGTTCACTTTCAGCAGCGCGATGTCCGTGTACGCGTCCGTGCCGACGAGCGTCGCCCGGAGCTCGCGCTTGTCGGCCAGCGCCACCGTGATCTCGGCGGTGTGGTTGCCGACGACGTGGTTGTTGGTGAGGATGTAGCCGTCGCTCGACACGACGACGCCGGAACCGAGGCTGGCCTGGCGCCGGTCCTGCCCGCCAAACAGGTCGGTGTCGTCGCCGAAGAAGTACCGGAAGAACGGGTCGCTGGCGAAGGGGGAGTTGGCCGTGCGGACGACCTGCGCCGACGAGATGTTCGTGACGGCGTCGACGGCCTGGCCGGCGATGGCGGTGAAGTCCGGCAAGCCGCCAGGCGCGCGCGAGGCGCCCTGCGCCGCCGGGGCGGAGGCCCCGGCGGGCGCGCCGGGCTGGGCGGCCGCGACCTCGGCCGCCGGAGCCGTGTGGAGCCGGCCCGTGACCGCCAGGCCGGCGAAGAAGCCCGCGAGGATGGCGACGACGGCGAACGCAAGGCGCTTCATGTCAGCCCACCTGGATTCGGCGCGACGGCGGCGCGGTTTTCGGCACGACCACGGTCAGCACGCCGTCGCGGAACTCGGCGGCGATCCCGTCGGCATCCACCGGCTGCGGCAGCGGGAACGATCTCGCAAACGGGCCGTGGCCCCGCTCGACGCGGTGGAACTGGGCGCCTTCCTCCCGCGTCACGGGGCGGTCGCCTCGGACGGTCAGCGTCTCGTGCTGCAGCTCGATCTTGATCTGGTCGCGCACCAGGCCCGGCAGTTCGATGCTGAGCACGAAGCGGTCGGCCGTCTCGTAGAGGTCCACGGCCGGCGTCCAGCCGGGCGCGTCGTCCGAGCCGAGGCGGTTCATGCGCTCGTGGAGCGCGAGCAGATCGTGGAGGGGATCCCAGCGGGAAAACGCCACGAACGGCATCGTAGCATGTTTGTCGCCGCCCGGGTATATGTGCTACGATTTTAAGGATTTACGGCCACGCCGCACCCGCAGAGTGGCCTGCCGGCCCCCGGCGGGGCAACCATAGGACAGCCCATGAGTTCGGTTCAAGCAACGCGCCTGAGGAAGAGCAACCTGATCGTGCTCGGCGGGGAACTCTACCGCATCCTCGAGCTCCAGCACGTGACCCCCGGCAACCTGCGCGGGTTCGTCCGCGTCAAGCTCCGCAACCTCAGGAACGCAACGCTCCAGGACCAGCGGCTCAGGTCCGAAGACGTGGTCGAACGGGCCAGCCTCGACGAAGTCGAGATGCAGTACATGTACAGCGACTCGTCCGGGCACCATTTCATGGACACCCGGAGCTACGAGCAGATCAGCCTGGCCGACGAGGTGCTTGGGGAGATGGTGGGGTTCCTCGTGGCCGAGTCCCTGATCAAGGTGGAGTTCTACGGGACGGAGCCCGTCGGCATCGAGCTGCCCCAGACGGTGGACCTGACGGTGACCGACACCGCGCCCGCGATCAAGGGCTCGACGGCGAGCGCGCAGCTGAAGCCGGCGACGCTCGAGACGGGCCTCGTCGTGCAGGTGCCGCCGTTCATCAACGTCGGCGATCGGGTGCGGGTGAACACGGAGTCGGGCGAGTACCAGTCGCGGGCGTAGGTCCGGGAATCGGGGTTCGGGATTCGGGGTTCGGGATTCGGGATTCGGGATTCGGGGCCTGGAGCGCCGGCCGCGGCGACGTGATCGGGTGAGGGTGATGGACATCGAGCGCACGCGACAGACCGGCTGGATCGAAGTGGTTTGCGGGAGCATGTTCAGCGGCAAGAGCGAGGAACTCATCCGGCGCCTCCGCCGCGCGCAGATCGCCCGCCAGAAGGTGCAGATCTTCAAGCCCCAGTTCGACACCCGTTTCGCGCACGACGAGATCGTGTCCCACAGCGAGATGCGCATCCCGTCGACCAACGTCGCCTCGTCCGCGGATCTCTACCGGGCCGTGGACGACGACACCGAGGTCGTCGGCATCGACGAGGGGCAGTTCTTCGACGCCGATTTGCCCTCCGTGTGCAACGCCCTCGCCGACCGCGGCAAGCGCGTCATCGTGGCCGGCCTGGACCAGGACTACCTCGGGAAGCCGTTCGAGCCGATGCCGCAGCTGCTCGCGATCGCGGAATACATCACCAAGACCCTCGCCATCTGCATGGTCTGCGGCAACCCGGCGAACCACACGCAGCGCCTCGTCGTGAGCAGCGACAGGCTGCTGCTCGGGGCCCAGGGCACCTACGAGGCCCGGTGCCGCCGGTGCTTCGACCCGGCGCTGTCGTCGGGCGCCGGCCACGCCGGCTGACCCCCGCTTGGAGGCGGCGTGCGGGACCCATTCGGCAGCCTGCTGATCCTGTTCGGCGTCGGGTTCCTCGGCGCCAACGTGGCGCTCCTCTACGAGTGGGCGCACGACCTGCGGCGGCGCAAGGGCGCGGTGCTGGTCTGGCGGATGCCGCCGGCCCGCTTCGCGTTGCTGCCGTTCGTCATCGCCGCCGGCCTCGGGATGGTCATCGTCTACAAGCTGGCGGTGCTGCAGTGGCCGGTGTGGCGCCTGTTCGGCGAGGCGATGATGCTGACCTACTTCGGCTACCTCTATCCGCTCTCGGCGCGCGTGCCGCGGGGGTTCTACGAGCAGGGCGTGCGCCTCGATCGGGGCTTCCTCCGGTGGGAGGACATCGACGGCCTCACCTGGCGCGAGGGGCCTTCGCCGACGCTCGTCGCGGCGCGCAGCCGGCGGCAGTGGGCGGGGGTGCTGACCGTGCCGCCCGAGCAGGTCGGGGCCGCGCGGCGCGTGCTCAGGGATCGCATCGCCGCCCACCAGATCCGCTACTCGCACCCGGTGCTCGACCTGGGCGGGCACGACCCGAGGGAGGATGTGTAGGGAAGACGTCAGGAGTCAGGAGTCAGGATTCTGAATTCTGAACACGGGTGTAAGGAGTCGAGCTAAGGCGGCGAAGAACGACGGCGAGCCGCCACGTCGAAGGGCGACGGCGAGGCGAGACGGCGGGCCCGAACGGCGCGGGCCGGCGCTACCAGATGAGGGACTGGATCAGGCCCTGGGCGCTGGAGGCAGTCGGGTCGTTCAGCCACGCCGGCGGCGTCAACCAGATGAAACCCATCACGACGAGCACCATGACGTCGTACTGCCAGGTGCCGCGCTCGTAGGTCCAGAACAGGCCACGCCACAGGGTGAGGACCGGCAGTGTCACCGCCCGCTTGACGAGGCCGGGCTGGGTGACCGGGATGGGCGGGGGCGCGGTGCCGGCCCTGACGGCGGCGAGGCTGCGGCCGGCCTTCAACTCCCGCCAGGTCATGTAGATCCGGTCGAGCACCGTGACGATGGACAGGAGGAACACCACCCACATCACCGCGGCCATCCGGTTCGTGAACGCCCCGAACATGAACAGCACGATGCGTTCCGGCCGCTCCATGAAGCCGACCTTGCACTTCTCGATCAGCGACTCGGCCCGGGCGCGGGTGTAGCTCGTCATGACGGAGAACATCATCGCGAGCGACGTCACGAGCACGTAGTCCCGGTGGCCGGTGCCCAGGCCGTTGTAGAGCGCGATCAGGCCGATGAACAGCGTGATGTCCGAGAAACGGTCCATCACCGAGTCGAAGAAGGCGCCGAACGCCGTCACGATCCCGCGTTCCCGGGCGACCTTGCCGTCGATGTAGTCGAAGACGTTCGCGATGACCATCCAGACGCCGGCCGTCACGAACTCGCCGAACGCCAGGTACCACGCCGCGACGACGTTGAAGACGAGACCGCAGAAGGTGAGGAGGTCGGGGGAGATCTTCAGCCGGATGCAGGTCCAGATGATCCCGCGGAGCGGGACGTTGAAGATCGACCCGACGGCGCGGGTAAAGGTCATCGCTCCAGGGCTTTCGTATAATCGGCGGAGGCCTCGCACCGCCGGGGACGAGTGATTCTATTCCATGCCGATTCAGGACCTCAAGCGCCAGATCGCCCACGCGCCCGAACAGCCGGGCGTGTACCTGTTCCTCGGGCGGGGGGGCGAGACCCTGTACGTCGGCAAGGCGGCGGTCCTGCGAGACCGCCTCCGGAGCTACCTCGGCGCCTGGGGCGCGTCGCCCCGGATCGACGCCCTGCTCGGCGAGGCGCACGGGCTCGAGTTCGTGGTGACCGGCTCGCCGGTCGAGGCGCTGATCCTCGAGAGCAACCTCATCAAGCAGCGCCTCCCGCGCTTCAACATCCGCCTCCGTGACGACAAGAACTACCCCTTCCTCAGGCTGACGACCACCGAGGCCTTTCCGCGCGTGATGGTGGCACGCCGCGTCGAGCCCGACGGGAACCTCTACGCCGGGCCGTTCCTCCCGGCCAGCCTGGCGCGCCGCTCCATCAGCCTGGCCCACCGGCTGTTCGGGCTGCGCTCCTGCAACGAGGAGATCACGGGGAAACGCGACCGGCCCTGCCTCGAGTACGACATCGGCCGCTGCCTCGCCCCCTGCGTGGACACGGTCTGCACCGCCGCGGCGTACGGCGCGGCGGTCGAGCGCACGCGGCTGTTCCTCGAGGGGCGGAACGCCGAGCTGACGGCGCAGCTGGAGGCGGAGATGCGGGAGGCCGCCGAGTCGGAGCGCTACGAGCACGCCGCGCACCTGCGCGACGCCATCCGCACGATCGGCCAGCTGAGCGGCCGGCGGCAGCGGCTCTCGGCGACCCGGCTGGGCGACCGCGACGCCATCGGCGTGAAGACCGGCCCGACGGGGAGCGTGCTCGAGATCTTCCAGATGCGCGGCGGCCGGGTGATCGAGCGCGTCGAGCTCGTGGCCGAGTCGGACGGCGGGCAGGCCGGGTCGGATCGCGAGGTCCTCGAGGCCGCCATCCCGCAGTTCTACGCGGACCGGGACGTTCCGCCCGAGGTGCACGTGCCCGTCGCCCTCGAGGCGGCGGCGGTGCTGGAAGCCTGGCTGTCGGAGCGCGCCGGCCGGCGCGTCGGCATCGTGGTCCCGCGCACGGCCGAGCGCCGGGGGCTCCTGGACCTCGCGACGCGCAACGCGGCGATCGCCTACCAGTCGCGGTTCGGCGGCGGCGAGATCGCCAACTACGAGGCCCTCGACCGGCTGCGGGAGGTCCTCGGCCTGCCGTCCTTCCCGCGGCGCATCGAGTGCTTCGACATCTCGACGCTTCGGGGCACCGACACGGTGGCCTCGCTCGTCGTGTGCGAGGACGGCCGGATGCGGAAGGGGGAGTACCGCACGTTCCGCGTGCGGGGCGCGGCCCTCGACGACGTCGCGTCGATGCGCGAGGTGGTGCGCCGCCGGTACGCGCGGCTGCTCGAGACGGGCGCGCCGCACCCGGACCTCGTCCTCGTCGACGGCGGGGCGGGGCAGCTCGGCGCGGCCTACGACGCGCTGCGGGCGCTCGGCCTCTCGAACCTCGTGGCCGTGGGCCTCGCGAAGCGCGAGGAATTGATCGTGACGCGCGACCGCGCCGACCCGATCGCGCTCGCGGCCGACCACCCCTCGCTGCTCCTCCTCGAGCGGATCCGCGACGAGGCCCACCGCTTCGCCGTGACGTTCCAGCGCCGCACGCGGCGGCTGCGCCACCTGCGATCCGATCTCGACGACGTCGCCGGCATCGGCCCGGCGCGGCGGCGCGCGCTTCTCGAGACCTTCGGCAGCGTCGCCGGCGTCCGGCGGGCCGGGCGCGACGCGCTGGTTGCGATCGTGGGCGCGAAGGCCGCGGATGCCGTCCTTGCGCACTTCACGCGGGAATGTTAGCCTGACCAGTCTGTCCAGGAAGGAACCGTGACTCCTGCCAAACCGCGCGTCGTTTCGGGAATGCGGCCCACCGGCCCCCTGCACCTCGGCCACCTCGTGGGCGCCCTGCGCAACTGGGTGCCGATGCAAGACCAGTACGAATGCTCGTACTTCGTGGCGGACTGGCATGCCCTGACGAGCGAGTACGGCGCCACCGACGACATCGCCGGCTACGCCTACGCCAACGTCGCGGACTGGATCGCCGCCGGCCTCGACCCCGAGAAGTGCACGATCTTCGTGCAGTCGCTCGTCCCCGAGCACGCCGAGCTCCACCTGCTGCTCTCGATGATCATCCCGGTGCCCTGGCTCGAGCGGGTGCCGACCTACAAGGAGCAGCGCGAGCAGATCACCGAGCGCGACCTGTCGACGTACGGGTTCCTGGGCTACCCCCTCCTCCAGACGGCCGACATCGTCATGTACAACGCCCACTTCGTGCCGGTGGGCGAGGACCAGGTGCCGCACCTCGAGTTGTCGAGGGAGGTGGTGCGCCGCTTCCATGCGTTCTACGGCGAGGTGTTCGTCGAGCCGCAGCCGCTCCTCACGCGGTTCCCGCGCCTGCCCGGGCTCGACAACCGGAAGATGAGCAAGAGCTACGGCAACGCGATCGACCTGGCCGACGACGTCGCGACGGTGCGCAAGAAGGTGATGTCGATGTACACGGATCCCGCGCGGATCCGCGCCGATATCCCCGGCAACGTCGAGGGCAACCCGGTCTTCACGTATCACGACGCGTTCAACCCCGACGCCGCCGAGGTCGAAGATCTCAAGGCGCGCTACCGGGAGGGCAAGGTCGGCGACGTCGAAGTGAAGCGGAAGCTCGTCGCGGCGCTTGAACTGACCCTGGACCCCATGCGCCAGCGCCGCGCCGCCCTGATGGCCGACCCGGACCGCCTGCGCGAAATCATCCAGGAGGGGTCCCGCAAGGCCCGCCGCGTGGCCCAGGAGACGATGGCGCGCGTGCGCGAGGCGATGAAGATCTCGTACCGGTGATGCAGCCGCAGCCTCAGCCCGCCGAGCCCGCCTTCGAATCGTCGCCCGACGCTTACACCGTCACGCTCGACGGGTTCACCGGCCCCCTGGACCTGCTGATTCACCTCATCAAGCGGAACGAGGTGAACATCTACGACATCCCCGTCGCGCTCATCACCGCCCAGTACCTGGAATACCTGGAGATCATCGAGGAGCTGAACCTGGACGTCGCCGGCGACTTCCTCGTCATGGCGGCGACGCTCATCCACATCAAGTCGCGCATGCTGCTCCCGAGGCCGGACCCCTCGCAGGAGGACCCGGAAGAGGACCCGCGCGACGCGCTCGTCCACCGCCTGCTCGAATACCAGAAGTTCAAGGCCGCCGCCGGGCTGCTGCACGAGCGGGAGGAGTGGCGCAGCGCGCAGTGGCAGCGCCCGGACGACCGGGTGGCCGGCCTCGCGGGCGAGGACGCCGAGCCGGAAGTCGAGGTGGACCTCTTCAGCCTGATGGCGGCGTTCAAGGCGGTGCTCGACCGCGTGAAGCAGCGCCCGACGGTGCGCATCCCGGGTGCGCAGGTGTCGATCGAGGCGCGCATTCAGCAGCTGCTCGCGCGGCTGTCCGAGACGGAGGCCTGCGGGTTCGAGGACCTGTTCGAGGACGCCTCCACGCGCCAGGACCTGATCGTCACGTTCCTCGCGCTGCTGGAGATGATCCGGACCAGGCTGGTCAAGGTCTTCCAGGCGGGCATGTTCGGGGCGATCAGGGTCTACCGGCGAGAGGGGCTGGGGGCTGGGCGCTAGGCGCTGGCCGGACAGGGGCGAGGGGGCGGGGTACCATCCATGGCGGACGTCACGAACGGGCAGGAGATCGCCAGCGGGGCGGCGAGCGAGGCGAGCGTCGCGCTCGACGAGATCCCGGGTTTGGCGGTTCATCCTCCCGTGGATGAGGCCTCCAACAGCGGCGCGCCAGGCGAGCCGCCCGTGCCGGACCCGCTCAAGGCGATCGTCGAAGCGCTCGTGTTCGCGTCGCCCGAACCGCTGACGCCGAAAGCGCTCTTCAAGCTGCTCGACGGCGAGCCCCGGGAGGACGTCGAGCGTGCGCTGGAGGCGCTGAAGGCCGACTACGGCTCCAGCCGCGGCCTGCAGCTCGTCGAAGTCGCCGGCGGACTGCAGATCGTGACGCGCACCGACCTGCACGAGTGGGTGCGGCGGCTGTTCCGCGAGCGGAAGACCACCAAGCTCTCGGTCCAGGCCCTCGAGACGCTGGCCGTCGTCGCCTATCGCCAGCCGGTGACTGCGGCGGAGATCGCGGAGATCCGCGGTGTGAACACGTCCGGCGTGCTCGGCACGCTCGTCGAACGCAAGCTCGTCAAGATCGCGGGCCGCAAGCCGGTGGTCGGCCGCCCGTTCCTCTACGCGACGACCCGCGAGTTCCTCATGCGGTTCGGCCTCAACGACCTCGGCGACCTCCCGAAGGTCGAGGAGATGGCCGACGCGCTGGG
>CAZBIP010000088.1:11072-13000 GCA_964491885.1 uncultured Vicinamibacterales bacterium
GAGATCGGCCCGAACCGCACACGTTTGAGACGCACCACGGGGTGGCCGACGGCATCGCACATGTCGCGCACCTGCCGGGTTCGGCCCTCGTGCAGCGCGATCGACACGAGGGCCTGGTCCTCCCGCGCGCCGAGCCCCGTGTCGAGGAGCCGCACCGATGCCGGCGCGGTCCTCCGCCCCTCGATGACGACGCCCCGCCGGAGGCGGTCCAGGTCGTTCCCGTCGGGCACGCCCCGCACCCGCGCGTGGTATTCGCGCTCGACCTCGTGCTTCGGGTGCAGCAGCCGCTGGACGAGGTCGCCGTCGTTGGTCAGCAGCAGCAGCCCCTCCGAGTCGTAGTCGAGCCGGCCGACGGGGTAGATGTACTCGCCGACGTCCGGCAGCAGATCGAGGACCGTCGGGCGGTGCTCGGGGTCGCTCCTCGTCGTCATGTAGCCGCGGGGCTTGTTCAGCA
The DNA here is from genome assembly GCA_964491885.1 of uncultured Vicinamibacterales bacterium. Lineage (GTDB taxonomy): Bacteria > Acidobacteriota > Vicinamibacteria > Vicinamibacterales > JAKQTR01 > JAKQTR01. The sequence goes on from CAZBIP010000088.1 coordinate 11,527, forward strand.
GGATGTACCGGCGGCGCTGGCTCGTGCGGACGCGCCGGCCGTCGACGCGGATGTCGTCGCGGGCGGGGTCGGCCCTCGTGCCGAGTTCGGCCACCACGGCGCCGTTGACCGAAACGCGGCCCGCCGTGATCATCTGTTCGGCCGCTCGGCGCGACGCGATGCCGGCCGCGGAGAGGATCTTCTGCAGGCGGTCGCCGGGTGTGCCAGCGGTCATGTCATGCCCCATAGTTGCTGCCTTGTCCCTAGCCCCTAGCCCCTTGCCCCTAGCCCCTACTCCCGCAGCAAGCTCGCGAAAAAGCCCACCAGGTCCGCGACCTCCCGCCAGTCGCGCTGCGAGTTGAGCTCCGCGTGCGTGATGACCCGGCTGAGCAGCGTGCGCACCTCGGTCCGCCCCTCGAGATAGCGGGCGAGCCACAGCGATTCGACCGCCGGCGTGACGTTGTCGTCGGTGCCGTGCAGGATGTAGACCGGGCACGACGGGGCGGGCGACTCATCCGGCGACAGCGCCGGGTCACGCGACGCCTGGTCCAGGAGCGGGAGAAACGTCCGCCCCAGGCCCTCGACGTCGCGGTCGTTCGCCTGCCGCATGTACGTGCGCGCCGGTTCTGGCAGGGATTCGGCCATGCTCCTGGCCTCCGCGAAAACCTCCCTGGCCTTCCGCCGGTCGATGAGTTCGTAGTGCGACGCGCGCAGGAACGTCAGGATGGCCTCGCGAAGCGGTATCACCTGGTCCGCCGGCACGACGCGGTCCGCCCCGCCGAGGAGGACGATCACGACGCCGTAGTCGTGGGGCCGGCGGTGCCTGAAGCCGGACGGCTGAGCGCCGGCGCCGCCGCCGGGGGGCTCGGGCTCCTGGCCGGAGCAGAGGAACCGCAGAACGCGGGGGAAGCTGCTGTGGCCGCCGAACGAGAAGACGAACGCGGCGCGGTCGCGCAGCGCGGTCCGGCCCGCCGCGACGACCGAGAGGCCGCCGGCGAAGCTGATGCCGACGAGGCCCACCGTGCCGTCGCGCGCCAGGCGCCGCTTGGAGGACAGCCACACGGCCGCGTCCTCGATGATGTCGGTCGTGCGCGGCGTGACGTCGTAGCGCTGCAAGTCGGGCAGTTCCGGCGTGAGCACGGCGTACCCGACGCCGGCCAGTTCGTTCGCCAGGCCGTACAGGCGGGGTTCGTCGATGCCGAGCGCGTTGACGCCGGCGACCAGCACGACCGCGCGGCGGATGCGACCCGGGATCCAGAGGCGGCCGCGCACGCTGCCGTGGCGCGTCGGGACGCGCGCGTCCTCGACGGCGACCGGCTCGCGCTCCCAGTCGAGCACGCCGCCCGCAGAGGCCTCGAGGCCGGCCATGCGCACGATGAGCGCCGCCGCCCGGGTGTACGACCGGAGGACTGGCGCCGCCAGCGCGAGGACGGTGACGGCGACGATCGCCGCCGCCGCGAGAGTCCGTGGCCGCATGGGGTGACATGTTACACTC
>CAZBIP010000089.1:0-7514 GCA_964491885.1 uncultured Vicinamibacterales bacterium
ATGGCGGCGGGGATCAGGATGTCGACCTCCTGCTCGATCCAGGCGTCTCCCGGCAGGACCTCGTAGCCGAGCGTCCTGGCCTTGGTCTTGTCGACCGTGCCGAACTTGTCGGTGATGCCGATCAGCTCCTCGTACGTGATGCCCGACGGTTTGCGGAACGAGTAGGTCTTCTGGTCCGCGTTGTCCCAGCACGAGACGCAGACCACCGTGCCTCCGTACTTGGTGAACAGCTGCACGGCGAACTGGGCGACGTTGCCGAAGCCCTGGATCGACGCCGTCGCGTCCTTCGGCTCCAGGCCCAGCAGCTTCAGCGCTTCGCGCACGGTGAAGATGACGCCGTAGCCGGTCGCCTCGGTGCGGCCGAGCGACCCGCCGCTCCCCACCGGCTTGCCGGTGATGAAGCCCGGCTCCTTCTGGCCGTGGATCACTTCCAGCTCGTCCATCATCCACAGCATGTGCTGGGGGCTGGTCATCACGTCGGGCGCCGGCACGTCCTGGAGGTAGCCGACGTTCTTCGACAGCTGCCGCACCCACCCGCGGCAGATCGCCTCCTGCTCGCGCATGCTGAGGTGGTGCGGGTCGCACACCACGCCGCCCTTGCCGCCGCCGAGGGGAATGTCCACCACGGCGCACTTCCACGTCATCCACGTCGCGAGGGCCCGGACGGTGTCGAGCGTCTCGTGCGGATGGAAGCGGATCCCGCCCTTGTTCGGCCCCCGCGCGTCGTTGTGCTGGACGCGGAAGCCCCGAAACACCTTCACCTTCCCGTCGTCCATGCGGACGGGGATCGAGAACTGGTACTCACGGAGCGGCCAGCGCAGCAGTTCGCGCGTGCCCTGGTCGAGGTCGAGGATGTCGGCCACCTTGTCGAACTGGGCCTGGGCCATCTCAAACGGGTTGAACGGTTTGGTCACGACTCTCACTCCTCCGGCGCCGCAGGCGCCGCACTGATGACGATGTCCGAAGTCTCCGCACCCGGCAGAAACGCGTCTTCCGTGGTCTCCCTCCTTTGCCCGCCCGGTCCGGCCTCCCGTCCGGGTGCGCGTCCTTGGGGGCGCGCGGCGCTCCGGGCACGGTCCGTGTCACGGCCGTGCTCAGGCGTACATGCCGCGCATCCGCGTTGCGGCCGCCACGCGGTCGACGGCTGCCACGCAGGCAGCGGTCCGCATGTCGGTCCGGTAGCGCCGAGCCGCGCTCATCACCGTTTCGAAGGCCGCGGCCACCTGTCGTTCGAAGCGCGCGCTGACCTCCTCGTCAGTCCACGTGCCGCCGCGGCGGTTCTGCATCCACTCCAAGTACGACGCCGTCACGACGCCCGCACTGCCCAAAATGCCGGGCACCACCAGCACGCCTCGCTCGTGCAGAGCCCGGCAGGCTTCCCGCGTGATCGGACCCTCGGCGCCCTCGACCACCACCCCCGCGCGTACGTCCCGCGCGGTAGCGCCGGTCATCGGAGCCCCGAGCGCCGCCGGCAGCAGGATGTCGGCGGCGAGGCCGGGCACCTCGTCGTGCGCCACCGGCCGTCCGCCCGGGAAGCCATCGATCGTCCGGCTCTGGCGCACGTGCCCGGCCAGCGCCGCCATGTCGAGTCCGCGCTCGTTGAACACGCCGCCCGAGGCATCGGTCGCGGCGACGATGCGCGCGCCCAGGCCCGCGAGCCAGTGCGCCGCGGCCGCGCCCGCGGCGCCGTACCCCTGCACGGCGACGCGCGCCCCGTCGAGGCCGACCCCGGCGCAGCGCGCGGCCTCTCTCGCGAGGATGCCGACGCCGAGCCCCGCGGCATCGCCCCGCAACGCCAGGCCGCCGAGCGCCTGCGGCTTCCCGGTCACGGCGGCCGGGGCGGAGGCCCCGCCGTGCATGCTGATCGTGTCCATCGCCCAGGCCATCACCTGGCCGTCCGCGTTCAGGTCCGGCGCCGTGATGTCCTTGTCCGGGCCGACGGCGTCGGCGACCTCGGCGACGTACCGCCGGGTCAGCCGCTCCAACTCCCGGCGTGACATCCTCGACGGGTCGCAGGCCACGCCGCCCTGGCTGCCGCCGAACGGCACCTGGGCGACGGCGCACCTCCATGTCGTCCACGCCGCCAGGGCCGTCACCTCGTCCAGCGTCGCGCGCGGGTGCAGGCGGAGGCCGCCCTGGGCCGGGCCGAGCGCGATGTTGTATTGGACGCGGTAGCCGGTGAAGACCTCGACCTCGCCGTTGTCCATCTCGACCGGGCACGACACGACGATCTGGCGCTTCGCGTGCGTGAGGAGGGTCCGGATGCCGGGATCGAGATCGAGCAGGTTCGCGGCGGCATCGATCTCGTCCAGCATCGCGAGGAAGGCGGCGCCGTGACGGGAACGCTCGGTGCCGCGCGTCACGCTGGAAGTGCTGTCGGTCACGGGAACCACCATCCAGCCGGCTCGCGCGAGGGGGGACTGCCGATTGCTCGTCGTGCCCAGATGGGCAGGCGCCAGCGTACCCACACGGCGGCGGGCAAGTCAAGGCGGCCGGCGGTTGACTTCGCGGGAGTCGGCCGGTACGCTTCTCCCGTCGGAACCGGTGGCAGTCATCGGCGACTCACCAGGTAGTGAGGCCATGCCGCACAAGCTCTTGCTGGCTGACGACAGCGTCACCATCCAGCGCGTCATCGAACTGACGTTCGCCGACGAGGACGTCCAGGTCATCGCCGTGGGCGACGGGATGCAGGCCATCGAGCGCATCGAGGCCGAGCGCCCGGACATCGTCCTGGCCGACGTCGGCATGCCGGAACGGGACGGGTACGATGTCGCGGCCTTCGTGAAGCGCACGCCTCACCTGGCGCACATCCCGGTGCTGCTCCTGACCGGCGCCTTCGAGCCCGTGGACGAGCAGCGCGCGAGCGAGGTCGGCTGCGACGGCGTGCTCGCGAAGCCCTTCGAGCCGCACATGGTCATCACGCGGGTGAAGGAACTGCTGGCCGGTTCGGGCGGCGGGGCGGGGCGGCCGCCCCGGGGGCCGGCGGACGAGCGCGAGAGCGGCGGCGACGGCGGGGCTCCCGGTCAGGCTGCGAGCCTGGCCGGCCTTGAACCCGAGGTCGAGGCCGTGCAGGAGCGGATCGAAGATCCGCTCACCGCGGCGAAACTCCGCCTCAGCCGGCGGACGCCGATTGCGGTGCCGGGATTCGGCGCCCCGGTCCAGCCCGCCGAGTCAACGGCGGCGCTCGACGAGTACTTCGACCGGCTGGACGCCGCCTTCTCGACGCTTCAGGGCGGGCCGGCGAGCCAGCCTCAGGGCGAGGGCCGGGTGGCTCCGGCAGACGCCGGTGCGCCGGCGGCCGCGCCGGTGCCGGCGGAGGTGACGCCCGCCGCTCCGTCAGCGGGCGCCGAGCCTGCCGCCGCGGCATCCCCGGAGCCAGGCGCGCAGGAGGGATCAGCGGTGACGCCGGCGGCTCCAGGCGGGCCGGCGCCAGTCTCGAGCATCGCCCAGGCGTTCTCCGCGCTTCTCGCCGCCGAGCGCGGCGACGCGCCCGAGGGTGCCCCCCCGGTGTTCATCGGTCCGGGCGCGCTCCCGCCGGCCGTCATGGACGACCTGGCCGAGCGCGTGACGCGCCAGGTGCTCGAGCGGATGAGCGACAGGCTGGTCCGCGATACCGTGACGGACGTGGTCTCGCGCGTTGCGGAACGCCTCGTCCGCGACGAGATCGAGCGCGTCAAGGCGACGCTCACATAGGCGGCGCGCGGCAGCCGGCCTCCGGCCCCGCATCCGGCGGCGCGGCCCCCGGGCCGCGGCGGGCGGCTCCTGCGCCGGCGCAGGCCCGTTGTACAATCAGGCGTTCAAGGGGCCTCATGTCCGACCTGCCAAAGATCTTCGATCACAAGGATGTCGACGCGCGCTGGGACGCCTTTTGGGCGTCCATCGGCGCGTTCACGGCCCGGCCCGAGTCGGGAAAGCCCGTGTTCAGCATGGTCCTGCCGCCACCGAACGTGACGGGGTCGCTGCACATGGGTCACGCGCTGAACCACACGCTGCCGGACATCCTCGCGCGCTGGAAGCGCATGCTCGGCTACGACGTGCTCTGGCTGCCGGGGACCGACCACGCCGGGATCGCCACGCAGAACGTCGTGGAGAAGCAGCTCGCGCTCGAGAAGAAGTCACGGCACGACCTCGGGCGCGAGGCGTTCGAGGCCCGGGTCTGGGAGTGGGTGAAGCAGTCCCACGCGACGATCACGGGGCAGATGCGCACGCTCGGCGAGTCGGTGGACTGGTCGCGCGAGCGCTTCACGCTCGACCCGGGATTGAGCCGGGCGGTGCGGCGGGAGTTCGTCTCGTTGTACCGCGAAGGCCTGATCTACCGCGACGCGTACATCGTCAACTGGTGCCCGCGATGCCGCACGGCGCTCTCGGACCTCGAGGTCCAGCACAAGGACACGGACGGCAAACTCTATTACGTCCGGTACCCGGGTGTCGGCGGCGGGCCTGGCGTGACGGTCGCGACGACGAGGCCCGAGACGATGCTGGGCGACACCGCGATCGCGGTGAACCCCGACGACGAACGGTTCCGCGGGCTGGTCGGGACACGAGTCGTGCTGCCGGTGCTCGGCCGTGAACTGCCGATCATCGCCGATGCGTTCGTCGACCCGGCCTTCGGCACCGGCGCCGTGAAGGTCACGCCGGGGCACGACCCGAACGACTTCGCCATGGGGAAGCGCCACGCGCTGCCGAGCATCGCCGTGATCGACGAGGACGGCCGCATGACGGCGCAGGCGGGCCCCTTTGCGGGCGAAGATCGGTTCAGGGCGCGCAAGGCCCTCGTCGATCAGCTCGATCGGGAGGGGCTCCTCGAGAAGACGACGCCGCACCGTCACGCGGTTGGGCACTGCGAGCGCTGCAGCACCGTGGTCGAGCCGCTGGTGTCCACGCAGTGGTTCGTGAAGATCGCGCCGCTGGCCGCCGAGGCGATCCGCGCCGTCGAGGACGGCCGCGTCACGTTCCTGCCCGAGAACTGGGCGAAGACGTACTTCGAGTGGATGACCAACATCCACGACTGGTGCATCTCGCGTCAGCTCTGGTGGGGGCACCGGATCCCGGCGTGGTACTGCGAGGCCTGCGGCCGCACGGTGGTGGCGGAAGACGATCCGGCGGCGTGCGAGTGCGGCGGGGCGCTGCGCCAGGACACGGACGTGCTCGACACGTGGTTCTCTTCCGGGCTGTGGCCGTTCAGCACGATGGGGTGGCCCGACCAGACCCCGGACCTCGCGCGCTACTACCCGACGACGCTGCTCCTGACGGCCTTCGACATCATCTTCTTCTGGGTCGCGCGCATGATCATGCTCGGCCTGAAGTTCGCCGGCGACGTGCCGTTCAGGACGGTGTACATCACCGGGCTCGTGCGCGACGAGCGCGGGCAGAAGATGAGCAAGTCGAAGGGCAACGTGGTCGATCCGCTCGCGGTGATGGACGACATCGGCGCCGACGCGCTGCGCTTCACGCTGGCGGCCATGGCGTCGCCGGGCATGGACATCCCCCTTTCCGAGGGCCGGATGACCGGCTACCGGCAGTTCATCAACAAGATCTGGAACGCGTCGCGGTTCCTGCTGATGAACCTGGGCGAGCTGCCGGCGCGGCCGCCGCTGCCGCCCTCGGAGCGCCGGCACCTGATCCACCGGTGGATCCTGAGCGGCGTCAGCCGGCTCGCCGCCGACGTGAACGGGGCGCTGGCCGTGTACCGCTTCGATCACGCGGCGGACCGGCTCTACCACTTCTTCTGGCACGAGTTCGCCGACTGGTACATCGAGTTCATGAAGGTGGATCTCGCCGACCCCGGCCCGGCGCGCGACGACGCCGTGGCCGTGCTCGTCGAGGTCCACGACCGGCTGATGCGGCTGCTGCATCCCTTCGTGCCGTTCATCACCGAGGAGATCTGGCAGAAGCTGCCGAAGCGCGACGGCGAGGCGGCGGCCGTGACCCTGTCGGCGTTTCCGGCGGGCGTGCCGGAATGGGACGACGACGGCGCGGAGCGCGACGTGCAGTACCTTCAGGAGATCGTCTCGACCATCCGGACCGTGCGATCCGAGCGCGGCGTGCCGCCGTCGCGGAAGATCGCGGCGGTCATCGAAGAGAGCGACCCCGGGGCGGCGGCCATGCTCGAGGCGCACGCCGCCTACATCAGGCAACTCGCCGGCCTCGACTCGCTCGAGTTCCGGGGCGAGGCGGCACCGGGCCCCGACACCGTCAAGCGCGTGCTCGCGCACGCCCACGTCTACGTCCCGCTCGCCGGCATCGTCGACCGGGCGCACGAGATCGAGAAGGTGCGGAAGGAGCTCGCGGGCGTCGATCGCGAGGCGGAGGGTCTGGCGCAGAAGCTCGCGAACGAGAAGTTCGTCGGGCACGCGCCCGCCGCCGTCGTGGAAGCCGCCCGCGCGCGGGCCGGGCAGCTGGCCGAACGCCGGGAGAAGCTGCAGATGACGCTGGCGGAGTTGCACGCGTGATCGATCCGCCCCTGGATCCGGCGCTCTACCGGGAGACCGTGCGGCGTGCCCTTGCCGAGGACCTCGGCTGGGGCGACGCCACCACCCTCGCGGTCGTGCCGGCGGACGCGCGCGCCGTCGGGGTGTTCACCGCCCGCGCCGACATCGTGCTGGCCGGGCTGGAGGTGGCGTTCGAAGCGTTTCGCCAGATGGATCCCGCGGTGGCGGTCGACGCGTGGCGGGCCGATGGCGATTGGTGCCGGCCGGCGGACCGGATCGCGGCCGTCACCGGGCTCGCAGCGCCGATGCTCACCGCTGAGCGGACGGCACTCGGCTTCCTCCGCCACCTGTCCGGCGTCGCGTCGGCCACCCGCCGCCTGGTGGAGGCCGGCGGCGGGGCGCTGCGCATCGCCGGCACTCGCGAGACGCTGCCCCTGCTCAGGGGACTGCAGCAGTACGCCGTGCGCGCCGGCGGGGGCGTCAGCGGCCGGGCGTCTCTCGACGAGGGCCTGGTGATCAAGGCGAACCACGCCCGCGCCGTCGGCGGCGTCGGGATCGCCGTGGCGCGCGCCCGTGCGGCATCGAACGGCACGCCGATTCAGTCCGAGGCGGCCACGCTCGCCGACGTGGAGGACGCGCTCGGCGCCGGCGCGGGCGTCATCCTTTATACCGGCGCGTCGCCGGAGGAACTCGAGCAGGCGGCGCGCCTCTGCGCCGGGCGCGCGCGTGTCGTCATGGCAGGGCCGATCCCGGCCGACAGGGTCGCGGTCTTCGCGGGCGCGGGGGCGGAAACGCTCGCCGCAGGACCGGTCACGGAGTCGGCGCCGGCGGCGGACATAGCCTTTGAACTCAGACCTGCCTGACCTGGACGCCTGCATCACGCCGCCGGCGGACGTGGCCGAGGCGCTCGCCGCGACCGGGGCCGCGCGCGGCGGCTTCGGGTCGCCCCTCTACTACTTCCGCACGATCGGATCGACGAACGACCTTGCCGCCCGCCTCGCCGACGCCGGGGCCCCGGAGGGCACGGTCGTGGCGTCCGACGCGCAGACGTCCGGGCGCGGACGCCTCGGGCGGACGTGGCCT
>CAZBIP010000089.1:7524-12892 GCA_964491885.1 uncultured Vicinamibacterales bacterium
TCGGTGGTGATCCGGCCGGACGGAGGCCGCGAGGCTGAGCCGGGGTCGCCAGGCGCAGGGCCGGCCGCAACCCTGCCGTCGGCGCTCACGCTCGCCGCGGGCGTCGCGCTTTGCCAGGCGGTGCGCGACGCGACCGGGCTCACAGCCGACATCAAGTGGCCGAACGATCTCGTCGTGCGCCGGAGGAAGCTCGCCGGCATCCTCGCCGAGGCCTCGTCGAGGGGCGGCGCCGTCGAGTCCGTCATCCTGGGCTTCGGGGTGAACGTCCGGGCCGTGGACTATCCAGCGGACATCGCCGCCCGGGCCACGTCGATCGAAGGCGAACTGGGCCGTCCCGCCGGCCGCGGGGCGCTGCTCGCCGCCGCGCTCGTGCGGATCGCCGAAGGCCGGGCGGCGCTCCGCGCGGGGGAGCTGGGCTTGGTGCTCGACCGGTGGCGCGAGCTGGCGCCATCGTCGGTCGGGTCGCGCGTCGAGTGGCGGGGCCCGTCCGGGACCCTGGCGGGGCTCACCGCCGGGCTCGATTCGGATGGGGCGCTGCTCGTGGAGGCCGGTGGCCGCGTGCATCGTGTGGTCGCCGGTGAGGTGGTCTGGCTGTAGGGACATACACGCATGCTCCTGGCGATTGACGTCGGCAACACGAACATTGTCATCGGTGTGTTCGAGGGACAGGCGCTCGGGCGCAGCTGGCGCCTGGCGACGGCCCGCGAACGCACGGGCGACGAACTGGGACTCATGTTCAGCGACCTGCTGGAACGGGCGGGCATCACACCCAATGCCATCGACGGCGTCATCATGGCGTCGGTGGTTCCGCAGTTGACGGCTCCGGTCGTCGACATGGCGGTGCGGTATCTCGGGCTCACGCCGCTCAACGTCGACGCCGACACGGACATCGGGATCCCGAACCTCTACGCCCACCCGTCCGAGGTCGGCGCCGACCGGCTGGTGAACGCCGTGGCGGCCTGGGAGCAGTACGGCCGCAGCCGCGCGATGCCCCTGATCGTCGTGGACTTCGGGACGGCCACGACCTTCGACGCGATCTCGGCGCAGGGCGAGTACCTGGGGGGCGTGATCTGCCCCGGCATCCAGATCTCGGCGGACGCGCTGTTCCAGCGCGCGGCCAAACTGCCGCGCATCGACGTCCGGAAGCCGGCGAGCGTCATCGGGCGCACCACGGTGGCGTCCATGCAGGCGGGCCTCTTCTTCGGCTACGTGGAGATGGTCCAGGGGCTCGTTCGCCGCCTGCGCGGTGAGCTGGGCGGGTCGGCCTTCTGTGTGGCGACCGGAGGCCTGGCGGAGGTGATCTCGCCGGAGACGGATGTCGTGGACGCGGTCGATCGCGACTTGACCCTCGTCGGCCTCAGGATGATCTGGGAGAGGAGGAAGAAGTAGTCAGGAGTCAGGAGTCAGAATTCTGAATCCTGAATTCAGAATCCAGAATGCGCACGGTGTCTCGCTGACAGGAACCGTGCCCCGAATCGCGACTCCCGACACCGGAGTCCCGAGTCCCGAGTCCCGAATCCCGCCTGTCGCGCCGAAGCCGGCCGTTCGGCTCGCGGTTGCTATCGCTCGCTCACGGCGGGCCGGCAGGCCGTTCGGCAAAGGCGGAAGTCCCGAGCAGTGACCGCGCCCATGGACATCGATCAGTACTGCCGCGACGTCGAGGCGCACCTGTGCCGGCGCAACGAGGGGAACCTGGTGCGCCTCGTGGGGCCGGGCTTCGAGATGGTCCGCGGCTGGGCTGCGGCGGGCATCCCGCTTCGGGTCGCGCTGCAGGGCATCGACCGGCGCGTCGATCGGGCTGCCGCCCGGGGGCCGAGGCGGCATCCCATTCGAGTCGAGTTTTGCGAGGCCGACGTGCTGGACGCCTTCGACGCGTGGCGCCGGGCGGTGGGCGTCTACGCAACGGGTGGGCAGGCCGGCGCGGAGGGCGGCGACGACGGGCATGCTGACGAAGCCGGGGTCGAGCCATCGCGCCGGGGACGGAGCCGTGAGTCGCTGGCGACACATCTCGATCGCGTGATCGTCAGGCTGACGGCGCTGCGGACGGGGGACGCGCCGGCGCCGTGGGGCGCGGCGCTCGACGAGCTCGTGCGCCGGCTCGACGCCCTGCATCCCGAGGCCCGGCGCGCGCGGGGCGGCGCGCGCGACCGCCTCCTGGCCGACCTGTCGGCCCTCGACGACGAACTGCTCGAGCGGGCGCGTGCCTGCGCCGACCCGGCCCTCGTGGCGGAGGCGGAGCGGGACGCCGATGCGGAACTCCAGCCGTTCGCCTCGCGGCTCACGGCCCAGGCCTTTGCCGCGGCGCGCAGGCGCTCGGCGGACCGGATCCTGCGAGAGCGCCTCCGGCTTCCGGCGATCTCCACGGAGTAGCATGCCTGGAGCGGTCCACGCTGGCGATCTCGTGACGCTCGTTCCCGAGAAGGCCGCGGCGGGGGGCCGCATGCTCGCGCGTCACGGCGGTTTCGTGATCCTCGTCGCGGGCGCCATCCCGGGCGAGCCGGTGGTGGCACGCGTCGAGCGCGTCGAGAAGTCCCTCGCCTTCGCCACCGTCGTCGATGTGATCGATCCGCATCCGGATCGGCGCCCGGTGGGCTTCGACCCCCGCTGCGGCGGGGCGGTGCTCGCACACGTGGGACCGGCGCTGCAGCGGCGGCTCAAGGGCGACATGCTCCGTGATGCGCTGGCCCGGATCGGTCGGATCGAATCCGGCGATCCGATCGAGGTCGTGCCGTCACCCGAGGAAGGCTACCGCATGCGCGCCAGGCTTCACCTGCGCGGCGGCCGACTCGGGTTCTTCCTCGAAGGCACGCACGAGGTGTGCGACGCCGCCGTGACCGGTCAACTCGCGCCCGAGGCGGCCGAATCGACACGGGTGCTCGCCGAACGCTTGGCGGCGGGCGGCCTTCGCGGCGATGCCGTCATCGAACTCGCGGAGAACCGTCCCGGTGACCAGCGGGCGCTGCACGTGCAGGTGGAGCGGCGCGGGGCGCTCGGTCTCTGGAGCGCGTTCGAGCCGGTCGCGGGGGTGACGGGGCTGACGTGGGCCCCGGCCCACGTGGGCGGCGAGCGCCTGGTGTACGGACGGCCCTTCGTCGAAGACGTCGTGCGGGGGGCGCGGCTCCGGCGGCAGGCGCGCGCGTTCTTCCAGGGCAACCGGTTCCTGATCGATGCCCTCGTCGATGCCGTCATCGGGGCCTGCCTGCCCGGGACGGTGGTCGACCTGTACGCAGGGGTCGGATTGTTCGGCGTCACCCTGGCCGCGTCCGGGCGTCACCGGGTCGTCTGTGTGGAGGGGCACCCGGCATCCGCCGCGGACCTTCGCGCGAACGCGGCGCCGTACCGCGATGCGGTCGTCGTGGAAGAGGCCGCCGTCGAGCGGTTCGTGAAGCGGCGGCCGCCCGGCGGCGCGTTCACGCTGGTGCTGGACCCGCCGCGGACCGGGATGACGCGCGAAGCTGCGGCGGGGGCAGCGGCCCTCGGGGCCGCGCGCGTGGCGTTCGTCTCGTGCGATGTGGCGACCTTCGCGCGCGACCTCCGGCGGCTGCTCGACGCCGGCTATCGCCTCGAGTCGCTCCGCGCGTTCGACCTCTTTCCGAACACCGCCCACGTCGAGTCGCTGGCCGTCCTCGCGCGCTGAACGGTCCGCCGGGTTCCCCGGCCGCGGCGGCGCCCGGCGCGTCTCCAGTGTCAGCGGGCGGCGTCGACGAAGCCGGCGAACAGCGGAAGAAACGTCCCGGTCCGGAGGAAGTTCTCCGGGTGCCACTGGACGCCGACGCAGTACCGGGTGTCCGGCAGTTCAATGGCTTCGACGACACCGTCCGGCGACAGGGCGGTGATCTCGAATCCGTCGGCGACGTCCCACACCGACTGGTGGTGACGGCTGTTCACCGCCAGGTCGTAGCCGCCGACCAGCGAGGCGCGCATGAGGTCGGCGACACGGCTGCCCGGCGTCACGCGCACGACGTGCGCGATGGCGTCCTGGGGGTCGGGCACGCGGTGTTCCAGCGCGCCCGGCATCTGCGACGGGATGTCCTGCACCAGGGTTCCGCCCGCGGCGACGTTCATGACCTGCAGCCCCCGGCAGATGGCCAGGATCGGCACACCCGCGGCGATTGCGGCCCGGACCAGGCCGACCTCGTACTCGTCCCGCGCGGCATCCACGTCCGTGACGCTCGGGTGGCGCGCCTGGCCGTACCGCTCCGGCGCCACGTCGGCGCCGCCCGCCAGCAGCAGCCCGCCGCACGAGGCGACGACGCCGCCGGCGGAATCGGCGGCAGGGTCGAGCACCCACACGTCGCCGCCGGCCCGGCGTACGGACTCCACGTAGTCGGGCATCTTGCGGCAGGGCGCGACGGCGATGCGGGGCTTGGGCAAGGTCGACGGCATGAACGATCCTCCGGATACGAGTGCTACATCCTGGCCGGCACGCCGATGCCCATCAGGTCGAGGGCCCGAGTCATCTGGGCCCGGAAGTACGCGACGCCCGCCGCGCGCCAGACCTTGGCGTCCCTGGAGTCCTCGTTGAGCACGGGGTAACGGTGGTAGAACGCGTTGAACAGCTGCGCGAGGCCGAAGGCCCACTTCGCGAGCCCGGCGAACTCGAGAGACCGGACCGCCTGCTGGGCGATCTCGTCGAGGCGCGACGCTTCGAGCACCAGGGCCCAGACGCCGCTGTCTCCGTCGTCGGCGGTCAGTTCCTCCGGCCGGCTCTCGCCGAGCAGGGCGATGACCGCCGCTTCGTCGAGGCCGTCGCGCTCGCGCAGCTTCTGGAAGATGTTCTGCGCCCGCACGACCGAATACTGGAGGTACGGGCCGCTCTCGCCCTCGAAGCTGAGCGCTTCGTCGATGTCGAACGCGATGACCTTCCCCCGTGAGAAGCGCACCATGAAGTAGCGCACCGCGGCCACCGCGATCATCTCGGCGGTGCGGCGCCGATCGGCGTCCGGCAGGTCGGGGTTGCGCGACGTCACCTCCGCGAGCGCCTTGTCGAGCAGCGTGTCGATCAGGTCGTCGGCCTTGACGCCGAGCCCCTTGCGTCCCGACACCTCGACGAACGGCCGTCCCGCGTCCTCGGCGTCCGACGCGTAGCCCAGGTGCCTCGCGGTCTGGTGCGTCAGCGCGACCATCTCGTACGCGAAGTGATGCGACCGCGCGGCCTCGCCGGGGTGCCCGGCCGCCGCGAGCGCCTGCGAGAGCAGGCGCTGCAGGTACGACTGCCGCACGTCGATCACGTTGTAGACGGCGTGGGCACGGCCGAAGCTCGGGCGCGCCTCGGCCTCTTCGGGCGTCGGCGCCGAGGTCGTGGCCCAGAGCGGCCCGTCCTTGCCGGCTTCGCCGAACAGCCGGTAGTGGAAGTCGCTGCCCAGCA
>CAZBIP010000090.1:0-12884 GCA_964491885.1 uncultured Vicinamibacterales bacterium
TCTGGCTTCTGGATTCTGAATTCTGGATTCTGACTTCTGACTTCTGACTTCTGACTCCTGACTTATGAACGGACTCTTAATCGTCTTCGAAGGACTCGACCAGAGCGGCAAGGAAACGCAGGCGCGGATCCTGCGCCAGTGGTTCGAGGCGCGCGGGCGCCAGGTCGAGTCGCTGGCCTTCCCCGACTACGCCACGCCGATCGGGGCCGAGATCTGGAAGGGCCTGCACCACGAGCGGGACTTCGGGCCCGACACGCTGCAATTGCTGCTCATCGCCAACCGCTTCGAGTGGAAGCCGCGAATCCAGGAGTGGCTCGGCGCCGGGCGCGTCGTGATCTGCGACCGATACCTGGCGTCGAGCGTCGCGTACGGAGACGCGCAGGGCCTCGATCCCCATTGGCTGGCCGCCACACAGGCCTACCTGCCGCAGCCCGACGCCACGGTCCTGCTCGACATCGAGCCCGACGTGGCCGCCGCGCGGAAGGCCACCGGCCGTGACAAGTTCGAGAGCGACCTGCCGATGCTGGCGCGGGTGCGGGCCAGCTACCTGCGCCAGGCGTCCGACCTGCTCTGGGTGGTCGTCGATGCCGCGCGCCCCGTCGACGAGGTGGCCGCCGACGTCGCTAGCGCGATCGCGACACGGCTCGGGCTGCCGTAAGCGCCCGGACTTCCCGGGCTCCCGCTGCGATCAGGACGCGGGCGCACGCCTCCAGCGTGGCGCCTGTCGTGCTGACGTCGTCCACGAGCACGAGCACCAGACCCGCGAGTGGTGGAGGCGCGAGCCTCCGGCCGAGGCCGGAGCGCGTCAGCCGGTAGCGCCACGCCAGGGCGAATGCGCCGGCCACGTTCCGGTGGCGGGCTGCCGCCGGCAGGTCCACCTGCGGGCGCGTGCGCCGCGTCCTCCTGAGCGCGCGGATGACCGGGAGTCCCGACTGCCCTGCGAGCAGCGCAGCCTGGTTGAAGCCGCGCTGGTGACGCCGCGTCCAGTGGAGCGGGACGGGCACGGCGGCGTCGGCGCCGTCGATGACGTCGCGTCCCGCGTCGCAGAGCAGCGCGCCCAGTGGACGGGCGAGCGACGCCCGTCGGTCGTACTTCAGGGCGTGGATGACGTCCCGGAGGCGGCCCTCGTACGGACCGATGGCGCGGGCCGCCGCGACGGCCCGCGTCTCGGATGCGCAGGCCGGGCATGCGCCCGCCGGCCTCGGTGAGAGTGGCGGCACCGGGCTGCCGCACGCCGCGCAGAGCGGGGGAGTGAACCGGCGGATGGCCCGCCAGCACGGCGGGCAGACCGGGCCGGCGGAGGGGCGCTCGAGCGGCTGCCCGCACGCCGCGCACTCCGGCGCGATGAGGACGGACGCGAGGGCGTCGGCGAGGTCCCCGAGCGTGGCCGCTCGGGGCTGCGCCAGGGCGTCAGGCCTGGGGTTCGAGCAGTTCGAGACGGTCGGCGCTGCCCCAGAGCCGCTCGATGTCGTAGAACCCGCGGGCGTCGGGCGCGAAGACGTGGACGACGAAGGTGAAGTAGTCGAGCAGGATCCAGTTCGCACGGTCGTATCCCTCGACGTGCGCCGGTTTCTGCCCCGCCTTCGCCAGGGCCTCCTCGACGGCATCGGCGATGGCCTGCACCTGGCGGATGTTCTGGCCCGTGCAGATGAGGAAGAAGTCCGTGAACGCCTGGACCTTGCGCAGGTCGAGCGCCACGATGTCCGCGGCCTTCTTCTCGGATGCCGCCCGCGCCGCCTGGGCCAGTTCGGCAGGAGGCGCGCCGGGCTCCGCCGCCTTCTTCGCCCTGCCGCCGGTCTTCCTGGCCCGCGG
Source organism: uncultured Vicinamibacterales bacterium (assembly GCA_964491885.1). Taxonomy (GTDB): domain Bacteria; phylum Acidobacteriota; class Vicinamibacteria; order Vicinamibacterales; family JAKQTR01; genus JAKQTR01. The sequence goes on from CAZBIP010000090.1 coordinate 1,813, forward strand.
ACGCTCGCTGGCTCCGCTGGTCTTCTTCGCGCGCACGCTCGGGGTCTTACTCATGCAAGTTGCCAGCCGCGGGCCTGCCTCCGGCTGCGGCGCCTGGATCGGCGACGTACAGTCCGTGGCGGCGGATGTGGTGATCGACTTCGGGCGGCACCAGGCCCGCGAGGGGCCGCCCTGCACGCGCGTGTGCGCGGATGAGCGTGGACGAAACGTCCGGCGTCGCGCGGTCCAGCAGGAAGACACGCGGGTTTCGGCCGGATTCCAGCGATTGGGCGGCCACATCGACCGCCGGCTGGCCGGGTGCCTGCGGCGTTCTCAACGGGACCGGGACCATTCTCCCGGCCAGTTCCGGCAGGCGGTTGGCGAGGGAGGTGGCCTCGACGCCGGCGCGTGAGCAGACGACGAAATGCGCGAGGTCGAGCACGGCCGGGTACTCGCGCCAGGTGGCAATTTCCGCAAACGCGTCAGCCCCGGTGATGAAGAAAATCTGCGAGGCCTCGAGGCCGGTGGCCCGGAGCGCCCGGAGCGTGTCGGCGGTGTAGGACGCCCCGGAACGGCTGAGCTCCAGGTCGCTCGCCGCCAGCCGGCGGTCGCGCGCCGCCGCCAGCGCGACCATGGCGAAACGATGGAAGACCGACGCCGATGGATCCACCGGCCGGTGCGGCGGCGTCCGCGACGGGACGAGGAGCACCTCCTCGAGTCCCAAGGCGTCCGCGGACTCGATGGCGGCCGCGAGGTGGCCGAGGTGGATCGGATCGAACGTGCCGCCCAGCACGCCGACGCGACGGACCGCGTTACTCATCCGCCACCGTGGCATGGAGGTGGCGCCACATGTCCTCGACGAGGCTGGCGACGCCGCGGCCCGTGACCGCAGAGATCCGGTGGAGGGGAATCCCGAGAGGCGCGAGATGCGCCTCGAGCCGGTCGGCCTCCGACGCGTCGGCGGCGACGTCCATCTTGTTCGCGGCGACGAGGGCCGGCTTGGCTGCCAGCTCCGGCCGGTAGAGCTCGAGCTCACGCGTAATCGTCGTGAAGTCCTCCACCGGGTCGCGCCCGGACGCGCCCGAGACGTCGATGAGGTGCACGAGCAATCGGGTGCGCTCCAGGTGCCTGAGGAACTGGTGCCCGAGGCCGAGGCCCCGATGCGCGCCCTCGATGAGGCCCGGGACGTCGGCCACCACGAAGCTGCGATCGTCGCTCAGGGCCACGACGCCGAGGTTGGGCGTCAGCGTCGTGAACGGGTAGTCGGCGATCTTCGGTTTCGCCGCCGAAATGGCGGAGATGAGCGTCGACTTGCCCGCGTTCGGGAATCCGACGAGGCCGACGTCGGCCAGGAGCTTGAGCTGCAGCCTCAGGTGCTTCGCCTCGCCCGGCATGCCGGGGTCCGCACGGCGGGGCGCCCGGTTGGTGGCCGTGGCGAAACGGGCGTTGCCGCGCCCGCCCTGCCCGCCCGCGGCGATCCGCACGCGCGCGTCCGGCTCGACGAGATCGGCCAGCTGGATGGGCTCGCCGCCCTCCTCCGGCAGTTCGTAGACGACCGTCCCGACGGGCACCCGGATCACGAGGTGCTTGCCGTTGCGGCCGTGCATGTTGGAGCCCATGCCGTGCTGGCCGCGTTCCGCCTTGAAATCGGGGTGGAAGCGGAAGCTGACGAGGGTGTTGAGATGCGGGCTGGCGGTGAAGAAGACGGACCCGCCGTCGCCGCCGTCGCCGCCGCTCGGGCCGCCCCTGGGCACGTACTTCTCGCGCCGGAAGGCGATGCACCCGCGCCCGCCTGCGCCGGATGCCACGCGGATCTCGACTTCGTCGACAAACATCCGCCCCTACCGTAACACACGGCAGCGGGGTCAGGCCGCAAAACCCTCAGGCTAGCCCGGACCGTTTCATCAGGGCGTCGATGTCGTACGCGGCCGAGCGGGGCGTGCGGCGGCGCATGGCGTTCGCCTGGTCGTCGTTCACGAACATCTCGCGCGCGGCGTCCCACGTGAGCCTGCGCTGCAGTTTCATCCCGATCCAGGCCGCCGCGCACGCTTCCAGGCTGCGCGCCGACTGGTCCACCGGCGCCACCGGGTCCTTGCGCGACGCGATCGCCTCGAGCCAGTTGCGGTAGTGGTCGCTGCTCGCCGGCCACCGGACGTCCTTGGGCCCGTAAGGCGCCGTCAGGACGCCCAGGTCGCTCGCGTCGAGCGACTTGACTCGCGGCGCCCGCTGCTCGGCCGCGCCTGGGTCGCTGCTGGTCACGAGGCCCGCCCCGCGCGCGCAGAACACCCAGCCGTCCGTGCCCTCGAACCGGATGCCGTTCGGGAAGGTGTTGTCCATGATGAGGCGCACGTCGCCGGGGTACACCATCTCCACGTGATAGGTGTGGTGCACCGTCCACACGTCGCCCGTCATGAACGAGGCCCTGGCCTCGATGGTCAGCGGGCCGCCCAGTTCCTGCCCGAGGCCCCACTGCGCGATGTCGATGTGGTGGGCGCCCCAGTTGGTGATCATCCCGAGCCCGAAGTCCTCCGTCGTGATCCAGCCGGGCCGGCCCAGGCTGTCCTGGGGGTGCACCCGGTCCTCCATGTAGGGCTGCTGCGGGGCCGGACCCAGCCAGGTCTCGTAATCGAGATTCGCCGGCACCGGCTGGGCCGCGGGCGCCTTGCCCCTCGGCTGGTCCTGCCCGATGCCGACCCTCACCGTGCGGATGCGGCCGATGCGCCCGTTCCGCACCGCCTCGGTCGCCACGCGGAACGTCTCCCACGGCTTCGACGACCGCTGCTGGCTCCCGGTCTGGAGGATCCGCTGCTTCGCCCGCACCGCCGTGCGCAGCGCGATGGCCTCGTTGATGTCGTAAGTGAGCGGCTTCTGGACGTGCAGGTCCTTGCCGGCCAGCGCGGCCTCCACGGCCATGATCGCGTGCCAGTGGTCCGGCGGCGTCACGAGGACGGCGTCGATGTCGGGCCGCGCGAGCACCTCGTGATAGTCGCGGTAGGCCTTCACGTCGACGGCGTTCTCGCCCTGGTCCTTGTAGAACTGCTCGGCTTTCGCCTTGCCGGCGGCCAGCCGCTTCGCGTCGAGGTCGCACACCGCGACGATGCGGCAGAGGTCGGCGTGCCTGATGGTGCCGAGCATGTCCTCGGTGCCCATGCGCCCGCAGCCGATTTGGGCGATCTGGATGCGCCGGTTGGGCGACTGCCCGAAGAGGAGCGCGTCCCGGCCGAGCGAGGACCCGAGGACCAGCCCGGCGGACCCGGCCACGGCGGTCTTGATGAATCGGCGGCGATCGGTGTGCAGCGTGGATGACATGGCCTGTCCTTTCGTGGGCGCTCCGGGCCCGGGGGGCCGGAGTCCCCGCGGGCCCCGCGCCCGGCGCGGACCTACTTCGCCGGCGCGCCGGGGCCGAGTTCCCGGATCTTGATGCTGCGGAACATCACGGTATTGCCGTGGTCCTGGAGGAGGATGCGGCCCTTCGGCCGCTCGCCGAACGCGGGCCAGACGGTGTACTTGCTGTAGTTCACGAGCGCCCGCCACATCTGCGTGCCGCGCTCGTACTCGACGGTCTTGAACCCGTTCAGCCAGTGCTCGACGTGCGCGCCCCGGACGACGATCCGGGCGCGGTTCCACTGGCCGATGCCGTTGAAGCGGATCCCGACGGGAGGGATGAGATCGTAGAGCCCCGCCAGCCTCCGGTTGCCCTTCACGCCCAGCTTCGCGTCCGGGTGCACCGCATCGTCGAGCAGTTGGTACTCGCAACCGATGGACGACCCCGCGCCCTGATTGAGCTCGGTGTCCACGAAGTACTTGATGCCGCTGTTCGCGCCCTTCGTCAGCTTGAACTCGACGACGAGCTCGAAGTTCTCGTACTCGTCCACGGTGACGATGTCGCCGCCGGCCGCGGCCTCGCCGCCGCCGGTCTCGAGGACGGTCAGCACGCCGTCCGCGACGGACCAGCCTCTCTCCGGGAACGTCTTCAGCTTCGCGCCGCGCCAGCCGGCCGTCGTCCGGCCGTCCCACAGGAGCTTCCAGCCGTCGGCCTTTTCACGATCGGAGATGGTATTGGGAACGTAGTTGAACTGGGGCGCGCCGCCGCGGGCCGGCGTCCGGTTCGCCGCGAGGTTCGTCGTCAGGACGCGGATGTTGCGGAAGCGCACCGTCTGGCCCACCCTCGAGGCGTCCTTGCCGATGCTGTGGACCTGCAGGCCGATGAACCCTGTGGCCGTCTGGTCGTCGATGACGTCCGACACCGGGACCCCGTTCACCCAGGAGCGGATGGACGTGCCGATCGCCTCGACGCGGAACCGGTTCCACTCTCGCATCGTGAACGCCTTGCGGGCGGCCTCCGGTCCGTAGACCGGGTGCATCCATCCGAAGCGCGCCTCGTCGTACAGCCCGCCGGTCCACGCGCGGTCGCTCGGGTCGATCTCGATCTGGTAGCCGTGCACCCGCCCGTCGAGGTACGCCGGCGTGCTCAGTCCGCGGATCTGGACGCCGCTGTTCATCGGGGCGTCGAGTTTCGCCTCGTACTCCAGGATGAAGTCTCCGAACTCCTCCTTCGTGCAGAGGAAGCTGTTCGGCGAGTCGAGGACCGTGGTGCCGACGATGGCGCCGTCGGCGACAGTGAAGGGCGCCGTGCCGTTGACCTGGACCCATCCGTCGAGGGTCTTGCCGTTGAAGAGGGGGCGCCAGCCTTCCTGCGCGAGAGCGGGGCCGGCCGAGGCGGCGAGGACGACCAGCGCGAGGAGCCAGCGTTTCATGGAACCCTCCGGGACGCTCGGTTCGATGGTTGGATTGGCACGAAAAACGGCCCCGGCGCGTGACGATTCGCCGGGCCGATGCAGTACACACCAGTCATTCGTCAGTGTCAACGCCGCCCCGCACCATCGCCGCGGCGCCGGCGCCATCGGGCGCGCGTTCAGGGCTTCGAGACGGTGAGCGTCCAGGCGCCCTTCTGCAGGGCGCCGCGCGGGGACAGCACGATGCGATTCAGGTGGGTCCCCCACGACGAGGAGAGCGACGCGTCGTCGAGGGCGATGCGCTCGACGCGGGCCTGCTGCAGCCGGGCGTCGTAGCGCGCGGACACGACGAGGCCCGGACGGCCGCCAATCCGGCCGCAGTCCAGCCGCAGGGCGCCGGGGACCTCCTCCGAGACCTCGCACGGCGTCATCCAGCTGAGCGTGACGTCCGCTGACGGCCGCGCGAGGGCGAAGGCGTCGCGGATGACGACATCGCGGCCGCGCGTCAGGCGAACGGTGCGCCGCCAGGACGCGATGCCGGCGTCGGCCGGGTAGGCGCGCGCGATGTCCATCGACAGCTCTGCGGCGGCGTCCGTCGCGCCGTACACGACGTCCCGGGCCTCGAACGCGCGGCCGGCCTGCTGCATCCGCCCGTTGACCGTCGGCAGATTGTGGAAGGCGGACTGCATCGCCCAGATCTCGTACCGCCGGGCGCTGAACGTCTGGGCGGTGTAGACCGGCCGCCCCGCGTCGACGAGCACGGGCGCGCCGTCCACGAACACGATCGCGTTGCCCACGTCGTTGTGGTTGTGGCTCTGATCGTTGTGCGAGCCCCACGCGGCGACGTACAGGCCTTCCGGGGCGCCCTCCCGGTCGCGGGCGGCCATCAGCTGCATGTCCGCGTGGGGGAGCCAGACGTCGCGGGCGAGCGGCGGCGCCGCGGATCGCTCGGACGCGATCGCCTCCCAGCCAAACAACGCGAATAGTGTCCGGCCGATCGACCGGTCGTCGAGGTCGAGGTCCTCGGCCGAGGCGCCCGAGGCGCCGAGGGCCCGGAGCCGCGGGTCCTTGATGGCCGCGCCGTACCGGTAAACGAGCGCGCGATCGACGCCGACGCGGGCGCCGCTGTCGCCGACGTCGACGGCCCAGTCGCCGGCGATGCGCGCCCGGTAGGCGAAGCGGCCGATGTTCGCGACGACGGGATCCGCGTACACGTCGATGCGGCCTCCGGACGCCGAGTGGAGCAGCTCGAGGCACTCGAACAGGCTCGCGCCGGCGCGGCCCCAGTAGGACGGGCCCTCGTCGCAGCTTCCGTCGGCGGGGTACGGCCCGAGGTAGGCGTCGAGGCTGCGCAGCGTCTTGTGCACGATCCGCGCCCGCCGCTCGTCGTCGGGCTCGACGAGCAGGGCGGCGGCAATCACGTTCGAGTTGATCCAGGGGTTCCAGTTGTTCGGGCGGGTCGCCCGGGGCGCGAACCCCATCCACCAGAAGTCGTCCCTCGCCAGGTACGGCGCGAGGACGCGCGATTCGATCTCGCGCGCGAGCCTGGGGCGCACGAGGGGGGACACGCGGTCGAGACGATCGCCGAGGAGGTACAGGGTCCAGGCGAGAGAGTGCGCCGTCTGGGCCGAGAACAAATCGACGATGGGTTCGGTCGTGTCGGGGAGGCCGCCCGCCGCCTTCTGCGCGCCCTGGTGCGCGGGGACCGTCCAGGACGACTCCTCGGCGACGGCCCACGCCGTGTCGGCGATCGCGTCGAGGAAGCGGCCGCCATCCTCCACGCACTCGGCCAGCACGAGGGCGTGCAGCCGGTCGCGGCGGCCGAACATCGGGCGCTCGAACCGCTGGCGGTCGCCGGTGCGGGCGTAGTCGAGGAAGAGCGTGGCCGGGAGGGCCGCCACGGGCCCGGCCAGCGCGCGCTCGGCGCGCTGAACGAGGCGAGCGCGCAGGACAGGGGCGAGGGCGGACCACGCGTCGCGCCGCGCGATCGACGGCGCGGGCCGCCAGTCGCCGCGCGGCGCCAGCACGCCGCGCAGGGCGGGCGCGGGCCAGAGCGCGGCCAGCGACGGGGCCCCCTGCGCCGCCGCGCCTCCCGCCGACGAGACGAGCAGCGCCGCGACCGCCGCGGCGCGAAGACCCAGGCGCGTTCCGGTCCGCATCGCGCACGCCCCTTTCGCAGGCCGCCGCGCGGGACGCCAGCCCCTTCCCGCCGGCGCTACGGCACCACGGGCCGCTACACCTTGACCGTGACGAGGTCGATCCGCCCGCGGTCGCCGACGCCCAGGCCCTTCGCCGCCGCCGACTCGATGTGCCGGCTGCGGCGCAGCACGTCGGGCAGGCCGGCCGCGACGCGCTTGGCGTGGATCACGTCCCGCATCACGACGTCGAGGGCCACCGGGTCGGTGGCCACGTAGATCGCGTTCTCGCGCCAGACGGCCTGCGAGTTGGACGGCGCCGGCCCCTGGTCGAAGCAGCCCTCGGTCGCGTCCAGGATGATGAGCGGCACCTTGGCGACGCGGTAGAAATGCTCGCACGCTTCCGCGATGAACGGATCGCAGTTCCCGCTGTGGGCCGAGCGCGTGTTCCGGTAGCAGCCGAACGCGATGTTCTTGAGCGCCCCCGTGACGCCGGCCCCGCCGTGGTCCTTGATGACCGGCAGGTTGATCGTCACGTCGGTCTCCTCGATCGGGATCCGTTCGATCGGCGCCGGCCCGCCGCTCGTCTCGGCGGCGATGGAGTCGTGGTAGACCGAGCCGGTCTTGATGCGCTCGCCGTGCTTCCCGGTGCCGGGCTGGTAGGTGGACGGGCCGAAATGCTCGGGTTTCCGGTCCCAGACGATGACGTCTTCGGGCTTGACGCCGGCCGAGAGCGCCCCGACGACTGCCGCGTCGGTGACTTCGCGGGCGGTAATCACGAGCGGGCGGCCCAGCAGGTTCAGCTTGAAGCCGACGCGCATCCCGGGCTTCACGAAGCGCCGCCACGCGGCGTCGGCCTTGGCCTCGCCGGTGAACGACATGAGGCCCGCGTCAATCATGGCCGCGACGACCTCCGGGCGCCTCGCGTCGCCCTTCCACACACCGGGCGCCTCCACGCGGACGACCCTGGCGCGCGCCGTGTCGGCCTGCGCCTGCTTCGCCGCGAGTGTCGCCGCCACCGCCGTGCCGATCACGCCCTGGAAAAACCCTCGCCGCGTCAGGCCGAACTCGTCGTGGGATGCCATTCGGGACTCCTCTACAGGACACCGCCGCCCGGGCCCCATTGCCCGGCGTCTTTCGAGTCTAGCAGGAAAGGTCGCCGGCCCGGATCCGGGCCGCGCTATAATCCCCCCGCCCAGTCGCCACCATGAACGCGCTCCTCGCGCTCGCCGCCAGCTTCGGAACGGCCCTCGTGCTGATCGGGGCCGTCCTCTACCTCAGGCGGACGCTGACGATCGTGCGCATGCTGACAATGGTGCTCTGCGTCGGCGCGATCGCGGCCGCGCTCGGCGCGTACGTGCTGGCAGGCGGGCCGCTGCCCGCCGGCTTCGAGCAGGTCTTCAGCTGGCTGGTCGGCTTCCTGGCCGCCATCACCGTCCTGCGGCTCGTCGGCCTCTACATCTTCGACATCCATCTTCGCGCGCACCGTGGGCTGCAGTTGCCCCCGCTGCTGGCGCCGGCCGTGCAGGGCCTCGCCTACCTTCTGGCGGCGCTCGTGCTGCTGCGCGTCTCGTTCCCGAACCTGAACCTCGGCCCCCTGCTCGCCACGAGCGCCGTCACCTCGCTCGTTCTCGGCCTCGCGCTGCAGCCCATCCTCGGCAACCTCTTCGCCGGCATCGTCATCAGCCTCGAGAAGCCGTTCCGCCTGGAGGATTGGATCAGGGTCGGGGACGTCGAGGGCCGCGTGGTCCAGATGACGTGGCGGACGACGCACCTGCGGACGAGAGACAACGACACGCTCGTCATCCCGAACGGCCGGATCGCGGAGGAGCATCTCGTCAACTTCTACTACCCGAACCGGATGCACCTGGCCCGCGTGCTGGTGGGCGTGCAGTACTCCACGCCGCCGTACCGCGTGCGCCGGGCGCTGCTCGAGTGCGCGGCGGGCATCGAGGGGGTGCTCGACAAGCCGTCGCCGGACGTCTTTTTGAAGGCCTTCGACAGCAGCGCCATCTCCTACGAACTCCGGGTCTGGATCGCGGACGCCGCCGAGGCCGCCCGGATCAGGAGCGACGTGATGGCTCGCGTCTGGGAGTCGTTCAAGCGCCACGGCATCACGATTCCGTTCCCGATCCGCACCGTGGAGTTCGCGCCGCGGCCGCATCCGGCTTCTCACGCGGGCCAGCAGCCCGGCGGCAGGCTGTTCGTGCTCGAAGGCGCCAGCCCCGGCATCACGATCCCGCTCTCGGATCAGCCCGTCGTCGTGGGGCGGTCCGCGCAGGCCGGGCTCCACCTCGACGACGCGCAGGCGAGCAAGGAGCACGCGCGGATCGAGTGGACCGGGTCGGGATACGCCATCATCGACCTCGGCAGCAGCTTCGGCACCTGGGTGAACGGCGTGCGGGTCGACCGATGCGACCTCAACCCGCTGGACCGCATCATGATCGGCGGCAGCCTCCTGGTCATGGAGCGTGATGTCACCTGACGTCCCCGCCCGCATCGGGCCCTACACCGTCGTTGCAACGCTCGAATCCGGCGCCTCGGGCGCGGTCTACCAGGCCCTCGACCAGGCGCACGCGCGGCCGGTCCGGCTGCGCGCCTTGCCGCCGGAGCTCGTCGCCGACGCGCCGAGGCTTGCGCGGTTCCGCCGGGCCCTGCAGGCGACATCCGCGCTCGATCACGACAACCTGCTCCGGACCTACGGCGAGGTCCGGCATGGCGACGTCGTCTACGCCGTCGAAGCCCCCATGGACGGGGGCGCGCTGGCCGAGCGACTGGAGCGTTCGCGGCTCACGCTGGCCGAGGCGATCCGGGTGATCCGCGGCGTGGCCGATGGATTGGGGGCCGCGCATCGCGCGGGGCTCGTGCACGGGGACCTCAACGCCGGCAACGTGCTCGTGTCGAAGGACCTGTCGGCGGTGAAGATCGGCGGGTTCGGTGCCGGCTGCCGGCCGCGGATGAGCCCGGCGGCCCGGACCGCGACGCTGGCGCTGGCGCGGGTGGAGTCGGAACTGTATCGGGCCCCGGAACTGGCGAGCGGTGGCGAGGCCACGGCGAGATCCGACATCTACTCGCTCGGGGTCGTGGCCTACGAAGTCATGACAGGGAAGCTGCCCGTCGGGAAGTTCAGCCTGCCGAGCGACGTCAACAGCCAGGTGCCCCTCGCGCTCGATCCGATCGTGCTGAAGTGCCTCGCGACCGACCCTGCACGGCGCTACCAGGACGTCGCGGCGCTCGTGCGGGACCTGGACACGGTGGAGGAAGTCGTCGGGCTCCGGCTCCTGAGCGAGGTCTCGCACCTGTCGGTCCGCCGCTGGTTCGGATCGAGGCGGGTGGCCGCTCCGCGCCGGAAGGCCGCGTCGAGGGGCCCGAGGTACGTCGTCGCAGGGATCGCGTTGATTGGACTCGCGGCGGCGGGCGCGTTCGTCCTCCTGCGCGTGCCGGGCCCCTTCCTGCCGCAGGCCGGCACGCCATCGGCCGCGCCGGGTTCGGCGGAACCGGCCGCCGAGGTCCCGCCTCTGCCGGAGCCGGCTGCCGAGCTGGCCCCGCTGGTCTCGTCTGCGCTGCCGGGCATGCCCGCCCTGGCGACCCCGATGGCCGTGGCCCCGGCGTTGCTCGCGACGGAGCCCGAACCGCCGGTGCCGCCCGGACCTGTTGTCGCAAAGCCACCGGCGACGCTGGCCGCACGCGCGCCTTCCGACCGCGCGACACCCGCCGCGCCGCTGGTTCCGCCAGGAGCCGGGCGGTCCGGCGCACCGCCGCCCGACGTCTCCGGGCCGACGACGAAGCCGGCGGACGCGCCGGCCGCCGCCAGGCCGGCAAGCACGGCGGCGTCGCAGCGCGAGGCCGGGAGCCTCTACAACGAGGCGCGGGTGCTCATCAAGAAAGGGCAGGATGCCGAGGCCCGGACGAAACTGGCGCTCGTGGGCGAACGGTATTCCGACACGATCTGGTTCGTGCCCGCCATGATGGTGAAGATCGACCTGGAGGACCGGAAGGCGCTGCGCGAGACCGATGCCGTGGCCGGCCAGGCCGTTCCGGCCTCGGTGCTGACGAAGCGGCTCCTGACCGAGCGCGCACCCACGCACACCACCTCGGAGGCCGCGCTGTGGCAACTGGGTGAGTTCTACGACGGCATCCGTCAGTACGCGGCTGCCGTCGAGGCGTTCACCCGGCTCGGGACGCGTTTCCCGAAGACCCGGTTCGAGGCGTGGTTCAGGGC
>CAZBIP010000091.1:0-12751 GCA_964491885.1 uncultured Vicinamibacterales bacterium
ACGCGCACGCCGTTCGCGAAGAGCGCCGACGCGATCGTCTCGCCCTCGTGGCCCGTGCACGGCGTGCCGTTCCAGAAGAACGGGACGGGCTTCGCCTCGGGAATCGGCAGGATCGGGTGCTCGCGGACGCGATACTCGGCCACGGGTGTCAGGTCTCCTTCACTTCGACGGGCCGCTGAGGTAGTCGACGGCGACGCTGGCCAGTGCGCGCACGCCGGTGACGAGCGCCGATTCGTCGGGGTTGAACCGGGGCGAGTGATTGGCCGCCCAGGCGGCCGGATCCGTTCCCCTGGGGGCGACGCCGAGGAAGAAGAACAGCGCCGGCACCTTCTGCCCGTAATACGAGAAGTCCTCGGACGTCGTCGTCGGTTTCACGTTCGGATTGAACGCCGCCGCCACGCGCTGGAGCGACGGAGCCATCCGCTCGGCGAGGGCCGGGTCGTTCCACGTGACCGGGTAGCCCTCGTCGATGTCGACCTCGGCCGTCGCCCCGGCCGACTCGGCGATCCGCGTGGCCGTGCGCCGCACGCGGGCGAGGATCTCGTCGCGCATGCCCGGGTCGAACGTGCGGATCGTGCCCGTCATCCGCACCTGGTCCGGCACGATGTTGTGGCGGCTCCCGCCCTCGATGGTGCCCACGGTGACGACGGCCGGCGCCTCCGGGAGATCGATCTGCCGGCTCACCACCGTCTGCAGGCCGAGCACGATCTGGGACGCCACGACGATGGGATCGATGCCGGCCCAGGGGAGGGCGCCGTGGGTCTGCCGCCCGTGCACGACGATGCTGAAGGTGTTGCCGGCCGCCATCAGCCCTCTCGGCCTGAACGTGATGGCACCCGCCTCCTCGGGCGTGATGCCGACATGGAGGCCGAACATCGCGTCCACGTTCGGATTCTCGAGGACACCCTCCCGGACCATGACCTCCGCGCCGCCGGGTTCGCCCGCGGCGCCCTCCTCGGCCGGCTGGAAGACCACCTTCACGGAGCCGGGCAGATCGGCTCTCATCGAGGCCAGGACGTGGGCGGCGCCGAGCAGCATCGCCATGTGGAAGTCGTGGCCGCACGCGTGCATGAGGCCGACCTCTTTGCCGCCGTACTCGCCGCGGGCCTTCGAGGCGAACGGCAGGCCGGTCTCCTCGGTGACCGGCAGCGCGTCCATGTCGGCCCGAAGCGCGACGACCCGGCCCGGCTTCCCGCCCGTGATGAGGCCGACGACGCCCGTCTTCGCGACGCCCGTCCGGACGTCGTAGCCCATCGCGCGCAGCCGTTCCGCGACGAAGGCCGACGTGCGGAACTCCTGGTTGCCGAGCTCGGGATGCTCGTGGAGGTGGCGCCGCCAGGCGACGACGTCCGGAAGCACGGCCTCGGCGGCCTTGTCGAGCCTGGCGTGAAGCGCGTCGAGAGCTGCCACGGTCTTCCCTCCCAGGGCCCGAGAGTGCTGTGGCTCCCCGGCCCATACCGCCGCCGACGACGCGAGCGCCACCACGGCGGCCACGGCCATCGCCGATTTCATTCTGCCATCCCCCATTCGTGCGGCGGGACACCCGCCCGCTCGGCCTCGTCGACGACCCGAGCCCCGAATCCCGAACCCCGAATCCCGAGCCTCACATCGTCAGCGCCATAACCGCCTTGCAGGTGTGCAGCCGGTTCTCGGCCTCCGGGAACACCCGCGACTGCGGCCCGTCGATCACGGCGTCGGTCACCTCGTGGTTGCGGTCGGCGGGGAGGCAATGCATGTAGATCGCTTCCTTCGACGCGAGCCCCATGCGCCGCTCGTCGCAGATCCAACCTTGGTACTGCTTCGACAGGGCGAGCGCGTCCTGCGGCTTGTGGAACAGCTCCTCGATGCCCCACGACTTGGCGTACACGACGTCCGCGCCCCGGCACGCCTCGTCCATGTCGTTCGTGACGTCGAACGTGGTCCCGTGCAGCCGCGCCTGCTCGCGCGCGTACGCCATCGGCGCGTCCATCAGCTTCCATTCGGGCGGATGGGCGAGCACCACGTCGAGGCCGAAGCGCGGCATCAGCGTGATCAGGCCCTGCGGGACGGACATCGGCTTGGCGTAGCTCGGGGCGTACGCCCACGTCACGGCGATGCGCCGCCCCCTCAGGTTGTCGCCGAACTCCTCGCGGATCGTCATGAGGTCCGCGAGCGTCTGGAACGGGTGGTCCACGTCGCACTGCATGTTGAAGACCGGGACCGTGGCGTGTGCGGCGACCTCCCGCATGTAGCGGTTGCCTTCGCCCGGCACGAGGTCGTGCCGGATGGCGATGGCGTGGCCGTAGCTCGAGAGGATGATGCCCATGTCCCTCGGCGACTCCCCGTGCGCGGCCTGGGAGGTTTCCGCCGCGATGAAGTGCGCGTGGGCGCCGAGCTGGGTCGCGCCGGCTTCGAAGGAGTTCCGCGTGCGCGTGGACTTATCGAAGAAGAACAGGAAGACCGTCTTGTCGGGGAGGTAACGCGTGGGCCGCCCGGCCCGGAAGGCGCGCTTCAGTTCACCGGCGGTCTCGAGCAACAACTCGACCTCGCTGTGGCTCCAGTCTCGGGTCTCGAGGTAGTCCCTGCCCCGAACCGTGCCCGGCAGCTTCGGGAGTCGTGTCGGCATACCCGCGAAGTGTACGCCATGGGCCCCCGGCTCTGCCATCGCGGAACGCGCGGCGGCACTGGCGACGGCACCGGCCGTTCACGCCGGCCGGCGGCTCGGGTCGGCTGCCGCAAGCGGGCGGCCCGCAGAGGGAAGAGGGGGCGGGGTGTGTTGCCCGGCGCGCCTGGCGCGATCTACCCTGATGAGGCACAACAAGCGTGCGGAGGCTGACATGCGGAAGCACACGGCAGGACTGGCGGCTCTCGTCGTCGCGGCAGCGCTCGGGCTCGTATGGCCCTCCCCGGCCGCGGCCCAGGTCGTCACCCGGCTCGAGAACACCGTCAAGGTCTTCGACGAGGCCACGAGCGCCGGCGACGCGTCCATTCCGACCGACCTCCTGAAGAAGGCCGAGTGCGTCGTCATCGTGCCCGGGCTGAAGAAGGGCGCCATCGGCATCGGGATCAAGTACGGCCGGGGGTTCGCCTCCTGCCGGAGCGGCGACGGCTGGTCGGCGCCGGCCGGAGTCAGGATGGAAGGCGGAAGCTACGGGTTCCAGATCGGCGGAGTGGAAGTCGACGTCGTCCTGACCGTGATGAACAAGCGCGGCGTGGACCGCCTGCTCTCCAGCAAGTTCACGCTGGGGGCCGATGCCTCCGTGGCGGCGGGGCCGGTCGGCCGCTCCGTCTCGGCGCAGACCGACGCGATGATGACCGCCGAAATCCTGTCCTGGTCGCGCTCGCGCGGGATCTTCGCGGGCATCTCGCTCGGCGGGTCGACGCTCCGCGGAGACGACGACGCGAACAAGGACCTGTACGGCAGGAAGATCAGCGTCAGAGAAATCGTCACCGGCGGGGCCGCCGCGCCCGAGGCGGCCAAGGCGTTGATGGAGCGCCTGGCGAAGTACTGATGTCCGGGAGCCGGGGCCGGCGTCGCGGCGCCCGATGGCGCCAGCCGGGGCCCGGCGGGATGTCCGAAGGAAGGCCGCCGGCAGCCGGGTCCGGCCCCGTCCGGGCACGCGATCCGGGGATTGGCCGCCGCCCCCGGAACGGGTAGTATGTTGGGGTTTGCCGGCCCGCGCGGGGCCGGTTGTGGCATCTTCCGTAACCCTGTTCGGTGGCCTCTGCCCCTGCCGCCACGCCGGACGTCACTTAGGTATCGCCAATGGACGTACTCGTACTCAACTGCGGATCCTCGTCCGTGAAGTTCGCCGTCATCGATCCCGTGTCTTCCCGGGAAGAGGTGTCCGGCATCGCCCAGCGCCTCGGCTCGCAGGAGGCGAGCTTCGACTGGAAGCGCAACGGCAAGAAGGAGTCCCGGCCGACCCCGAAGGCCGCGCACGAGGAAGCGCTGCGCGCCATCGGGACCCTGCTGAACGAACTCGGGCTCACCGACCAGTTGATCGGCGTCGGCCACCGCGTCGTGCACGGAGGCTCGAAGTTCTCCGGCTCGATGGCCATCACGCCGGAAGTCATCGCCAAGGTCGAGGAGTGCATTCCTCTCGGACCGCTCCACAACCCGCCCAACCTGGTCGGCATCCGCATCGCCCAGGAACTCTTCCCGGACCTGCCGCAGGTCGGCGTGTTCGACACGGCGTTCCACCAGACCATGCCGCCGGTCGCGTACACCTACCCGGTGCCGCACGAGTGGCTCGAGGCGCACAGCGTGCGCCGCTACGGGTTCCACGGCACCAGCCACCGGTTCGTGGCGAAGCAGGCGCTCCACCTGACCGGGCTCTCGCCGGAGCGGCACCGGATCGTGACGGCCCACCTCGGCAACGGCTGTTCGTGCACGGCCGTCCGGGACGGCCGCAGCGTGGACACCACGATGGGCCTGACGCCGCTCGAGGGCGTGATGATGGGCACCCGCAGCGGCTCCATCGATCCCGCGATCATCGACCACGTCGCCGGTGCCCTCGGCAGGCCCGAGAAGCAGATCCTGGACATCCTCAACAAGAAGTCCGGGCTGCTCGGCGTGTCGGGACTGTCGAACGACATGCGGACCATCGAGGAGGCGGCGGCCAAGGGCCACGAGCGCGCGCGCCTGGCGTTCGACATCTTCTGCTACGTGCTGGCGAAATCGCTGGCGGCGCTCGTCGTGCCGCTCGGCCGCCTGGACGCGCTCGTCTTCACGGGCGGCATCGGCGAGAACTCGGTGGCGGTGCGCGCGAGGACGGTGGAGCAGCTCGGCTTCCTCGGTCTCACGCTCGACCCGCACGCGAACGCAACGCACGGCCGCAGCCAGAACGGGCGCATCACCGAGGAGATCCGGCCCCAGGCGCTGGTCGTGCCGACGAACGAGGAGCTCATGATCGCCCAGGACACCGCGGACATCGCGCGCAAGCAGTAGCGCGCCGGCGTCGTTCCAGCTATTTCGGGAGGTTCCGTTGGCTACCACGATTCTCGTTGCCCCGGCCGGGCGGCGCGTCGGCCTGACGACCGCCTGCCTCGGCCTCGTGCGCGCGCTCGATCGCCAGGGCGTCCGCGTGTCGTTCGTCAAGCCGGTCGCGAACCGGGAGGTCAGCCAGTCGGCGGCGCTCGTCGCCCTCGGCGCGCACATCCTGCCGGTGCCGTCGGTGCCCATCCACAAGGCGGAGGACCTCCTGGCGGTCGGCGACGACCAGACGTTGATGGAACACGTCGTCGAACTGGCCGGACGGGCCAGCGTCGGCGCCGACGTGCTCGTCGTCGAGGGCATGAATCCCGAGCCGGGGATGGTGCACGCGTCGAGGGTCAACGAGCTCATGCTCAAGGCGCTCGACGCCGAGCTGGTGCTCGTCGCGGCGCCGCGCAGCCAGGACGCGGCCGAGGTGGCGGACGCGATCGCCATCGCCGCCCACGGCTACGGACCGCAGCCCGAGGGACGCGAGGTGCGCTGCATCCTCAACCGGGTGTGCCTCGGGGGAGCGGCGCAGCGGGCCGAGACCGAGACCATCGGACAGGCGCAGGGGGGCTGCTCCGACTGTGAGGGCGTGGCCACCTTCGCGGACAACGAGGCGGCCCACCGGGCGGCCCTCAAGGCCGTCAAGCTGACGCCGCTGGCGGTGGTGCCGTGCAGCAACGACCTGGCGGCGCCCCGCGTCCTGGACGTGGCAAGCGCCCTCAAGGCACGGGTGGTGTTCGCCGGCGAGATGCGCACCCGGCGCGTCAGCGACGTCGGGATCTGCGCCGCCACCGTGCCGAACGCTCTCCGGGCGATGCGGCCGGGCGCCCTCATCATCACGCCCGGTGACCGGAGCGACGTGATCATGGCCGTGGCCCTGAGCGTCCAGGCCGGCACCCCGATCGCCGGCCTCCTGCTGACCGGC
Source organism: uncultured Vicinamibacterales bacterium (assembly GCA_964491885.1). Taxonomy (GTDB): domain Bacteria; phylum Acidobacteriota; class Vicinamibacteria; order Vicinamibacterales; family JAKQTR01; genus JAKQTR01. The sequence goes on from CAZBIP010000091.1 coordinate 5,889, forward strand.
GGCCTCGACCCGGATCCGCGGGTCATCCGGCTGTGCCGGAAGGCCCTGGACACCGGTCTGCCCGTGCTGGCGGTGGACGACTGGAGCTATCGCGCCGCCACGAGGGTCGGCAGCATGAACACCGAGATCCCCGCCGACGACGTGGAGCGCATCGAGCGCACGATGAACTCGGTCGCGGATCGGATCGACGTCGACTGGGCCAAGGGGTTCGGGCACACGACGCACGTGCCCCGCATGTCGCCGCCGGCGTTCCGCCACCGCCTGATCGAGCAGGCCCGGTCGAGCGTGCAGCGGATCGTCCTGCCCGAGGGCACCGAGCCGCGCACCGTGGCCGCCGCGGCGATCATCGAGAACCGCGGCATCGCGAGATGCGTGCTCCTCGGCAACCCGGACGAGGTGCATGAGGTGGCCGTGAAGCAGGGCCTCGCGCTGCCGGCCTCGGTCGAGATCATCGACCCGGCCCAGGTGGCGCCGAAGTACGTCGATCAGCTCGTGGAGCGCCGCAAGGCCAAGGGCATGACGCCCGAGCGCGCCGTCGACGAACTGCGCGACCCGATCATGGTCGGCACGATGATGCTCGCGCTGGACGAGGTCTCCGGGCTGGTGTCGGGGGCCGTGCACAGCACCGCGCACACGATCAGGCCCGCGCTGCAGATCATCAAGACCGTGCCCGGGTGCAAGCTCGTGTCGAGCGTGTTCTTCATGTGCCTGCCCGACCAGGTGCTGGTGTTCGGCGACTGCGCCGTCGTGCCGAACCCGACGGCGGACGAACTGGCGGACATCGCCATCCAGAGCGCGGACTCGGCCGTCGCCTTCGGGATTCCCGCCCGGGTGGCGATGCTGTCGTACTCAACCGGTTCGAGCGGGACCGGCGAGGACGTCGAGAAGGTGAAGGAAGCCACGAGGATCGCGAAGCAGCTGCGGCCGGACCTGGCGCTCGAGGGGCCGCTGCAGTACGACGCCGCAGTCATGCCGGACGTGGCCCGCCTCAAGGCCCCCGGATCGGCGGTGGCGGGCAAGGCGACGGTGCTGATCTTCCCGGACCTGAACACCGGGAACGTGACCTACAAGGCCGTGCAGCGGTCGGCGAACGTGGTGAGCATCGGCCCGATGCTGCAGGGCATGGCCAAGCCGGTGAACGACCTCTCCCGCGGCTGCCTGATCGAGGACATCGTCTTCACGGTCAACCTCACGGCGATCCAGGCGCAGCAGGTGGCGCGCCGGAAGGCGGAGGGCAAGGCGTAAGCGCCCGTCGGGGCGAGGGGTGATGCGGCGGCCCGCCCGGGCATCAGGCCCGGCGGGCCGCTTCCGTGTACACCAGCGGAAACGCGGCGTACCAGGCGGCCGCCTTGACGAGGTGCTCGACGGGGATCTGCTCCGTGGCCATGTGCGCGTGGATCTCGTTGCCCGGGCCGAAGCCGACACACGGGATCCCGTGCATGCCCATGACGGCGACGCCGTTCGTGCTGAACACCCATCGCCCCACGTCCGGCGCGCGGCCGAAGAGCCGTTCGTACGAGCCCACGGCGGCGCCGAGCAGCGGGTGGTCTTCGGGCAGCAGCCACGTGGGGAAGTACTTCCGGGTCGGGTAGGTGAGGCCGCGCCAGCTCGGGACGGCGTAGTCCAGCACGACGACCTCCGCGCCCGCATTCCGCACGCTCGGGAGTTCCTCGATCTCGCGCACGGCGGAGTCCAGCGTGTCGGTGGCCGCCAGCCTTCGGTCGAGGTGGATCGCGGCCGAGTCGGCGACGGCGCACAGCGAGGGCGAGGTGGAACGGATCTCGGCCACCGCGACCGTGCCCTTGCCGAGGAAGGGCTCCCCGCCGAGGCGCTCGTTCAGGCGCTCGATGTCGGCGACGATCGGCGCCATCCTGTAGATGGCGTTGACGCCGCGCTCCGGGGCAGAGCCGTGGCACGAGACGCCGCTCGTCCGGACCTCGATTTCCATGCGGCCCCGGTGCCCGCGGTAGACGGCGAGGTTCGTCGGCTCGGCGATGACGACGGCTTCCGGCCGAAGCCCGCCCTCGTTGAGGATGTACTGCCAGCAGAGGCCGTCGCAGTCCTCCTCCTGCACGCTGCCCACCACCCACAGCGTGAACTCGCCGTCGAGGCCCAGTTCCTTGATGAGGCGCCCGCCGTACACGATCGACGCGAGGGCGCCCTTCATGTCGCAGGCGCCGCGGCCGTAGATCACCCCGTCTCGCTCGTCGCCGGCGAACGGATCGATCGACCAGGCCGCCGGGTTGCCCACGTCCACCGTGTCCACGTGCGCGTCGAGGGCCAGCACGCGGGGGCCGCTGCCGACGCGCCCGAGGATGTTGCCCATCGAATCGACGCGGATCTCGTCGAACCCGCTCGCGGCCATCTCGGCCTCGACGCGGCGGATGACGTCTCCCTCCTGCGAGCTGAGCGACTTGATGGCGATGAGATCGCGGAGAAAGCGGGCGACCCCGCGCTCGTGCCGCTGAGCCTGGTCGTAGATGCGCTCGTACATCTGCCCCTTGCCCCTAGTCAATGATCTCCCACGTCTTCTGATACCGGTTCAACTGCCTGATCGTGTGCGCGTCCATGGGGTGATCGCGTTCCGGGATGTCCACGTGCTTGGGGCTGCCGCACAACTCGGTCGAGAAGTAGCGCTGGCCCGTGTCGCAGATGAGCGTGACGATCGTCTTCAACTCCGGGTGAGTCAGGGCCAGCTTGATCGCGCCGGCGACGTTCGCCCCCGACGAGATGCCGCAGAAGATCCCTTCCTCCCGGGCGAGCCGGCGCGCCATCTCCATCGACTCCTTCGTCGACGTGGTGACGATGCCGTCGAGGAGGCTGACGTCGAGGTTGCGCGGCACGAACCCGTCCCCGATGCCCTCGATGCCGTGCGGGCCCCAGACTCGGCGCGAGAGCAGCGGGCACTCGGCCGGCTCGATGGCGAACAGGCGCATCGCCTTCCGCCGCCGGCGGATGTAGCGCCCCACGCCGGTGAGCGTCCCGCCGGTGCCCTGCGTCATGATGAACGCGTCGACCCGGCCGCCGGTCTGCTCCCAGATCTCCGGCGCCGTGGTGCGCACGTGGGCGTCTACGTTATCGGGGTTGTCGAACTGCGCCGGCACGAAGTACCGCTTCGGGTCCTTGCGCCGGATCTCCTCGAGTTTCTCGAGCGCCAGGTCGACGTCGCTCTCGCCGCCGGGCGTGTAGACCATCTGCGTCCCGTAGGCGATGTCGAGTTTCTTCCGCTCCTCCGACATGCCCTCGGGCATGACGACGATGCAGGGGTACCCCTTGACCGCGGCGACGAACGAGCAGCCGATGCCGGCGTTGCCGGTCGAGCACTCGAGCACGGTCATTCCCGGCTTCAGCGCCCCGCGCCGCTCGGCGCGCTCGAGCATGTTCCAGTAGATGCGGTCCTTCAGGCTGCCGGACGGGCTGTAGTACTCGAGTTTCACCAGGATCTTCGCGCGCACCCCTTCCGCGGCGGGGACGCGGTTGAGCCGGACCATCGGCGTCCGGCCGATGGCGGCGAAAATCGAGCGGTGCGTGCGGCGGGAGGAGGACCAGTTCACGGGCATGGGATGTGCTCCGGAGGGGCTAGGGACTAGGCGCTTGGCGCTAGTCGGTACTTTCCAACGAGCGAACGAGGCCGTGCAGCAGTCGGCCAACCTCGGCGGCCAGTTGCAGCACGGGCATCGTATCGGACTCCGAAACGTAGTGGAGGATCACGCAGAGCCTGATCTGCGTCTCCACCTCGGCCTGCGAGCCCAGGGCGATCGACACGTGATTGGCAAACGCCTGGCGCGAACGTCTGTTGTGGCCTTCGGCAAGGTTCGAGGGAATCGACACAGCCGCTCTTCGGATCTGCGCGGTGAGGCCGTAGCGTTCTTCGATGGGAAGCGCCGCAGTGAACCGGTAGCACTCCGCCGCCAAGGCCATCGCCTTCTGCCACGCCGTGAGATCCCGGTAGGATTCTATTCTTGCCATGATCGTCGCCAGACCAGCGCCTAGCGCCTAGCCCCTAGTCCCTAGCTCTTGAGATCCCCCGCGCCGCGGGCGAGTCCCGCACTGGCAGCGAGCACCGCCGCACCCCGTCGAACCGGTACAGCGCGTTGGCGACGGCACCCGCCGTCGGGACCAGGCCGATCTCTCCGACGCCCTTGGCGCCGAAGGGGCCTTCGGGATCGCACGACTCGACGAGGACGACGAGGACCTCGGGCATGTCCTTCGCGCGGATGAGCCCCAGCGATCGCAGCTTGCACGACTCCGGCACGCCCTGCGCGAGCGTGAGTTCTTCGGTCAGCGCGTAGCCGAGGCCCATGTGCACCGCGCCTTCGATCTGGCCCTCCAAGGCGTGGCGGTTGAGGACGCGGCCCACGTCGTGGGCCGCCACCACGGTTTCCACGCGGCCCTCCGCGTCGAGGACGCAGACCTGTGTGGCAAAGCCGTACGTCATATGCGTCCGCGGGCGCTCGACGTTCGAGCCCAGGGGGACGGTGTCGCCGGCCTGATACTGGCCGTAGTAGCGGCGTCCGGCCAGGTCCATGAGCAGCGTGCCCGGCACGAGATCGGCCTTCAGCCGGCGCGCCGCGTCCTGGACCGCCCGCCCTCCGAGCACCGTCGCCCTCGAGGCCGTCGTCATCCCGCAGGGCGTGGGGAACGCCGTGTCGACCTCGGTGCGGACGAGTTGGGGGTCGATCCCCGTGACGTCGCAGAGGCACTGCGCCATCGCGGTGTAGAAGCCCTGGCCCATTTCACTGAACCCGGTGTGAATGACGACGCGGCCGCGCGCGGTCACCTCCACCACCGCCTGCCCGGCTTCGGGGAGGCCGTTCCCGATGCCGACGTTCTTGACGCCGCACGCGATGCCCGCGCGCCGCGAGCCGTAGTAGACGCCTTTCACGGCTTCCAGCGTGTCCTTGAGGCCCACCGCGCACTCGAGAACCTGCCCGGTGCAGAACGTGTCGCCCCGCTCGAGGGCGTTGCGCCAGCGCATCTCCCACCCGTCGATGCCGGCGCGTTCGCCGAGGATGTCCAGCATGCTCTCGATGGCGAATGCCGTCTGGTTCGCGCCGAACCCCCGCATGGCGCCGCACGGCGGGTTGTTGGTGTAGACGGCCGACGACTCGATGTCGAGGGCGGGAATCCGGTACGGTCCCGCTGCGTGCCCCGCGGCCCGTTCCAACACCTTCGCGCCAACCGAGGCGAAAGCCCCTGTGTCGCCGACGATGCGCGCGCGCAGGCCCGTGAGGCGCCCGTCGGGCCCGCAGCCCAGGGTGTAGGTCAGGGTCATCGGGTGGCGCTTCGGGTGCAGCCGGATGCTCTCCTCGCGCGTGAGCGTGGCCTTGACCGGGCGGCCGGTGAGGAGCGCCATCAACGCCACCTGCCCCTGGATGCTCAGGTCCTCCTTGCCCCCGAAGGCGCCGCCCGCCGCGACTTGCGTCACGTGCACGCGCGACTCGGGGAGGCCCAGGAACGACGCGATCTGCCGCCGATCGTCGAAGACGCCCTGGCCCTGGGAGAACACCGCGACGCGGGGATTGGGGTCTGGGGGTTGGGGGTCGGGGTTCAGCGCGACGCTGGCAAACTCGTGCTCGTCGTCCCGCTCCTCAGCCCCCGGTCCCCAATCCCCAGGTACTGCCACGCACGATTCGGGCTCGAGGAAGGCGTGCTCGATGACCTGCGTCGTGAACGTCCTCGTCTCGACGAAGGCCGACGCCGCCAGCGCCGCGTCCACGTCGCCCCGGACGATGGCTGAGCGGGAGAGGAGGTTGTCGCGGTCCGGGTGGACGCGCGGCGCCCCCGGCGCGAGGGACTCCGGCGGCGAGAACACGCCGGGGAGCGCCTCGTCTTCGATCCGGATGTGCGCCAGCGCCGCGCGCGCGTGCCGGTCGCTGTCGGCGACGACCGCCGCCAGGACGTCCCCGATGCAGTGCGTCGTTTCGCCCTCCGCGACGAAGAGCGGCCAGTCGCGTTCGAGCAGGCCCTGGAAGCGCTCGCCGGGGACGTCCCCGGCCGTGACGACCCGCACGACGCCGGGCTGCGCAAGCGCGGCGGCGGTGTCGATGCGACGCACGCGGGAGCGGGGGCGCGGGGCGAAGAGGAACGCCGCGTGCAGCAGCCCCTCGATCCGCAGATCATCCACGTAGGGGAATTCGCCCAGCACGAAGTCGGCGGCGTCCTGGCGGGGGAGGCTGGTGCCGATCCGGCCCGACGCCTCGGCGGCCGGAAGGGGCTCGCCCTGGAGCGCCCGGGCCGCGAGGTCGATGGCGTCGATGATCTTCACGTAGCCGGTGCAGCGGCAGACGTGGTTGTTGAGCGATTCCGCGATCTGCCGGCGTGTCGGCCGCGGCACCTCGTCGAGGAGCCGCTTGGCCGCGACGACGATCCCGGGAATGCAGAAGCCGCATTGCACGGCACCCGCCGCCGAGAAGGCGTGGGCAAAGACGTGACGCTCCCGCGGGTCGAAGCCCTCGAGCGTCAGCACGTGCTTGTGCGCCACCTGGACGGCAGGCACCGCGCAGGACGAGAGGGCCCGGCCGTCCACGAGCACCGTGCACGCCCCGCACGATCCCTGGGGCGCGCAGCCGTTCTTCGGCGAGAGCAGGCCAGCCTGCTCTCGCAGCACCTCCAGCAGCGACGTGCAGGCCTCGACGCGGGCGGTGAACGGCTTGCCGTTCAGCGTGAACGGGACGTCGCGGGCCGGCGGGTCTGGCATCACCGGGTCACTCCACGAAGTCGGCATTCACGAAGTTTACCCGCGGCGGCCGAAGGAGCGCGCCGAGGAGGAGGCGGAGGGTCATGAAGGCCGAGAGATCAACGGGGGCTGGGGATTGGGGGCTGGGGGCCGGCAGACCGCCACGGCACGCCGAAAGCACCTC
>CAZBIP010000092.1:0-3443 GCA_964491885.1 uncultured Vicinamibacterales bacterium
GCACGCAGTCATCGCCATCGACGGCCCGTCGGGAGCGGGGAAGGGCACGGTCGCGCGGGCCGTGGCCGACGCCTTGGGCTACCGCCACGTGGACACCGGCGCCATGTACCGCGCCGTGGCGTGGCGGGCGCTCCAACTCGGCGTGGATCTCGAGGACGGGGACGCCGTGTTGAAGGTGGCGCGGGAGGCCGTCATCGAGGTGGACGGCAGCCGGGTCGGCATCGACGGGGCGGACGTCTCCGCGGCCATCCGCACGCCCGAGATCGACCGCGCGGTGACGCCCGTTGCCCGCCAGGCCGCGGTGCGTGCCGAACTCGTCTCCCGCCAGCGCGCGATGGCCGCGGCGGGCCCGGTCGTGATGGAGGGGCGCGACATCGGCACCGTCGTGCTGCCCGACGCCCCCGTGAAGATCTATCTCGACGCGTCGCCCGAGGAGCGCGCGCGGCGCCGCGCCAACGACCCTGCGCACTCGGCGTCCGTCACGCAGGCGCTCGAAGAGATCGCCCGGGCGATGGCCCGCCGAGACGAATACGACCGGACCCGCCAGGCCTCTCCGCTCAGCATCGCCGCCGACGCCGTGGTCATCGACACGACGCACCTGTCGATTGCCGAGGTGGTCGAGCGGGTGATGGCCATCGTCCGCGAGCGCGCTTGACCCTCTCGCCGTAAGTATCGTACACTCAAGCGCTTGTGGCCATCCACGGTGGCCGCGCCATTCTCAGCCCGCCGGCGCTGAACCCAAGACCGGTAGATCTCGAAGTGCAGGAGGACGCGCGACGCATGGCGAACGAAGACAGCGGAAACACCCCAGACCTGGCAACACAGGCGGGACGCCCCACCGGCCAGGCTCACGGGGCTGGGCCGGTGCGATCGATCAAACCCAGGGCAGGCTACGCCGAGGACATGGACCCGGCGGACTTTGCCGCGCTGCTGGACCTGTACGACAACAGCTTCCGGAACATCTCGGAGGGTGAGGTCGTGAAGGGCACCGTGCTCAAGGTGACCGACTCCGAAGTGGTCGTCGACGTCGGGTACAAGTCTGAAGGAGTCATCCAGGTCGGGGAGTTCCTCGACGAGAACGGCCAGGTGACCGTCCAGCCGGGCGACACCGTGGACGTGCTGCTGGAACGGACCGAGGACCGCGAAGGCTACGTCGTCCTCTCCCGCGAAAAAGCGGAGAAGATGAAGATCTGGGACGAGATCGAAAAGGCCTACGCGGATCGGAAGGTCGTCATCGGCCGGGTGATCGAGCGGATCAAGGGCGGGCTCGCGGTGGACATCGGCGTGCGGGCGTTCCTGCCCGGCTCGCAGGTGGACGTGCGCCCGGTGCGCAACCTGGACGCGCTGAAGAACCAGGAACTGCGGATGCGCGTCATCAAGGTGAACAAGAAGCGCGGCAACATCGTGCTGTCGCGCAAGGTGCTCCTCGAGGAGGAGAACGCCGAGAAGAAGAAGTTCACCCTGGCGACGCTGGCCGAGGGCAAGGTGCTGCGCGGCGTCGTGAAGAACATCACGGACTACGGCGCCTTCATCGACCTCGGCGGCATCGACGGCCTGCTGCACATCACGGACATGTCGTGGGGACGCGTCGGGCACCCGTCGGAGATTTTCAAGGTCAACGACGAGATTGACGTGGTGGTGCTCAAGTACGACCCGGCGACCGAGCGCGTGTCGCTCGGGCACAAGCAGCTCGTGCCGGACCCCTGGAGCAACGTGACCGATCGGTACCCGATCGGCGGCCGGGTGTCGGGCAAGGTGGTCAGCCTCACCGACTACGGCGCGTTCATCGAGCTCGAGGCCGGCGTCGAAGGCCTGATCCACGTTTCCGAGATGACGTGGAGCAAGCGGGTCAAGCACCCGTCGAAGATCCTCAACCAGGGCGACCCGATCGAGGCGATGGTGCTCGGCGTGGATCCGGCCGCGCGGCGCATCTCGCTCGGCCTCAAGCAGATCGAAGTCAACCCGTGGCACGACCTCGCGTCCAAGTACCCGATCGGCGCGCACATCGTCGGCAAGGTGCGCAACCTGACCGAGTTCGGCGCGTTCGTGGAAGTGGAGGAGGACATCGACGGCCTCATCCACATCTCCGACATGTCGTGGAGCAAGCGGATCAAGCACCCGTCCGAGGTGCTGAAGAAGGGCGACAAGGTCGAGGCGGTCGTGCTGAACATCGACGCCGAGAACCAGCGCCTGTCGCTCGGGCTGAAGCAGCTCGCCACCGACATCTGGGACGAGTTCTTCTCGCAGCACCAGGTGGGCGACACCATCGAGGGCAAGGTGGTCCGGCTGACGAACTTCGGCGCGTTCGTCGAGCTCGCCGAGGGCATCGAGGGCCTGATCCACGTCTCCGAGTTCGACGACTCCCAGGAGGAGAAGATCGAGCTCGAGGCGGAGAAGTCCTACCCGATGAAGATCATCAAGCTCAGCCCGTCGGAGCGGAAGATCGGCTTGAGCATCCGGGCGATGCGGGTGGACCAGGACCGCGCCGACTGGCAGGCCTACAGCGAGGGCACGGGCCGGCCCCAGGCGACGCTGGCCGATCACTTCCGCCAGCAGCAGCGCGACGAGAAGTAGCGGCGGGCGGCCCGGGGCCTCGGAGCTCCGGGCCGCCGCCTTTTCCCCGCCGGGGAAACCATGACCAAGGCCGAACTCGTCGAAGAAGTCTCGCGCGTGTCCGACCTCACCAAGAAGCACTCCGAGGTCATCGTCGACACCGTGTTCCGCAGCATCATCCTCGCCCTCCAGCGGGGCGAGAAGATCGAGCTGCGCGGATTCGGCAGCTTCCGCCTGCGCAAGCGGGAGCCGCGCAAGGGCCGCAACCCCAAGACCGGGGCGCGCGTCGAGGTGCCGCCGAAGCAGGTGCCGTACTTCAAGCCGGGCAAGGAGCTGAAGGACCTCATCAACGGGAGCGCGCCGGACGAGCCCCAGCCGGCCGAGGCCCTGCCCCCGCAGGCGTAGCGGGCGATGGACCGCCTGTTCTCTCCCTGGCGGATGACCTACATCACGAGCACCGGGGAACCCCACGCGTGCGTGTTCTGCGAGGCGCGTGACGCCTCGGGCCCCGAGTCGCTGCTGCTGTACCGGGGCCGCGACTGCTTCGTCGTCCTGAACCTCTACCCGTACAACAACGGCCACCTGATGGTCGTGCCCAACCGCCACATCGCCGCCCTCTCGGACGCCAGCGCCGAGGAACGGTGCGAGCTGATGGAGTTGACCCGGGTCGCGGAGCAGGCGCTCGCCGAACTCTACCGGCCCCAGGGGCTGAACGTCGGCATGAACCTCGGGCGCGCGGCCGGCGCCGGGGTCGTGGATCACCTGCACGTCCACGTGGTGCCGCGCTGGCTCGGCGACGCGAACTTCATGTCCGTCGTCGGCGACACGCGGGTGCTGCCGGAGGACCTCGCGACGACGGTGGCGCGCCTGCGGCCGGTGTTCGAGCGGAT
>CAZBIP010000092.1:3543-6307 GCA_964491885.1 uncultured Vicinamibacterales bacterium
CAGCCGCCGGCGGACGAAGACGGCCGCGGCGAGCGCGAACGACAGGGGCCAGTACACGACCGCGAGGAACGTCGCCGCGACCGCGTGGCCGAAGCCGCCGGGGCCGATGAGCCTGAACCAGGCCGACTTGAACGGATCGTCGTTCACCAGATACGTCCAGGTCGAAGCCGGTACGCGGAGCCCGATCCGCTCGAGATCGATCCTGCCGCCCTCGGCCTCGAGCCGGCCGAAAGCCTCCACGACGTCTTCGCGCAGCCCCTCCATCGTCGCCGCGAAGGCGTCGATGATCTGCCGCTGGAACTCGGCGAGCGGATCCCTCCCGCCGACGCGCTGGAGGTAGATGCCCTCCCGGATGTCGTCCACGGCGGCGAGATGGTCGCTCCACCGGCGGTCGAGCAGCAGCAGCGTGAGGCGCCGCTCGACGCGGCCCAGTTCGCCGGCTCCGACGGCGCGCTCCAGCTCCGCATGCCGCGCCGGGGCGTCCTCGGCGCAGGCCGTGAACCCGTCCCGGCCGTGCAGCAGGTCCTGCCGCATCGCCGACACCATCGCGCGCTGCTCCTCGACCATGGACGAGTAACGCCAGAGCGTGCGCCGGATCTCGAAGTTCTGGCCCTCGATGATCCGCTGGGCGCGGGCGATCTCCCGCCTGACGATCGGGTCTTCCACCGGGCCGGACCGGGGCCGCGGCCTCTGGGCGGGCGGGATGAGCGCCATGACGCCGTAGCGGCGGACGAGGTCGTCTTCGAGGCTGATGAAGAACCGTGAGGATCCCGGATCGCCCTGGCGGCCGGCGCGCCCTCGAAGCTGCTCGTCGATGCGCCGGCTCTCGTGGCGGTTCGTCCCGATGACGTAGAGCCCGCCGAGCGCCGCGGCCCGTTCGCGCAGCGCCGCGTCTCCGCCGCCGAGCACGATGTCGGTGCCTCGGCCCGCCATGTTCGTCGAGATGGTGACGGCGCCCGGCACGCCCGCCCTCGACACGATGCGCGCTTCGCGCGCGTCGTGGCGGGCGTTCAGGACGCGGCACTTGACGCCTCGGGCGCGGAGCGCGCGGAACAGCGACTCCGACTCCGCGACGCTCGCCGTCCCGACCAGGACCGGCCGCCCGGTGCCGTGGGCGCGCGCGATCTCGTCCACCAGGGCCGACGTCTTCGCCTCCCGGCTGGTGAAGACGACGTCGGGCTCGTCCACGCGGCGGCAGGAGCGGTTGGGAGGGAACACCACGGTCGTGAGGCCGTACAGCGCGTGGAACTCCTCCGCTGCCGGCACCGCCGTGGCCGTCATGCCCGCGACCCGGGGCCAGAGCCGCACCAGGTGTTGAAGCGGGATCGAGCCCAGCACGACACCCTCCGGCCGGACCTCGACGCCCTCCTTGGCCTCCACGGCCGGCTGGATGCCGTGGGGCCACCGTCGGTTGTCGGCCACGCGGCCCGTGAACTCGTCGACGAGTTCGACGCGGCCGCCCCGGACGATGTAGTCGCGGTCGCGGAGGAGCAGGGTCTCGGCATGGAGCGCGACGTGAAGAGAGGCCAGCACGAGGCGCTGCGAAGCCTCGTGGAGCGGTCCGCAGCCCAGCAGGCGTTCGGCGCGCCGGAACCCCTCGTCGGTGAGGCTCACGTTGCGCGACGGGGCGTCGACGACGTAGTCGAGGCCGCCGCGAAGTTCGCGGGCGAGGCGCGCCATCCTGGCGTGATCGACGGGCGGCTGCGGGGTCTCGCCGGCGATCACGAGGGGCACCCGGGCCTCGTCGATCAGGATGAAGTCGGCTTCATCCACGATCGCGAATCGGTAGGGCCGCTGCACCAGGCCGGCGGGGTCGAGGACCGTGTGATCGCGCAGGTAGTCGAAGCCCGCCTCCCGGGCGGTGAGGTACGTCACGTCGGCGGCGTACGCAGCCTGCCGGGCCCGCCGGTCCATGCCCGTGACGACGGCCGCGGTCGACAACCCGAGGAGGCCATAGGCCGGGCCCATCCAGGCGGCGTCGCGCGAAGCCAGGTAGTCATTGGCGGTCAGGACGTGCACGCCGCTGCCCGCGAGCGCGTTGAGCGCCGCCGGGAGGACGGCCACGAGGGTCTTGCCCTCGCCCGTGGCGAGCTGAGCGAGCTTGCCCTGGTGCAGCGCGGCGGCAGCCATCACCTGGACGTCGAAGGGCCGCAGCCCCAGCGCGCGGGCGCACGCCTCCCGGGCCAGGGCGTAGACCTCTGGAAGCAGCGCCGAGAGGTCTTCGCCCGCCTGCGCCCGTGCCCGCGCCGCGGCGGCACGCCCGCGGATGCGATCGTCGGTCAGGCCGCGGACATCGACGCGGTCGACGCGGCGGAGCAAGGCTTCGTAGGGCCGAAGGTCGCGCTCGACGGGTGCGCCCGAGAGCCGCTCGACGCGGCTCCGGACCGCCGATCTCCAGCCGCCGACAGCCGTCACGGGGACCCGATCAGCCGGCGACGGTGTAGCCGAGGGCCTCGATCTTCGCGCGGATCTCGTCAGGCGACACGGCGGACGGATCGAACGTCACCTCCACGCGCGAGTCGGTGTGCGAGGCCGAGACGTCGGACACGCCGCGGAGCCTGGCGAGCCCGCGCTTCACGGCGTTCTCGCACCCGCCGCACGTCATTCCCGTCACCCTCAGTGTGATCGTGTTCATAGCATTCAAGAGAAGTCAGAATCCAGAATTCAGAATGTCCCTAGCCCCTAGCCCCTAGTATGTGCTTCGCGATGGTCAGCAACTGAATGTTCGTTGTGCCCTCGTAGATCTGGCCCACCTTGGCATCGC
>CAZBIP010000092.1:6407-12512 GCA_964491885.1 uncultured Vicinamibacterales bacterium
GTCAGCAACTGAATGTTCGTTGTGCCCTCGTAGATCTGGCCCACCTTGGCATCGCGCCAGAGCTTCTCGACGGGGAAGTCGCGCGTGAAGCCGTAGCCCCCGTAGAGGTTGATGGCCGCCGACGTGACCCGTTCGGCCGCCTCGGCGGCGACGAGCTTCGACATGGCCGACTCGAGGACGAAAGGCCGGCCGGCGTCGCACAGCCGCGCGGCGTTGTAGACGAGCAGGCGGGCCGCCTCGATGTCGGCCGCCATCCGAGCGACTTGCGCCTGCACGAGCTGGAACTCCGCGATGGGCCTGCCGAACTGCTTCCGCTCGCGTACGTAGCGGACCGCGTGACGGAAAGCGGCCCTCGCCACGCCCACCATTTGCGCCCCGATGCCGATCCGGCCCTCGTCCAGGAGTTCGATGGCGATCCTGTAGCCCTGGCCCAGCACCCCGAGCATCTGGCCCGCCGGGACCCGGCAATCTTCGAAGACGAGTTCGCACGTGCTGCTGGCCCGGAGGCCGACCTTGTCTTCCTTTCTCCCCACGGTGAACCCGGGCGTTCCGCGCTCGACCAGGAACGCGGTGATCCCGCGGTGCGCAGCCGCCGGATTGGCGTTCGCGAACACGAGGAACAGCCCCGCCTCGTGCCCATTCGACGTCCAGAGCTTCCGGCCGTTCAGCACGTAGTCGGGCCCGTCGGCCACGGCGCGGGTGGCGAGCGCGAAGGCGTCGCTGCCGGCCCCGGCCTCGGACAAGGCGTACGCCCCGACGGTTCGCGTGGCGAGCTCGGGGAGGTGACGCTCCCGCTGCGCGGCCGATCCCCACCGCAGGATCGCCTTGACGACGAGCGTGTTGTGGATGTCCACCATCACGGCGACTGCCGGGTCCACCGCGGCCAGCTCTTCCACGCCCAGGATGGCGTGGAAGAACCGGGCGCCGCCTCCGCCCAGCGCCTCGGGGACCTCGATGCCCATGACGCCCAGGTCGAAGAGCTCCTTGATGAGGTCCTGCGGCATCGCCGCGCGCTCGTCCATCTCGCGGACCAGGGGCCGGATCCTCGCGTCGGCGAACGCCGCGACGCTCTCGCGGAAGAGGCGTTCGTCCTCGGACAGCGTGGTCAAGGCCGGGCGCGCGTCGTTGGGCTCCACGTCGGCCTCCTGATCGGGGCGGGTCGTGCGTTCAGGTCTCGGGATCACGGTCGATGTTATCATCGAACCATGGGGAGCTTCCTCCGGCGCACCCGTCGCGTCCGCCGCGTCCGTGCGGCCATCGCCGCGGCCGGAATCGCCCTGGCCGCCGGTCTCGCCGTGTCCGTGGCGGCGCAGGGCGGCGCCCAGCAGCCGGCACCGCCGGCCTCGGGGCAGGCCGCGCCGCAAGGCCAGCCGGCCGACCAGACGCAGAAGCCCCCGGTGTTTCGCGCGGCCGTCAACGCGGTGCGCGTGGACGTCATCGTGTCCGGCAAGGACGGCAGCCCGGTCACGGATCTCACGGCCGCCGATTTCGAGATCACCGAGGACGGCAAGGCGCAGGCCATCGACCTCTTCAGGCTCGTCCGGTCCGATGGGAACGTCGCTCCGGGCGGCGCGCCGGCGCGCCCCATCCGGTCGCTCTCGGACCAGGAGTCGGAGGCGGCGCGCGACGACGTGCGGCTGTTCGTGATCTTCCTGGACGACTATCACGTCCGCAGGGGCGCCTCGATGCGCGTCCGGGAGACGCTGGCCGAGTTCGTGCGCACGCAGCTCGGGCCGCTGGACATGGTGGCGGTGATGTACCCGCTGATGTCGGTGTCGGAGCTGACCTTCACGCGGGATCCCGGCGCCCTGGCGGCGTCCATGCTCGCCTTCGAAGGGCGCAAGTTCGACTACAAGCCGCGCAATTCCGTCGAGGAGCGGTACGCCAATTTCCCGGCGCAGTCCATCGAGACCCTCCGCAACGAGGTGGTCATGACGGCGCTGCGCGGCCTGGCCGTGAAACTCGGCTCGCTGCGCGAGGGCCGCAAGGCCGTGATCTTCGTCAGCGAGGGATTCACGGCGCTCCTGCCGCCGCAGATGCGGAACGTGAACGCGCAGCTGCCGGGCCTCGGCAATCCCAACGCCAGGAACCCGTTCGCGGGCGACAGCCTCTCGGAGGATCGATTGAAGGCCAGCGCGGACGCGCAGCTGCTCTCGGATCTGCGCCTGGTGTTCGACGCCGCCAACCGAAACAACACGGCGATCTACACCCTCGACCCCCGCGGCCTCGCCGTGAACGAGTTCGACATCAACGAGAACGTGGGCCTGACGACGGACTCGGACTATCTCCGGCGGTCGCAGGAGACGCTCCAGGTGCTCGCGTTGAATACGGACGGGCGCGCGATCGTCAACCGCAACGACCTCGAGAGCGGGCTGAAGCAGGTCGTGCGCGACACCAGCGCGTACTACTTGATTGGCTACAACTCGCCGCTGGCGACGCCGGACGGGAAGTTCCACGAGATCAAGGTCAAGGTGAAACGGCCGGGTCTGCAGGTGCGGTCGCGGCGGGGTTACTGGGCGCCGACGGCCGAGGACGTGGCGAAGGCGACGGCGCCGCCGAAGCCGCCGCCGCCGCCCGGCGTGGAGAAGGCGCTCAGCAACGTCGAGACGCGCCAGCGCGACGCTTACGTCCGGACGTGGCTCGGCACGGCGCGCGACGCCTCAGGCACGCTTCGCGTCACGTTCGTCTGGGAGCCCGTTCCGCCGATTCCCGGCGAGAAGCGCGAGCAGGCCTCGCGGGTGCAGCTCGTGGCCTCGAGCCGCGGGGGCGACGAGTACTTCCGGGGACCGGTCCCGGCCGAGGATGCCGCCGCGGCGGGCGCTGCGGCGCCCGGCGCCGCGACGACGGGGGCCGCCGGCGCTCCCGCAGCCGCGCCAGCCCTGCGGTCGGCCTCGAAGGTGACGTTCCAGGTCCAGCCGGGCCGGCTGCAGACGCGGGTCACGGTGCAGAACGAGAAGGGCCAGGTCCTCGACACGCTGCAGCAGGAACAGGCGATTCCGGATTTCTCGGGGCCCGAGATCCGGCTGTCGACTCCGGTGGTCCTGCGGGCGCGTACCGCGCGCGAGTTCCAGTCGCTGTCGCGCGATCCGGATCCCGTGCCGTCGCCGCTTCGGGAATTCCGGCGGACCGACCGGCTGCTCGTGCGGTTCGTCGCGCACTCGGCGGCGCCGGGTCTGCCGGAGGTGACGGTCCGGCTGCTCAGCCGCGGGGGCCAGAAGATGCTGGACCTCCCGTCCGCGGCACCCGCCGAGGCGGCGCAGCCTTACCAGGTCGATCTGCCCCTGGCCAGCTTCTCGCCGGGGGAGTACGTCGTCGAGATCCGCGCGAAAGACGTGTCGGGCGAAGCCACCGAGTTCGTCGGCATCAAGGTGGTCAGCTGAGAAACCCGACCGCCTCCCCGACGTCCGCGTTCATCACCACCTTCAGCACCTGACCACCCGTCGCGGCCGGCACGTCGATCACCCGGACCGCACGCTCGAGGTGCGCGAACTCGGGCGCGAGCGCGGCCAGCTGGTTCGGCGCGCCGTCGAGGAACGCCCGGTTCAGCACCGCCCCGTCGTCGTCCGGGTAGAGCGGCAGGTAGCGGATGGACGCTTCGACCAGGTCCTGGAAGAAGTGCGTGCCGAAGGAGAGCTCGGGCATCGAGCCCTCCTGGCGCGAGGCGATCTCGACGAGCAGCGAGGTGTTGCTGATGTCCGAGTAGGTGACGGGCACGCCGAGCTTGATGTCGCCTCGGCTGCCCCATCGGCCCGGCCCCATCAGCGCGAACCGGCGCTTCGGCAGCAGCTTGTTGAGCCGCCCGACGGCGCGGCCCACGTCGCGCAGCGACTCGGCGTCTCCGAGGGCGGCATACGCCTCGGGGCTGACGTACACGATGTGCGTCAGATCCGGCACGCGGCCGTTCGACACGAAGCGCCGCGCCACGAACAGGACGCGGTCGGCCGCGAGGTCCGGCGGGATGGCCTGAGGCGCCGACTCGTCCTGGGCCGACTGCGGCCGGCACTGCAGCAGGTAGAAGTCCGTGCCGTCGTGCGCGAACTCGACGTCCACCGGCCCGCCGATCCGCTCCTGCAGCACGCGCAGGAGCGCCCGCATCTGGGCGAGGAAGGCCGTGTTCGAGGCCAGGCCCTCGAAGCTCGCCACGAGGTTGTCCGTCGAGCCGTCCCAGTCGAAGCCGCCGACCGGGCGCAGGCCGTCGCGGTCGCAGGCGGAGAAGACCTGCTTGAAGAGCGGGTACTTCGAGCCGTACTGCTTCAGCAAGTCCGCGATGAGGACCGTGGCGAACCGGTTGGCGTCCAGATTGATGAGATCCACGCGCCTGGGCGAGTACCGCTGCAACTCCTCCGGCGTGACGTTCGCGCGCAGGCCGGGCTGCCCCGGCGACAGCAGCACGGGATAGTCGTCGCTGAGCCGATCGACGGCGCGCGTGCCGAGGCCGGGCACGACCCGCACCAGCCCGTCGTCCCGCGCGATGCGCGGCGACCATCGGAACTCGTTCAGGCTGAACGCGACGCCGCCGAACGCCGGGAGATAGTAGCGCCCCACCTGGGTGCCCACGACCTCCTGGATCATGATCCCCATCTCTTCGTGGAGGTCGAGCAGCCCCCGCTCGGCCCGGTACTCGATCGGGTCGGGGCTGAACGTGCTCGCGTACACCTCGGCCACCGCGTCGGTGAGCGCCTGCATCCGCTGCCGGCGGCTGCCGCGGTTGGCCAGGAACAGGCTCTTGTACTTCCCCGAGAACGCCGAGCCGATCCGGTCCTCCAGGAGGCTCGAACTCCGCACGATCACCGGCTTGTCGCCGAGGTCCTCGAGGGCCACGCTCAGGCCCTTCGCCACCTCCTTCGGCAGGTCGGCGTTCTTGAACGCCTGGACGATGTGCGGGTACTCCTGGCGGACCTGGGCGACCTCGAGGTACTTGCGGTTGTGGATGTCCTGGAGGTTGTTGTGCTCGAGGAAGGCGAGCAGGCCGTCCGACGTGAGGTACCACGTCTTCGGCATCTTGAAGCCGCCGATCGCGTCGGCGTACTCCTCCGAGCGGCGGACGATGTGCGAGGCGAGCAGGAGCCCGGAGCTCTTGCCGCCGAGTTTGCCGCGCGACCCGGCGGGCGACACCACGTGCTGCACGATGTCACAGAAGTCGTCGACGTGCAGGTAGTGCTTCGCCGTGTTGATGTAGCCGAGGTCGTCGGTGAGGAACCGCCGCACGAGCGACACGCGCAGCCCCAGCTGGACCGACCGGGACAGCGCGGCATCGCCGAACCCCATTTCCACGAACCGCTCGAGCGCGTCAGCAATCTCGGTGAGCGACGTGCGCTGGTGTTCGACCGCCTCGACGAGGAACCCGATCTTGTCGTCCTTCACCCATTGCTCGACGACGTGGACGATCTCCTCGTCGGCGAGATGGTCGGCGGCCACCCGGAACGCCGCGTTCGTCACGCGCGTCAGTTCGTCGGGGCCCGCGCGCTCGATCGGCTGGTTCTCGTCGGTCAGCTCGCGCTCGCGCTGGTTCGATCCGATGTGCTCGAGCAGGCTCTCCGCCTCGGCGACGCCGCTCCAGACGAGGTAGTTGATCATCCGCCGCGACAACCGGGTGAGCAGGTGCGGATCGGTGCGGCGGAGGAACTCGATGATGACGCGCCAGTCGCGGCGATCGTCCGCGGGCGCCTGCTCGATGGACGCGCGCCAGTGGCGCACCATGCCGCGCAGCCGGCGCTCGGCGACGTAGCGGCCCAGCAGCCGGCTCACGTGGTCGAGCAGCCGGCGCTCCTCCTTCATGAACGGCCCTTCGTCCGCCTTGGGGAAGTAGCGCTCGTAGAAGACCTCGATCGCCCCCACGGGCTCGCCGAGCGCGACGATCGGCGCGCGCTGCACCCAGGGGGTTTCCGTCGCGCCCGGGCGCTCGAACACGGACGAGTCGACGCTGATCTTCACCCAGCACGCGTCCGGGTGCCTCCACCCGGTGGGCAGGACCTCGAGGAGCCCGCGGCAGACGTCGTCGAGCGCCCGCTCCGGGTCTCCGGTCAGATCCTGCACCTGGTAGAGGCAGGTCAACTCCTTCGCCCGCTCGCGAAGGCGGTCGATGAGGTCGATGGCACCGTCGGG
>CAZBIP010000093.1:0-12500 GCA_964491885.1 uncultured Vicinamibacterales bacterium
GACGGTCAGACCGAGCAGAACGTTCCGCCTATCCATGAAGCTGCTCCTGGAAAGCCCATTGTGGTCGAGCGAGTTCTTCCCGAACCCCGAATCCCGGCTGCTAGAGCAGCCCTCTCACCGTGAGCCACTCGGCGCAGCGCGCCGGCCAGTCGGACACGGGACCCTGTCCCGGCCGGAGGCCGAACCCGTGGCCGCCTTTCTCGTACACGTGGATCTCCGCCGGCACGCCTGCGCGGCGGAGCGCCGCGAAGAACGCCAGGCTGTTCTCGGCAGGCACGCCCGTGTCGGTGCCTCCGTGCACGAGGAACGCGGGCGGCGTGTCCTTCGTCACGCGCGTGTCGAGCGACAACGCGTCCGCCAAACCTGGGGCCGGCGACAATCCGATCAACGCCTGCCGCGACCCGACGTGGGCGACGGGCGAATTCAGCTGGATGACCGGATAGACGAGGATCAGGAAGTCCGGTCTCGCGCTCACGGCGTCCATCGCGGCGCCGGTCCGCCCCTCCGGCGCGTCGAACAAGGTGCCGGACGACGCGGCGAGGTGGCCGCCGGCCGAGAACCCCATGACGCCGATCTTCGCGGGATCGACGTCCCACGACGCGGCGTTCGCGCGCACGGTCCGCACGGCGCGCAGGACGTCCCGGAGCGGGGCCGGGTGGCCGTACTCCTTGAGCCGGTATTTCAGGATGAACGCCGACACCCCGAGGCCGTTGAGCCACCGGGCGGGCTCCACGCCCTCGTGGTCGGCCGCGAGCCGCACGTACCCGCCGCCCGGACAGATGATCACCGCGGCGCCTGTCCGTTTCCCCTCTGGCGCCAGATACGGCGTAAGCGTCGGCTGATGGACGCTGCTCACCCGGCCGCCGTCCTCGACGACCTCCGTGCCGTTCAGGCCGCCAGGCACGCCCTCGGGCCACAGCACGATTGGCGCCGCCGCAGGCGCGCCCTGCGGCACAGGTGCCGATTGCGGGTCCACGTCGAAGGACGATGCCGGAACGGCAAAGAGCAGGGTCAACGCTGCCACCCACCCACAGGCTGCCCGTCGAGACATGACAATAGCTCCTCACAAACGAAACCGCCGGCGCGGAGGAGGGAGGGTCTCCGCGCCGGCGGTCGCCGGCCCCCGCCTGGGACCGGCAGAACTCCATTCTACCGCGTTGTGACCGCTACGGCGAGCGGGGATTGCATCCGCCGGGCGGCTTCCCCGAGATGGCGGTCCCAGTCGGCCACCGCCCGGAAATCGCCCCCCTTGTCCCACCCCGAGCCGGCATAGTACGTCACTTCGGCCCCGGCTGGCAGGCGGGTGACGGCCAGGACGTTCCCGTCGGCCTCGGCAAATTCCGCCAAACTCCCCGGATCGACGATGATCCCGCAGCCGAAGTGACTGCCGTCGGCCTTGACCGGCTCCCAGGTCCGGAGCACGCCACGCGCCTTGTCCTGGGCCACGAGGGCCGAGGCGTGCTTCTTGATGCCGGCCGCCTGCGCCGTCGGCGCCGCGGGCGCGCCGGCGTAGCGGCTCTCGAACCGGTTGAGGTGCTGCCCGGCGTCCAGCGTGACGCGCTTGATTTCGGTCACGCGCGTCCCTCCTGCGTCAAAGGCGGGGTACGTCAATTCGAACATCACGCGGATCGGTCCGTTCGCGATCGACTTCGATTCGACGAAGTTCGCCGACGTATATAGCTTGCCGCCCTCCCAGATGCCGTTCCCGCCGCAGCCGCGCGTCCGGCCGGCCGAGTACAGATCGGCCCCGTCGCCGAGGTCGCGGTGGTAGTCGTCCACCATGTACCACTCGTTCGCGACGAGGCGCCGCGTGCGCTTGAACCACACGTCCACCGCGCTGCTGGTCAGCGGCTCCTGGGCCCACGTCTCGAGGGCCTTCCCGTACATGCGGTGGGCCACCCGGTCGTTCTCCCACACGAAGTCGTCGCGCCGCTCGCGCACGAAGCGACCGTAGGCCTTGAACTGCTCCCTCGTGTAGACATGGCGCGCGCCGACGCTCAGCGCGAACGTTCGCGACTCGCCCGGGCCGATGTCCGCTTGAAAGACGACCTCGTCGAACGTCCCGTCATCGTTCACGTCGACCGCCTGGGCGAGCACCTCTTTCCCGGATGCCTCGTCGGTGACGTGCACGGTGCGGAGGTCTTCGACGGCCATCGCCTTCCGGATGGCGGCGCCGGTGAGCACCACGGTCTCGGACGGCCTCGCGAGGTCGAGGGCGTTCTTCACGGTGACCAGCGCGCCCGGGGGGGCGGCGGGCACGGCCGGCCCGACGAGCCACAAGCCGAGGAGAACCAGCGGGACGAGTCGCCAGGATGCCATCAACCGCCTCCCTGCATGCCGCTACCGCGGCTTCCGGTCGTAGTAGTAGGTGTTGTTCGCGCGCCGGATGGTGAAGCTCCGCACCATCGTCATGACCTCGGCGCCGGCCATGAGCACGGGTCCGTACCCCTGCATGGCCCGCAGGTCCGTCGGCCGGTTGTAGTAGTAGACCGCGTCGTACGCCGCGGTGGTGCCCACGCAGATGCCCTCGATCTGGCCGTCCGGCCTCACGCGCTGCTCGAGCGCGCGCCAGCCCGCCTGCGCGACGGGCGCGTACGACGGCGGCAGCCAGCCGCGGTTCACGCCGCGGGCGATGGCGAAGGTGAACATGGCGCTGGCGGAGGTTTCGAGGTAGCTGTCGGTCTTGTCGAGCAGCTGGTGCCAGAGTCCGAGACCGCCCTGCGTCTCGGCGGCGCCGCGCGCGCCGCGCCGGAAGATCTCGAGGACTGCCGCGCGGTCCCTGTGGCCCTCCGGCAGGACGCTGAGCAGCTCGGCGATGGCCATCATCGCCCAGCCGCCGCCCCGGCCCCAGTAGAACCGCGCATCGTCTTCCATGTCCGCGAACCACGAGTGGTCGAACAATCCCTTCGACGCGTCGAACAGCAGCGCCGACATCCCGATCACCTGCTGCGCCGCGTCGTCGAAGTACCTGGCGTCACCCGTCGTCCTGCCCATCTGCGCGAGGAACGGGATGCTCATGTACGCGTCGTCGATCCAGAGCGCCACCGCGACCGGGCGCGGCCGCGCCAGCGTGCCGTCGGAGAGGCGGAGCTGCCGCGTGAGGATGTGCGCCGCCGTCAGGTCGATGCCTTCCTGGTAGCCCGGGTCGGGGCGCTTCGCCTGGGCTTTCACGAGCGCCGCGCCGATCGCGCCGCAGTGATCCAGCTCGCGCATGTCGAGCATGCGCGCGTAGCCGCGGTACGGCGGTCCGAACTCCTGCGCCTGCCGCCGGAAGTACGGCAGGTGTTCGAAGATGAAGTCGAAATTCTTGAACGCGTAGTCCTGGAAGCTTGCGTCGCCCGTGACCTCCGTCGCGAGGAGCATCGCCGCGAGCACGACGCCCATCGAGTAGCTCCAGTCGTTGAACTCGCCGGCGCGGTTGTCGACGGCGGCCGTGCGGACCGGCTTCGTGAAGTCCGTGATCGGCTCTCCCGTCTCGGTGTCGATGATCCGGTACGGCGTGGAGCGGACGAAGTGGTCGCGGATGCGGTCGAGAACGGCCTTGATCTCGGCCTCGGAGGGAACGGTGTAGTCCACGCCGGGTCCCAGCGACGGCGCGCGGAACGCGGGATCGCTCCTGCCTGGCGGCTGCCCGCCGGCGGGAGGCGCGGCCCCGGGATACACCAGGCCTTGCGCGCCGGCGGCCACGGCGCCGAGGCCGACGAGGATGATCGCCACGCTCGTGTATGTCCGCCAACGGCGCCCTGGTCCGCCCATCGCTCCAGCCCTCCTGGGGGCGGCCGCCCGACGGCCGCCAACTGGTATAACCACTTCAGCCCGCCGAATCACCTCCGCCATCCCGCGCCCGGCGGCTCGCAGTGCCGCGCCGCCGCCCCGCTCACCGGGTGATGGTCTCGGTCCGCTTCCGGCCGTTGACGCTGACGTTCGTGAGCGCGAGGCCGGTGACCCCCTCGACGATGTCGTCTTTCGCGACGTGGTCGAAGGCGCAGTCGATGACGCGCACGTCGCGGATGGGCGTGTGCGCGTAGCCGCGCAGCAGCAGCCCGTGCAGGCTCTTGCGGCTCGTGACGTTCCGCACCTCGATGTCGCGGACCTGCGGCGGGAACTTCCCTTTGTCCCCTTCCTCGTAGAACAGGTTCACCGTCACCACCGCCTCGGCCACCTCGCCCACGACGCAGTCGCGCATGTAGACGTGCTCGATGTAGCCGCCGCGGACCGAATTCGTCTTGAGGCGCAGCGCCCGGTCGAGGTTGGGGCTGTTCATCCAGCACTTCTCGGCGAAGAT
This sequence comes from uncultured Vicinamibacterales bacterium, assembly GCA_964491885.1. Taxonomy (GTDB): domain Bacteria; phylum Acidobacteriota; class Vicinamibacteria; order Vicinamibacterales; family JAKQTR01; genus JAKQTR01. Next base: position 4,286 of record CAZBIP010000093.1, read on the forward strand.
GTGCCGCGCGCCGCCCGACGCCTCGCTCCCGATGACGACGCCGCCGTGGCCGTCCTTCATGAGGCAGTCGCGCACGACGACGTTCTCGATGGGCGCGTTCAGGCGGCGCCCGTCCTCGTTCCGGCCCGACTTCAGCGCGATGCAGTCGTCGCCCGTGTCGAAGGTGCACCCTTCGATGAGGACGTCGCGGCAGGACTCGGGATCGCACCCGTCGTTGTTCGGCCCGTGGCTGTTGATGACCACGTGGCGGACCGTGACGTTGCGGCAGAGGACCGGGTGGATCTCCCACATCGGCGAGTTGACGATCGTGACGCCGTCGACGAGCACGTTCGTGCAGCGGTACGGCTGGATGAAGTTCGGCCTGAGCATCGCGCCGTCGCCGAACACGCGCTCGGCCGGCGGCACGCCCCGGGCCGCCATCTCCATCAGCCTCGCGCGCGCGGCCATTTGCGTCCGCTCCGGCGGCAGCGTGCGCGAGCCCTTCCAGGGCCACCAGTGGTCCGGCCCGGCCTGCCCGTCGAGCGTGCCCTTCCCCGTCACGGCGACGTTCGTCTGGCCGAACGCGTAGATGAGCGGCGAGTAGTTCATCAGCTCGACGCCCTCCCAGCGCGTGAACACGACGGGGAGGTAGTCCCTGGGGTCGCGGCTGAACGCGATCGTGGCGCCGTCGGACACGTGCAGGTCGACGCCGCTCTTCAGGTGAATCGGGCCCGTGAGGAACCGCCCCGCCGGCACGACGACGTGCCCGCCGCCAGCCGCGGCGCACGCGTCGACCGCGGCGCGGAACGCCCCGGTGCAGATTCGCGTGCCGTCGCCCGACGCGCCGTGCTTCGTGACGTCGAAGGAACGATCCGGGAAGACCGGGTCGGCGATCCGCGCGAGGATGGCGTCGACGCGCCCCCAGCCGGCGGGCCCGGTTTCGGCGGCCTGGAACCAGCTCCAGGCGCGCCGCCGGCCCGCCAGGGGCGGCGCCACCGCGAGCCCGGCACCCGCCAGGGCGCCGGCCGTCAGGAACTCCCTGCGCGTCACGCGTGGACGAGCCATGTCAGCGCTCCGTGGCTGGGGGCCGGTCAGGCCCTGACGAACGGGCGAAGGTGGCGGACGAAATGCCGCTCGAGGCACCCGGCGTATACGTCGGGGTGCGCCTCGAGCAGCGCCATGATGTCGTCGGCGAAGACCGCCGCGCCCGATGCCGTGCGCGCGGTCAGCACCGAGCCGAAGGTGACGTGCAGCACCTGCCGCGCGTCGAACTGCTCCAGCAGGCCCGCCAGGTCGCCGTCGGCGAGCCCGGCCGGATCGGGGGCTCGTTCGAGGAGCGCGGACACGTGATAGCTGGCGCGGTCTTCCGTGTAGCGATCGCGCGCGAACGTGTACACGGCGCGGAAGAGGTCGGGCGACACCTGGGCGACCGCCCGCAGGGCCTCGAGGTAGCTCGTTCCCGCGGTCTTGAGGTGCACCGAGCCGCGGGTGTGGCGCGCCGCGATCTCGTAGATGCTGAACTTGTCGGACCCGGAGTGGAGGCTCAGCTTGTAGGACCCAAAGCGCCGCGCGATCGCGGCGTGCACGGCGATGTCGGCCTCGAACGCGCCGAGGTCCCCGATGTAGTCCACGCCCTTCTCGAATCGCCCGACGAAGCGGGGCGCCAGGCTGATCCAGCGCACGCCGAGGCGCTGCAGTTCGGTCGCGATGTACACGTGCTCGGCATGCGACGTCGGCGACTCCGTCTCGTCCACCGACACCTCGAGATCGAAGGCCTCGTCCCGCTTCACCTCGCGGAGGTGCTGGTACATCAGGGCGACATGGGCCACGGCGACGCCGTACTTCACCGCGGCCTTGACGACGGCGGCCTCGTCGATCGCGACGCGGTGGCCCTCGAAGTCGTGGACCTTGCCCGCGAGCGCCGCGACGAGCGACGCCCCGTCCGACGCCAACCGCGCCCACGGCAGCGCGTCGAACGCGGCGCGCAGGTCGCCCGGGGATGACGCGTCCGCCCGGTCGTTCACGTGCGCGCCGGGATCGATCGTGAAGAACGAGAAACCCGCGGCCGCGCAGGCGTCGATGTCGTCGGGCGTCTTCAGGTGGTCCGCGTCGGCGCCGACGCCGCCGGTCCAGCCGGCCTCGAACGTCCCCCACGTGGCGTCGTCCATGACGGCCTGCGGCGTGCGGCCCGTCCGGGTCATCTCGCGGATCGACTGCTGCGCGAAGATCGGCGCGATGGGGGCGGCCACCGCGCGCATCGCCCGGACGTGGCCGGGCGTCGCGACGCCCATGCGGTCGCCGAAGCCGGCGGAGGTCCCCGGCGGGAGCGGGCGCGCGACGAGCCACGGCATCGCGGCGCGCAGGACGGCGGCGTTGGCCTCGCCGGCAGGGCCGACGAATATCGCGCGCCCGTCACGTTCTGCGCGTCCGCCGGCGAACCCGGCCGGCGGCGCCCAGTCCGCCGCGTCCGGCGCGATCACGAGCCTGGGCCCGGCGGGCGTGCGGGCAAGGGCCCACTCGGCGCCGCCCGCCGAGGCAATCGAGCCCGGCATGATCGCGAGGCTGGCGTCCGACAGGGCGAGCAGGCTGGATGGCGGCATGGCAATCCCCACTTTCAACGACCCGGGAGGTCTGACCACTTTTGCACTGACGAATGAATACCACCGAGGCACGCCGCCGTCAAGCGCGGAGCGTCACGCGGATCGAGATGGATTGCGCCGATCTTCGCGGGTTTCGGCCGGAGGTCAAGTGGATTGTCCACTCGCGGGTCTCGCGACATCCGGCTGCCGAAACCGGAGTATACTGGCGCCCCGAGGTGGATCATGCGGGCCGAAGGGATCGCGGCAAAGGGCGGCAAGGACAGCACCGAACTCGTCATCACGTACGTCAGGGATCTTATCGCACGGGGTGAGCTGCGCCCGGGCGACCGGCTGCCGGCGGAGCGCGATCTCTCGTCACGGTTGGGCGTGAGCCGGCCCACGATCCGCGCCGGGCTCCGCGCGCTGGCCGCGATGGGCGTCGTCCAGCCGCGCCACGGGTCGGGGACCTATATTCCTGAGGGCCCGCCCACGCTTGGCAGCGAGCCGCTGCGGTTCCTCGCGGCCCTGCACGGGCTCACGCGCGAAGAGATGTACGAGGCGCGCCGTGTCCTCGAGGTGAGCGCCGCCGGCCTCGCCGCCGAGCGCGCGAGCGCCGAGCACATCGCCGGCATCGCCGAGGAGGTCGCCAGCCTGTTCGCCTCCATCGAGGACCCGGTGGAGTTCCTCGTCCACGACATCCGCTTCCACCGCGCCGTGGCCGCCGCCTGCGGAAACCCGATCATCGCGTCGCTCGTCGAGATGGTCGCCGCGCTCTACTACGAGCAGCGGCGGGAAACGGCGACCAGGGCCACCGACCGCAACCTCCGCGACGCCGCCGACCTGCACCGCGGCATCTACCTCGCCATCCGCAAGCACGAGGTGGATCACGCCAAGACGCTCATGCACCGGCACCTGCTCCACTCGGCCGCCTACCAGGCCGAAGAGGAGCAGCCCCCGGCATCGCCGGCCGCACAGACCAAGTCCGGCCAGAAACCCCGTGCCCGCAGCACGGCTGCGGCGTCGTCCTGAGAGCGGCCCTGGCGGCTCCGGCCTCTTACGGACCGGGGCGTGCTGAGGATCCGACCGTCAGCCAGGCGCGGACGGCGGTGGGCGTGAAGTAGACTGGCTGGGAGCATGCCGACTGGCTGGTTCCTTCGCCCCGCTCTCCGCCGTGTCGTGGCGGCCTCCGTCATAGTGACCGTCCCGGTCATCGTCCCGCTGCGCGCAGCGGCACAGGAGCCGCCCGCGGTCCCGCCAACCGTCTCCCTCGACGTGGTGGTGACCGACCGCGACGGCCGCGCGCCCGACCGGCTCGGCCCGAACGAGATCGTGGTGACGGTGGACGGCAAGGCCCGCCGCGTCGTCTCTGTCCGGCGCGTCAGCCGGGGGCCCGGCGCGGCAAGCGATGCGGCGGCCAGGCTGGCTGGCGCGGATTCGGGCGCGGGCGCGGGATCGTTCGCCTCGGAACCCAGCCGCAGTTTCGTCGTCGTCATCGATGAGGCCGGCGTGGTGCGGGGACAGGAGCGCCAGGCCCTGACGGCCAGCCGTGCGTTTCTCGATCGTCTCGGCATGGCCGACCGCATCGCGGCGCTCGTCCTGCCGCTCACTGGCAGCCAGTTGCTGTCGCTGACGACGGACCAGCCGGCCGTCAGGGCGGCACTCGCGGGCGTCACCGGCCGGGTGCTGCCCTCGGTCCAGGTCCGCCCGCAGCCAGCGGTGACGGCGCCGGAACCTGGTCCCGGCTCCAACGACGAGCGCGAGCCCCCGCCGCAGCCCCTGCCGACGGACCAGCCGGCGATCCCTGCTCTGGACATGACCCAGGCTGGCGTCCACGGCAGCCTCGACGGCCTGGCGGGGATCATCGACGCGATGCGCGCCGTGCCGGGACGCAAGACGGTGGCCCTCTTCTCCGCCGGCGCCGTCAACCTCTCCCTGGCGCAGGTCAACAGTCTGGCGGCCAGCGCGCTGGCCGCGCGGACGGCCGTCTACGTGTTCGGCCTGGGCGGCGCCTTCGATGCCGCCGAGTCAGGCCTGGACGCCCGGCCGCTCGAGTCGCTGGCGCAGCTGACCGGCGGCCGGTTCGTTGCGCTCGGGAGGAATGCCGACCGGGCCATCGGCCGCGTCGTCGCGGAGATGTCGTCCTGCTACGTCGTGGACGTCGAGGGCGCGCTGGAGGACGGCGACGCCCGGCGGCGCACGCTCAAGGTGTCGGTGGCCGGCCGGGGATGGACCGCCCGCGCCGCGGCGTGGCTGGTGCCGGCACCCGACGCCGGAGACGTTCCGGCAACCCGGCCGGAGACGGGTGACGAGGACGCGCCCGCCGGCGAGACGCCCTCCGGGGACACGTCCGAACCCTCCCGCGAAGAGGCTCGGGCGAAGCCGGCCCGCGTGTCGGCTGCCTCAGCCGCGCGCGCGGCCGAGTTGCAGCTCGCGACGGGCCGGTTGTTCGACTACGTCGACGCCTACGAGCGCCAGTACTCCGGCCTCGTGGCCGAGGAGGAGTACCGTCAGAGCACACGGGCGGGAGGCCGCAAGCGGCTCCGCTCCGACTACCTGCTGGTCAAGCTGGAGCGTGCGCCGGGCTGGGAGTCGTTCCGCGACGTGTTCGACGTGGACGGCACCGCCGTCCGGGATCGGGACGACCGGCTCAGGCGCCTCTTCCTCGAGCCGTCGTTGCTCATCGAGGGCCAGCTGGCGGCGATCAAGAACGAGAGCGCGCGCCACAACATCGGCGCGGTCGAGCGGAACATCAACGTTCCGCTGTTCACGCTGCGCTTCCTGTCCCCGGAGAACCGCGGGCGCTTCCAGTTCAGGCTCTCAGGGACGCGCCGGGTCGGCGATGTCGAGGTCTGGCGCCTCGAGTACGAGGAAACCGCCCGGCCGACCATCATCTCGGACCTCCACCGCAAGGACGTGCCGGCTAAAGGGTGGTTCCTGGTAGACCAAACCACCGGCGCCATCGTCGAATCGGGATTGAGGGCCGCCGAGGAGGATTCCAGCGCGGAGATCCGCGTCGCGTTCCGGCTGGATCCCGACCTCGGCATGTGGGTGCCGGAACGGATGTCCGAGACCTACCGGGCGGTCGTCGCGGCATCGGGCAGGGGCCTGCCGAGGGTCGAGACCGTCCAGGAGGGCACCGCCCTCTACAGCAGGTTCCGCCGGTTCGTCGTGAAGACCGAAGAGACGATCACCGTCCCCAAGTAGGCGCCGCCACGCGCGTCAGCCGCTGGAGCGAGCGCCTGGACTGGTATAGTGGGCCCCCGTCGGACCATGTTCCCGGGGGATTCCATGAACGCTCCGCACCGTGCCCGGTCTGCCTTCGTTTTGCTTTGCGCCTGCGCAACCATTGCCGCCGGCATCGCTGACGGTGAGCGCGTCTTCGCGGCGCCCGCCGCGAACCAGGCGCAGCCGCAGGCCCAGGCCCAGCCGGCCGCCGCCGCGCGGCCGCAGCGGCAGAACCCGCGCCGGCTGGTCCCGATGGACGCCGAGCGCGCCCGCCAGCTCTACGTGTCGAAGGACCCCGCGCACCAGTCCATCGGGCGGGACTACCAGCGCGACATCGACGAGCGCGTGGCGGCGGAAGCGCGTTACACCGAGGCGTGCAAGGGAGTCATCGACTTCACCAAGGTGTCCTACCGCAGCCGCATCGGCGACCTCGACATCCCCGCGTACCTCTTCCAGCCGATCGAGAAGAAGGGCCCGAAGGCCCACGCGGCAATGGTCTGGGTGCACGGCGGCGTCCACGGGAACTGGGGGATCACGATGTTCCCCTTCGTCAAGGAGGCCGTGGATCGCGGCTACGTCGTCATCGCGCCGGAGTACCGCGGGAGCATCGGGTACGGCGAGGCGTTCCACCAGGAGATCGACTACGGCGGCCACGAGGTGGACGACGTCATCTCGGCCGCGGACTTCCTGGCGACGCTGCCGCACGTCGATCAGGCGCGCCTCGGCATCATGGGCTGGAGCCACGGCGGGTACATCACGCTGCTGTCGGTCTTCCGCGACCAGCATCCCTTCGCGGCAGGCGCGGCCATCGTGCCGGTGACGAATCTCCTCTTCCGGCTGTCGCTCAAGGGGCCGTCGTACCAGTGGGACTTCGCCACGCAGAAGCGGATCCAGGGCCTGCCGTTCGAGAAGCCGGAGATCTACATCGCGCGGTCGCCGCTCTATCACGTGGACACGCTGAGGGTGCCGGTGCTGGTGCACGTCGCCACCAACGACACGGACGTGGACTACGTCGAGGACCAGCAGATCGTGGACGCGCTGCGATCGCGGAAGCCCGACCTGGCGGAGACGAAGACCTACGTCGATCCGGCGCCGTGGGGGCCGAGCGTCGGCCACTCGTTCAGCCGGCGGGTCGATCCGAAGACGCTGCGGCGCGTGGATTCGCCTGAGCAGACCGACTCGTGGAACCGGACGTGGACGTTCTTCGAGTGGAACCTGCGGCCGACGGCGAATCGGTGACGCGAATTTGCGAATGGGTGACACTTTCCAATTCCGGGGTCCCGGGCGGAATTGGAAAGTGTCACCAATTCGGAGGGGTGGTCAGGGCTGGAGGAAGACGCGGCCCATGCCGTTGACGAGGATGGTCCGGCTCACCCCGTCCTTCGTCAACGTGACCGACACGCCGGCCACCGGGATGGTGGACCAGGCGATCGTCCCCCCGGCGGCATCGCTGAACGCGGTGCCGTCGGAGTGGAACTCGATCCCAGAGACGCCGGTGAAGGTGATGCCGGGCACCAGGTAGTGCAGCGGGCCGTCGTTGTTGGGGCGGGTCACCGGGTCGGTGTCCGCCGCCGGGTACGGGAACGTCGTCGGGTCGCAGCGCGTCAACTGGTTGTCCCGCGCGTCCGGCACCCCGGGCTCGCTGAGCACCTCGACGCGGCGGAACTGCCCGGCCACGGGGCAGTCGAAGAGCACCTGGACGGGTCGGTTGGCCGTCACGGCCTTCACGCGCGCCGTCTGCAGTTCGCGCTCGACCTCGCGGATCGCCATGCCCAGGCGGTAGCGCTCGAGAGCCTGGCCGAGCAGCGGCATGGCCACCGCCGCCATGATGCCGAAGATGGCCACCGTAACCATCAGTTCGGTCAGCGTGAAGCCCGCCCGCCCGCCGCGCGCACCCCTCCTGCTCATGCCGCTCACCGCCTCAGGCGCCAGGACAGGATGCGGACGCCCACCTGCCCGAACCCGTTGTTGTAATCCGTCGGGTCTCCCATGATCTGCACCTTGCCGCCGGCCGTGAAGACGAGGTGCTGATCGACGACGAACGGCGCCGTGGCGCGGCCCGTCGCGCCCGAGAGGACCTTGATCGAGTCCGTCTTCGTCACGCTGCCGCTCCCGTTGGTGTCGTAAGCGGCGCCGCCGAGGAACGTCATGGCGTAGAGGTTCGACGTCGGCTCGGCGCACGGCGTCGCCGGCGTGAACGACGTCGTCGTGAAGAAGATGATGTCGCCGGCCACCGCCGGGAACGCCGAGGGCTTCTCGTCGACGCCCGCTCCGTCCACCAGCGTGAGGGTCTTGGAGAACGAGGCCGACCCCGTGCCGGCGGTGTCGAGGACGCCGAAGAGCTTGTACGACTGGTTCACGCCCGTCGAGGGCAGCAGGTCGCTGCCCGACGCGAAGAACAGGTAGTCGAGCGACCCGCCCACGTTCACCGA
>CAZBIP010000094.1:0-12451 GCA_964491885.1 uncultured Vicinamibacterales bacterium
CGCCGCCAAGACGCCCGAGCCAGGACCCGAACATACGAGAGAAACGCGCACCCTTTGCGCCGAGCGTCCAGTTCATTCAGGCCCCCGCCTCGAAAGCACGCTCGTCATGGGGCACTCCCGCAGCCCCGGTCTGGCGCTGGTCGCGCGCGACGCCAAACGCCGCCCCGGCGCGCACGACCAGGACGCACAGGTCGTCGCGCAGGGGCTCGTCGCCGATGAACGCCCGCACGGACGCGATCACCGCGCCGAGGACGTCGGCCGGCGGACGGCCGACGAGCGGCCTCACGGCCTCGATGACACCATCGACGCCAAACTCCTCATCCCGTGCGTTCGCGGCCTCGGACAGGCCGTCCGAGAACGCCACGAGCATGTCACCCGGCGCCATCACCGTCTCGCCGATCCGGTACGTGGCCCCGTGCAGGAGGCCCAGCACCGGACCGCCCTCGTCCAGCCGCTCCACCTCGACGCCCGCAGCCCGCCGCCTGAAGAGCAGCGGCGGCAGGTGGCCGGCGTTGACGTAGCGGAGCACGCTGCCGGTCACATCCACCGACCCCCAGAACAGCGTCACGTACCGGTTCTCAGCCGTCCGGCCGCACAGCAGTTCGTTGAGGTGGGCGGCCAGGTCGTGGTGGTTCTTGCCGGTCCACCCGACCGAGGCCGCACGCACGGCTCCGTGGATGACGCCCATCAGGATCGCGGCCGGGAGGCCCTTGCCGGCGACGTCTCCGAGGACCAGCGCCACGTCCCGGTCCGACACCCGGAAGAGGTCGTAGAAATCCCCCCCAACCTCGGAGGCCGGCGTGAAGGTCACGGAGAAGTCGAGCGCCCCGCATCCGTCGCACTCCTGGGGCAGCAGCTCGTGCTGAACGGTCCGCGCCAGGGCCAACTGCTGCTCGACCTGCCTGGCTTGGACGTAGCGGCGGAACTGCAGGGTCAGCACGGTCATCGCGGCGAGCAAGGCGACGGCGGCGAGCAGGTTGATGGCCAGCACGCGGCGCAGCGGCCAGAACACGCCGGACGAGCCCGCGAGGTATAGGGCGACCTCGACGATCTTGAAACGAGGCTGCCCCGTCCCTTGCTGCCCCGCGCGCGCGGCCCGTTCGTCCGGGAACTGGTACCGGAACGGGAGCGAGACGACGAGCACCTCCCCGCGCGGTCCCTGGCCCGGCGCGGTCATGCGTTGGGCGCGCCCCCCGACGATGCCCTCGAGCGTCGCCTGCGGCATCGGCGCCGCGCCCGACGCTCCGCTGGCGGCGATGACGCGCCCGGCCTGGTCCGCCACCCGTACCCACGCCGCCTGTTCGGGACGCTCGCGGATGAGGTGCTCCGCAAGGCTGGCCAGCGCGGGCCCGTCGGCTGGATTCTCGGCCCGCGCCAGCGTCTCGAGCCGCGACGCCACCTGACCCGCCTCGGCCGCCACGTGATCGAAGACGAGGTGACGGACGATGGAGCGGAAGGTGTAGACGGTGTCGACGAGCAGCAGGACGCCCAGGGCGAACCCGGCTGCCACCGCGAATCGAAACCAGCGCACGGAGCCCGGCTTCACGGTCACCTCCCGGCAAACGGCTGCGTGGAGCCTGACCCCACCCCGGACTCGCAGGCTCCGGAGCATGCTACGGCGAAGCGCCCGGGCCGGCAAGTCCGCCGCCCGGGCGTCGAGCCGATGGTATGATCCGGCGCGCCCGGCCGCGCCGAAGACCCCTGTACAGGAGCCACGTGGACACGACGCTCCGCACCACCGGCAACCCGCCCGCCCGCCCGCGCGAGGTCCCGCTCGTCGAAGCCCGCGGCCTGAGCCGCGCCTTCGACCACGGCCGCATCCACGCCCTGCGCGGTGTCTCTCTGTGTGTCGAGCGCGGCGAGTGGGTCGCCATCACCGGCCCGAGCGGCAGCGGCAAGAGCACGCTGCTGCATCTCATCGGCGCCCTCGATCGGCCCAGCGGCGGCGAGGTGCTCATCGACGGCCGGGCCCTGGGATCCGAAACCGACCTGGCCGGCTTCCGCGCGCGAACGGTCGGCTTCGTGTTCCAGTCCTTCAACCTGTTGCCGGCGCTGACGGCGTCCGAGAACGTACAGGTGCCGATGTTCGAAGGCGCACTGCCGTCCGGGGAGCGCCGCGCGAGGGCGGAGGCTCTCCTGCGGCGCGTCGGTCTCGGGGACCGCATGGACGAGAGGCCTGCGCACCTGTCGGGCGGCGAGCGCCAGCGCGTCGCCATCGCCCGGAGCCTGGCGAACGAGCCGCGGCTGCTGCTGGCGGACGAGCCGACGGGCAACCTCGACAGCGGGAGCGCAGGGGACACGATGGATCTGCTCGACGAACTCAGGCGTGAGCGCGACCTGACACTGCTCGTCGTCACGCACAGCCCGGAGGTCGCGGCCAGGGCCGGCCGCACGATCCGTCTCCTCGACGGCCGGGTCGTCCCGTAGCGCGCGGCGCGTCGAGGAGACCCGATGTTCCTCCCTGTCGATCTCGCGTCCCATGCGTCCTTGCGCGCGATGCTGGGCCCCCTGGCCGCGGGTGCCGCGGTCGATCACTACTCGCTCGACGGCCAGCCCTACGACCGGCGGCGGGACGACGGCATCATCGCGCTCCGGATCCGGAGCGGCCGGTCCGCCTTCGGCGTGGCCGTCGGCGACTTCCGGCTCAAGGGCGGCAGCTACAGCCGCCTCAACTCGGAGCGGCTCTCGGCCTTCATCGACGAGATGGGCTCCCAAGACCTTCCCCTCGTGCTCCTCGTCGACTCGATGGGCGTCCGGCTGATGGACGGCCGTACGGTGGTCAAGCCGGCCTTTGGCGTCATCCCGCACCTGCTCCGCTTTCGCGAGTCTCACCTGCTCGTCACCTGCAACCTTGGGCGGGCGCTCGGTCTGGGGGCCGTGCTGTACGCGGCCGGCCACTGCCGGCTCGCCGTCGCCGGGAGGGCCTTCACGAACCTCGCGGGGCCCGAGGTGATGCGGATGTTCTTCCGTGGCCCAGCGGAGAGCGACACGCCGAGTCCGCCGGCGAAACCTCCGGGGCCCGAGCCTTCGCTGGCGGGCGACGAGGCCGGCACGCGTGACGCCATGCTCTCCAAGGCGCGCGCCATCGTCGAGTGCGCGCAGCCGCCTGGCGAGCCCGAGGCGGGAGCCGGGGCCGACGTGCCGGTCGAGTTCCCGTCGCTGAGCCTCTCGATCAAGCCGGAGGTGAAGCTCCGAGGCATCGTCGCGGCGTTCGGCGAGTCGTCGGTGGAGGTCTTCGCGAACGTGTCGCCGTCGGTCCGGTCTTTCATCGTCACGCGCCACGGCCGCCGGTTCGGCTTGTTCGTGAATCCCCCGGGCAACCCCGACAACCTGGTGACGGCGGCGACGCTCGACCGGTACCTCCTCGGTCTCGATCTGTTCCGCGTGCTGCGCCTGCCGGTTGTCTCGCTCCTCGACACGCCGGGCGGCGACCCGCGTGACGACGGCGAGGTCGTCCACAAGTTCTGGCAGACGGCGCAGCGCATCATCGAGTACCCATGCCGCCGGATGGGCATCGTCATCGGACGCGGGTACGGCGGCGCGATCATGCTCGGCTTCCCGCGGTTCTTCGGGTCGGACGCCACGTTCGTCCTGGAAGGCGCGAGCCTCGGTCAGATGCACCCGCACATCATCGACTCGCTGCTCGCCTCGTCGAAGCGCCTGGCGGCCGACTGGGATGCCGCGAAGGCCGCGCAGGCGAAGGACTGCACCGACATCGTCGCGGCGGGCATCATTCACGGCGTCATCCAGCGAACCGGCGTGCTTCCCGCCCTCGACCGGTTCCTGCGCGGCGAGCCGGCCGAGTGAGCGGAGCGGGCATGCGGCTGGTCGGGGGGCGCCCAGGCGACGCCGCTCTCGTCACGGGCAAGGGCGTCTGCACGTTCGGCGACCTCGACGCGCGCGTCCAGGCGCGCGTTGCCGGCCTTGGCGGCGCCGAAGCGCCAGTCATCGTGATGACGGCCTCGATGACGATCGACTTCGTAGTCAGCCTGCTAGCGGCCCTCGGCGCCCGGCGGACCGTGGCCGTCCTCTCGCCACACTGGAACGCGAGCGAGCGCCGCGCGGCACTCGCGCTCCTCGGCGCCTGCGCGGAAGTCGGCAGGGACGGCGAGGTGACGGCGCGCAGGGACGGCCCGGTCGCCGACCTGCATCCGGACGCGCGCCTGATCCTGTTCACGACGGGCAGCACGGGAGAGCCGAAGGCCGTGCAACTGTCCGAAACCAACATCGAGAGCAATACGGCGGCAGTCGTGGACGCGGTGTCGTTCGCCACGGCGCGCGCACAGGTGCTGTTCCTGCCGCTCTCCTACTCCTACGGCCTCCTCGGCCAACTGCTGCCGGCGCTTCGCACGGGCGTCGCGACGGAACTCGTCGAACGGCTGGTGGACGTGGCGGATCGCTTCGCTGAGGGGTCGGCGGAAGGGATGGTGAGCGGCGTCCCGTCGCACCACGCGACGCTCCTGCGGCTCATCCCGCCTGGGTCGGCCTGCGCCCGCGTGACGCACGTCGTCAGCGCCGGCGCCGCCGCATCGCCCGAACTCCGCCGCCGGCTGCGGGATGCGTTTCCTGGCGCGGTCATTTACGCCAACTACGGTCAGACGGAGGCCTCGCCCCGTGTCTTGTGCCTCCCGTCGTCGCACCCGAAGTTCTTCACGACCGCGACGGGGTTCCCGGTCGGACGGCTGCGCGTGCGACTCGGCGAGGACGGGGAGTTGCTCGTGCGCGGACCACAGGTCATGCTGGGCTATCTCGGTGACCCCGACGGCACCGCGCGCAAGCTCGCCGGGGGCTGGCTCCATACCGGGGACCTGGCCACGCTGGACGGCGAGGGGCTCGTGACGGTCTACGGGCGGGCCGACGACCTGATCAACGTGGGCGGAGAGCGCATGAGCCTGATCGAGGTCGAGGCAGCCCTGGCAGGCGTCAGGGGCGTGAGGCACGCCGCCGCCGTCGCCGTCACGGACGAGTTGTACGGCGCATCGTGGGCCGCGTACGTCGAGCCGGTTGGAGACGAGGTGACCGCGGACCAGCTCACGGAGGAATTGCGGCTGCGGCTCCCGCCCCGCAAAATGCCGGCCGAGCTGCACCTGATCCCGGAGTTGCCCCTCACGCAGAACGGGAAAGTCGACCGGCGGGCGCTGGCTGCGCTCAGCCGCACGCCGGCACGGTCATGACTTCTCCCAGACTTGCGCCGCCGCGCTGAGTCCGCCTCCGACGCTCATCAGCAGGATGCGCTGGCCCCGCTCGAACTGGCCTCGGCCCAGCGCGCACGCCAGAGAGAACAGCACGGAGGCCCCGCCGAGGTTGCCCACCTCGCGCGCGTCCCAGACGACGCGGTCATCCAGCCCCCGGGGCCGCAGGACGGCATCGATCAGCGCGCGGTTCACCTGGTGCGGGATGATCCAGTCCACGCGCGCCGACGGGTCCGACGCGGGCAGCACGGCGTCGAGCATCGCCGCGTAGCGCGCCCTGGCCAGGTCGGCGAGCTGGTCCTTGTCGCCCTGCAGGCAGTACCCGTTCGCCTCGATCGCCTCGACGGTGGGAGGCAACTGCCCTCGTGTCGTGTACAGGTCCACGTGCCGGCCGTCCGTGCTGAAGTACGAGCGCGTGATGACGAACTCCGGGGCCAGGTCGTCCCGCGCCAGCCACAGCGCGGCCGCGCCGTCCGCCAGGCCGAACCAGGTTTCGCGCACGTCCGGGTGCATGACCTTCGAGAGGGTTTCCGCGCACGCCACCGCGACGTCCGGATAGCCGGACCGGAGGAACGCCGCCGCCATGTGCAGCGACGCGAGCGACGTGGAGCACCCCGCCTTGATGTCGTACGCCGGCGCGACAATCCCCAGCCGCCCGAGAATCGCCGCGGCCTGCGAACCGGTGTAGCGGCTGGTGGTGGTGGTGCCGTGGATCAGCAGGCTGGGGCTGCCGCCCCCGGCCGTGTCGAGCGCGGCCCCGAACGCCTCGGCGGCAAGGTCTTCGGAGGTCATGCCGGCCGAGGCGCGATCCCGGCCAGGCCGCCTGACGAGGTAGCGCTCCGCGACGCCGTACTTGGCCTCGAGGCGCGCGCCCAGCTCCTCGAGTTGCGCGCGCCGCCTCGCGCGCAGGTCCGGGTCGAGCGCCAGCAGGTCGGCGTTGCGGACCGGCGGACCGGCCGGCAGGGCCGTCCCGATCCCGCGCACGCGCACCGGCAACGCCTCGTCAATCCACATTGCCATCCACCTTGCGCAGGAGCGTGGTGGCCGCGACGCCGCCGCCTCCGGCCGACACGAGGAGCACGTGCTGGCCCTCCGACAAACGGCCATCGCCGCACATACGGGCCAGCGCCAGCCCGACGCTCGATCCTGACGTGTTCCCGTAGTGCTGCACCGTTTCGACCACTCGCCCGGGCGGAAACCCGAGGAGCCGCGCCGTTTCGCGGACGAGGTGCAGGTTCGCCTGGTGCGGCACGAGCCAGTCCACGGCGCCGGCCGGCATCCCGAGGCGCGCGAGCAGGGACTCGGCGGCGGCGCACATGCCCTGCGCGGCGAGCAGGAACAGCCGCGGCCCGTCCTTCATCCGCAGGTACTGGGATCCCTCGAGGTCGCGCGCTTCGTGGCAAGGCAGCCGCGACCCGCCTGCCGCAAGGCAGACGAGATCGGCCACGCTGCCATCCGACAGCAACTCCCCCGCCACGAAGGCGAACTCGCCGTCGCGCCGGTCACGCGACACCAGGCAGGCGGCGGCGCCGTCGCCGAACAGTACCGCGGTCGCCAGATCGCGGCGATCGAGGAACCGCGACCGGATCTCGGCAGCCGCCAGGAGCTGCGTTTCGGCGGTCGCGCCGCAGTGCACCGCGGCCGCGTAGAGCCCGGTGACGAACCCCGCGCACGCCGCCCCGAGATCGACGCACCCGGCCTCGCGCAGCCCGAGCCGATGCTGCACCAGCGGCGACGTCGGCGGCGTCGGGTAATCCCCTGACGACGTGGCGAGCACCAACTGGCGCACCGCACCGCGCCGGTCGGGCAGCCGCGCGAACAGGGCCTCGGCGGCCTTCACCGCGAGATCGCTGACCGCCTCGTCATCCGAGGCCCACCACCGCGACTCGATGCCTGTGCGCCTGGCGATCCACTCGGGCTTGATCCGCGCGCCCATCCACTCGATCAGGCCTGCATTCGTCATCTCCCGTCCAGGCAGATAGGCGGCCGGCGCGCTGACGTAGAGCTGCTCGTTCGGCCGGTAGAACGCCACGGCTACTCGTCCTTGCGGGCGCGGAAGGCCGAGGCCTTGACGAGAGGCAGCCCGCCGGCCACGGTGATCACGCTGCCGTTGATGTACTGCGACGGCGACAGGAGCGGGTGGACGGCTTCCGCCACCGCGCCGGGCTCGCCGAGCGTGCCCTGCGGGATGGCGGCGGCCGCGCGCGCCGCGTACCGGGTCCGGCTCCAGAAGCGCCCGGTCCGCCCGGTCCTGAATACGCCGAGGCGGACGATGTTCGCCAGCACGTTCTGGCTGCCGTAGTCGACGGCGAGATTCAGGATCAGGCCCTCGACTGCCGCCTTCGTCAGGCAGTAGGCGCCGTAGTGCGACGTCCCCATCGGCACCGACACGCTCGACACGAAGACGATGCGCCCGAACGCGCGGTCGAGCATCCCGGGGAGCGCCCGGCGCAGCAGGTGCAGGTTGCCCTTGATGTCGGCCTCGACGGCCTCGTCAACCTCGGCCGCAGGCACCGCGTGGAAGCGGTCGAGCGTGCGCACGGGCGTGGCGGCCACGAGCACCAGCGCGTCCGCCACGCGAAGCCGGGCGTCGAACACCTCGCTGGCCAGGCCGGGCCGGCCCAGCTCGAAGAGGGCGCAGTCGGCCCCGATGCCGCGCTGGCGGCACTGCGCCTCCAGATCCTCCAGGCTTCCCGCGGACGAAGCCGTCAGGCAGACCTCGTCGCCCCTGGCACACCGATCCAGGGCGATCGCCTGGGCGATCGAGGACCGGCCGCCGGTGATGACGATGCGCATGATCAGTCGGGGACGAGAGCGGCCAGGTGATCGATGGTGTCGATCGACGCGCCGCGCACGGCGCTCGCGGGCACGACGGTCGCGAATTCCTTCTGGATTTCGATCACGGTCAGCACGGTGAGCAGGCTGTCGAGGCCGTACGGGCCGAGGGCGTCCGCATCGCCCGGAGGAAGCTGGCGCAACCCGGCCCGCAGCACGCACGCTCTGATCCGGGCGTTCTTGTCCATAGCGGCTGGGGACCGAAGGCGGCGCGTCCGGGCGGCCACGGGGCCTGCTCCGGCGCCAGTCTACCAGAAGGGCGGGCGCGGGGCGGCGGGAACCGGTGCGGTATACTCGGGCTCGCGAGCCGCCCCCGGCTCCGGTCCTCCGCGGGCCGGCCGGAGGGCCCCGCTTCCATGCGAACCCCCGGACACGCCAACCCGCGCGTCGTCGACACGTACAGCCTCCTCACCAAGCTGTACCTCCTCGGATCGGTCCTGCGCCGGATGTCCGAGGTCGGGCGCCGGGGCGCGCGCCCGCCGGACCGGTTCCCCGGCACGCTCCAGGTCCAGACGCGCACCGGGTGCAACTCGCACTGCGTACTGTGCCCGCAGGACGCGGTCTCGAAGATGTTCCCCGAGGCCACGATGCCGCGCGACCTGTACGACCGGATCGCCCGCGAGGCGGCCTCGGACGGCCGGCTCAAGGGCTTTGCGCCGGTCCTGCAGAACGAGCCGCTCCTCGACGCCGACCTCCCGAGCAAGATCCGCTACTTTCAGTCGCTGAACACGTCCGGCGCCATCGTGTTCATCGTCACGAACGGCATCCTCCTCACGCCCGACACCGCGACGGCGCTGCTGGAGTCCGGGCTCGACATGATGCACGTCAGCGTGAACGGCCACCAGCGGGGCGACTACGAGGCGCTCAACCGCGGCCGGGACTTCGGCGTGTTCAAGGCGAACCTCGAGTCCCTCCTGTCCCGCGATCTGTCCCGGATCGGCGTGCAGCTCAGCTTCATCATGAACGCGAAGTACGCGGACGAGTTGAAGGCGGCCGTACGCGAGTACCGGCGCCGCGGCCTGCGCGTTCACGTGCACGGCATCAGCAACCGCGGGGGCCTCGTCGACGAGCGCGTGATGCGCGAGTACGGCCGCACGGCCCGCCTCGAGTCGCTGCGCAACCGGCTGCTCAAGCCGCTGGCGAGGCGGCTGCTGCCCTGCTGCCCCTACCCGTTCTTCCAGTGCAGCGTGCTGGCGAGCGGCCAGGTGCTGATGTGCACGCACGACTGGAGCCGCAAGACCATCGTCGGGGACTTGAACACCCAGTCGATCAGTGAGGTCTGGAATGGGCCGGCGCTCACCGATGTCAGGCGGCTCTTCCTCGAAGGGCGCATGAAAGAGGTGCCTGCGTGCGCCCGATGCAACGTGTTCGACGACCTCGAATTCGTGTGAGCGCACCGCTCGCGGGCATCGCCGCGCGGGTCCTCACTCGGGGCAGGACTGCAGCAGGAGCACGGGCTTGCTCTGGGCATGGGCGCCGCCCGACGACCACAGGGCGTGGCTCTTCGGGAGCGTGGCGGCCGCCAGGGGCACCAGCGTGCGATTCCCGGTGTAGAGCCGGTAGTTGACGTTCGCCTCGCACAGGCGAGCGTCGGCCGCGGAGATCCGTGCGTTCAGGGAGTCGTCGTGTTCGTCCACGTACAGGACCAGGCCGTTGCCCGCCCGGTTGGGCCCGACGCGCCAGTGCGCCCGCAGCGGGATGCCTGCGCCGAGCAGCGCCGTCACGAGCTCCGATTCGCTCACGGCCACGAGACCGAGGCTGATGATCCCGGCCGACTTGTGGGCGAACTCGATGATCGGCGCGCGGTCGAAGAATCCCGTGCAGACCACGACGTCGAAGAGCCGGTACCGGACGAAGCCCATGGCCGTCGTCAGGAACACTTCGTAGCGCTTCCCCGGGGTGAGCGACCAGAGGGGCACCAGGTTCCGCGATTCGATATCCGCGCCGGTCTCGATGAACTCGACGACGTGCGCGCCCGGATGGACGACATTGCCGACGCCCGGCACGGGCACCGTCATCCACCCCTCGGTGGCGGAGTAAATCGCGTCGATGACGTCGATCCCCCCGACATGCGCGTCGATCTCCCGAAGGTGCCCCGCGCACACGGCCGTCTTCCACGTGCAGATGAACTGGAGCGACGGCCAGATCTCCGGGAACACGACCCGACGGTCCCGCAGGGCCCGCTCGACGAGGCGCATCCGCGCGGGAGGCGTCACAGGCTTCGGCAGGTACGGATCCCACGGCAGGTCGCCGGCCAGCAGGCCGAGAATGTCGTCCCGCGCGGTCAGCATGCGATCGATGAGGCGCCTCAGGCTGATGGGCGTGACGGCGAACATGCCTGACAAATCGCCGCTGAGGGCGTAGACGGGCGCGTAGCGCTCGAAGGTCGCCGCATCGCGGAGCACCTCGGGCGGGAACGCGTAGCGGCGGCGCAACAGCTTGGGAATCGTGTGGTAGTTGTAGTTGCTGATGAAGCCGATGCCGGCCCCGGCGGCGCTGCGCTCGACGGGGTCGGTCGCGGCGAAGTAGAGCGCCGGCGCCGCGAGGAACCGCGGATAGCGCTGCAGCAGGCCGTGGATCATCGGCGCCACGGTCCGCTGGAACTGGCGCCGGAAGGACGCCGTCATGGGAAAGAGCTTCCGGCTGCCGGTCGTGCCGGCGCTCTGAGACCAGAAGAACACGCGCTCGCCGTTCAGTTCGGACGTCCCTGACAGGAGACTCCGCTCGATGGCCGGCTTGTAGGCGTCGAGTTCCGTGATGGCGTAGTCGGCGAGGCGGGGTTGCACGCGGCCGCGCCACTCCGCCGCCTGCCGGAGGAGCGGGAGGATCTCTTCCCACACGCGTTGCTGAGCATGCTCGGGCGCCCTCGCCGCCGACAGGAAGCGGCGGTGCGGCGGCAGCGTGCTGAGCGAGACGATGCGGCGGACCACGGCGGCGGCAGTGTACTACGGCCCCGCCGGCGCCGCGGGGCGCAGCGCCAGATTCCGCTTGCGCCAGAGCGGGCCGCACGATACAAGTCGGCTGCACACTGCGATGTCCTTCTTCGCCCTCGTGGCTCGAAACGTCCTCCGGCGCCCCGGCCGAAGTCTGCTGACGGCCCTCGGCGTGGCCGTCGGCATCGCGGCGGTGGTGACGCTTGTCAGCCTCGCCCGGGGCTTCGAGCGGTCCTGGGCGGCAGCATACGCAGCCACGGGCGCCGATCTCCTGGCAGGCCGGAGCGCGAGCAAGCGCCCGCTGCCCGCGCCCTTCCCGGACGCCATGACCGGCGATTTCCGCTCCCTGCCGCACGTGGCGGACGCCGCCGGCGTGCTGACCGATCTGCTCAGCATCGAGGACGCGCCCGCCATCCTCGTGTTCGGGTGGGAGCCTGGCTCGTTCCTGTGGGAGCACCTCACACTCCTCGAGGGCCGCTGGCCGCGGGACGGTGGCGACCAGGCCATCGCCCTCGGGGCGCTCGCAACCGGAACGCTCGGCAAGAAGGTCGGCGACACGGTCGAGATCGAGGGATACGCGTTCCGAGTCTCGGGCCGTTACACGAGCGCCTCGTTCGCCGAAAACGGGTCGGCGGTCATGGCGCTGCCGCGGTTGCAGGCCGTGACCGACCGCCTTGATCAGGTCAACTTCGTGGCCATTCGGCTCGCGCCGGACGCTGGGGCTGCGGGCGCGGACGCGGTGCGGGAACTCGTGCGCGCGCGCTTCCCGGGCTTCAACGCCGAGACTTCGGGAGAAGCCGTCCGGCGGAACATCGCGATCCAGGCGGCCAAGGCCATGAGCCTGGCGACATCGCTCGTCGGGCTGATCGTCGGTGCCATCGGCATCACGAACACCGTGCTGATGAACGTCCTCGAGCGGCGGCGCGAGATCGCGGTGCTGCTCGCGCTGGGCTGGCGCCGCGCGCGGGTCATGAGGCTGCTCGTCGCCGAGTCGGCGCTCATCAGCGCCGCGGGCGGCCTGGCCGGCCTGGCGGCAGGGGCGCTCGCGTTGCGAGCGCTGCAGTCGGCGCCCTGGTTCGAGGGCCGGATCGAAACGGATGCCGGGCCGTGGCTGCTCGCCGGCGCGCTGGCCGCATCGATCGTCCTTGGTGTCGCTTGCGGCGTCTACCCCGCCTGGCGCGGCACCCGCATCCCCATCGTCGAAGGCCTCGGCCATGAGTAGCCGGCCCTCGTCGGCTGTGCGGGGCATCGCCGCTGCAGCGCTCGCGACCCTGGCGTCCGCCTCCGCACTGGCGCTCGCGCCGGCACCGGCCCAGCGAACCTCCGTGGACAACGTCGCGCGCGGGCGGGACCTGGCCCGACGCGTGGCAGCCGCGCAATCGAGCCGCGGCTTTCTCGTGCGCGCGCGCGTCGTCGTCGGCCAGGAACCGGCCGATGGCCCCCCGGCCACGGTCCTCCAGATTCGCATGCTGGGACGGCGCGACAAGGCAA
>CAZBIP010000095.1:0-2133 GCA_964491885.1 uncultured Vicinamibacterales bacterium
AGCGCCACGCCTTCGTCGTCGCGGGCGCGATCCCGGCAGATCCTGAGCGTGTCGTCGAGCGACTCCTCGACGAGCCTCGGCACCTCCGTCTCGTCCGCCACGTCGAAGCCCGGGTCGAGATCCGCCTCGAGGGGGAACTCGCGCAGCAGCGCGAGGCAGAAGGCGTCGATCGTGCTGATGGCGATCTCCCCCAGGCGATCCCGCAGATCCCGCCAGCGCGCGGCGCCTTCGGGCGACGCGTCGGCGTCCTGGCGCAGGGCCGCGACGATGCGCTGCCGCATCTCCGCGGCGGCCTTCCGGGTGAACGTCACCGCGAGGATGTTCACCGGCTCCACTCCCGCGCGCAGGAGGTTGAGGTAGCGATCGACGAGCACGCGGGTCTTTCCCGTCCCAGCCGACGCCTCGAGCACGACGTTGCGCGTCGGGTCCACCGCCGCCCGCCGCGCGGCCTCGTCGCGCGCGGCCCGTGCGCCCGCGCCGCGGGGGTCGCTCACCGGGCGGGAGGACACGCGGCCGTCATTCGTCACTGGCGTAGTCCTTCCGGCACACGCCCGCGTACGGGCAGTAGCGGCACCGATGCGGCTCCGCGGGGGCGACGGGGAACGAGCCCTGCTCGATCCGGGATACCGCCTCGAGCAGCCGGGCCTCGCCGGCGGCGAGCGCGGCCTCGAGCTTCGCGCCGCTCGCCGCGAGCGGCTCGTAGTGGTCTTCCCTGCCGAACGAGACGTAGGCGGCGTCCGAGACGCGCCACGACCGGCCGTGGCGCCCGTCGAGCCGCTGGCGCGCCGCCGCCGCGTACGCGGGCAGCTGCACGACGTGCTTCGGGTTGGGCGCGTGCGAGAGTTTGTAGTCGATCACCCTGAACGTCCCGTCGGCAAACAGGTCGATCCGATCCGCCTTGGCCGACAGCCGGATTGAGCGCGCGGACTCGCCCGCTCCCAGTCGCGTCTCGCCGTCGAGGGCATGCTCGAGGAGCCGCTCGATGACGGCCACGCCGCGATCGCGTTCGGCTTCGGCCACGAGCGCGATGTCGCCGCAGCCCTCGGCGGCCGGCGATCCGAGGAGCCGAGCCCGCTGGACAGCCGCATCGGCCGGCGCGAGCGGCGCCAGGCGCGCCTCGGCGACCTCGGCGAAGAGCGCCCGGGCCTCGGGCAGGAGGTCCGGCGTGACCGCGCCGTGCCCGCGGGCGTGCCACTCCGCGTAGAACGCCTCGAGCACCGCGTGCACGAGGGTGCCCTGCGCTCTCGGGTCGAGCGCGTCCTCGTCTTCGGGCTCTTCCTTCAAGCGCAGCACGTACTCGGCAAAGTACGCGAACGGGCACGCAAGGTACCTGTCGAGGGCGCTCACGCGGTGCGACGCGAGCGCCACGGCTCCGGCGGCGCCGTGGAACCGCTCGTCGGACGCCGGCGTTCTCCCGAGACGCAGCGCGAGCCAGTCCGCCGCGGCCGGCCGCGAGGCCGGCGCGAGCGGGACATCGCTCACGAGCGCCTCGAAGGCCAGGACGCGCGCCGGGCGCGTGCGCGGGGCCCTCGCGACGGGCAGACCGCACTGGACGAGATCGTCGAGGTAGGGCGACGGCTCGACGACGGCATCGTCCTCGAGCGTGATGGTCGAGACGCGGACGGCGTCCCGGGCCGACCGGAGAAGATCGTCGAACGATGCGCGCTCGGCCGCCCTCGCATCCGCGTCCGGAGGCCACCCGAGGTCCGCGAGCATGGACGCGGGATAGAAGATGCCGCTCGGCTTCCCTTCCGGCCATTCGCGCGCGGTGAGCCCGACGAGATGCAGGGTGTCGAATTCCCCGAACACCGCCGCGCCGGCATCCAGGAACTGGACGCCCGCCGAGCCCTCGCGGGGCGCGAAGGTCTGCGCCTCGATCCAGCGGCGGAGGAGCGCCGCCGTTTCCTCGAACGGCCGCGGCGAGTCGTCGTACCGGGCGTGCGCCTCCCGGATGCGGGCGAGCGCCGAGAGGACCGCCCCTCGCACGCGGAGGTGCCGCTCGCGGGCGAGGGCCGCCACGCCCGCTCTCCGCTCGTGCGCGTCGAGGAACCGCACCAGCGTGTCGAGGTGGACGGTCGGGCGCGCGTCCTCGGAGAGCGGCGCGAGTTCCACGGCCATCGCCGCCGCGGCGCG
>CAZBIP010000095.1:2233-4767 GCA_964491885.1 uncultured Vicinamibacterales bacterium
CAGGGGACGCCCGCCGACGTGAAGACCTGCCGCGCGAGGTAGACGTAGGGCAAGGGACGCTTGAAGACCACCGCCGTTCGCGCGAGCGGAGCGGCCGGGTCGAGACGGTGCGCGCGCTTGACCGCCCGCGCGACGTCCGCCAGTTCTTCTTCGCGGTCGCGCGCCGTCCAGTACGGAGGCGCCGTCTCGTCTGCCGGCGCCAGGAGCGCCGGGCCCGGGCCGGCCGGGACCGTCGCCGCGCCTGTCTCTTCCAGCCCGGGCAGCCATCGCCTCAGGCGCTCGAGCAAACCGGCGGCGAGCGCAGCTGTGGTGGCCACGACGTCCAGGCGCGAAAGGCCCGCCACCCGCGTCAGCAGGTCGAAGTCGGACGGCCAGAGCCCCGGCGCGTCGCCCGCGCGGTCGCCGACGCCGACCACGACGTGGTCGAACGGCGTCCCGGCCGCATCGAGCAGCACACGCCGGAGCGTGTGCTCGTCGGCCGCGCCCGACTCGGACAGTCGCGCCTCGTACCCCCGGAACGCGGCCACCAGGAAGCGCGTCTGCTCGAGCATGCGGGCGGCCCCGCGGTCCGAGTCGGCAGCCCGCTCGAGTTCGCCCGCCGCCACCCGCTCGAAGTCGTCCACGCTCCGGCCGTGACGCCGGACCGCGTCGTAGAACGCGAGCATCTCGGCGACGAGGCCGGGCCTCAACGTGAAGGGCGGCGCCGCGCCGGCATCCGCCGCCGCGTGCGCCGCCGCGCGCAGCAGCACCTCGCGCTCGAGACCGGACACGGGCCGTGCCGGCGCAGGCAGCCCGTCGTGGAGCGCGGCCATCCAGCCGTCGCGCGTGAGCAGGTGCGGGATCGCCAGCGCGCGCGGCCCGGCAACGACGACCGCGTCTTCGAGGAAGCGCCGGAACGCGTCGGCGGCCGCGCTCGACGGCACGACGACCGCGCGCCGGCGGACCTCGGCGACCGAGCCCGACGAAGCGAGCGCGAGGAGCGTGCGCCGGAAGGCGGCCGCGTCGGGCACGCGGACGAGCCGGGTCGCGCGTGCGGCGATCACGGCGCGGCGGGGCGGCGGAAGAAGCCGTCGATGCGGCCCCGGGCCGTGTCGAGCAGCAACAGCGCGCCGGCCGCCGCCGCGGACGCGTTGCGTGCCGCGTTCATGTCTCCCGAGCCGGCCGCGCCGCGCCACAGCCGGATCGCCTCCCGCATCAGCCGGATCGACGACACCAGGAGGTCGTGGGACGGCCGGAGTTCGTCCGGAGGACTGAGGGGCAGCAACGACACCTCGATGGCCGACACGCGCTTCTCGGTTCTTGCGAGCCGCTTCGCGTCGATGCCGGACATCTCGCGCACGGCCGTGATGTCGTTCCGCACCCCGTTGAACCGACCGAGGCTCGAACCGATCCGCCGCCGGTACGACCGGTGAGCGGCGCTGCGATGTTTCCACTGCTCGAGGGCGAGCCGCGCCGCGCGCGCCCGCTCCGCCTGCACGGCCACCGAGGCGAGGAGCGCCTGCATTTCCTCCGGCCGCTGGTAGCCCAGCTTGGCGTCCTCCCGCTGCACCTCCGCAGCCAGGCGCTCCAGCGCGCCGACGTCGGCGCGACTGCCGTACTCGCGCGCGGATCGCAGCGACCGCTCCGCGAGCTCGGCGTACTGCCGATCCAGCCGGGCCTCGCGCTTGACGCCGGACGAGAGCACCTTCCGCGCGGACTTGTACCAGTCGCGCGGCAGGCTCTGCTTCCGCCGATCGAGCACCGCGATGATGCTCTCCTGGAGCGAGAGGCGCTCCGCCCGATCGCCGGTCATGCCGGCGGCTGCCGAGGCGAGGTCGATCGTGTCCTTCACCGTCGGCTCGGGCAGCAGCGGCTCTCCCGGCGGCTCGACCGTCGCGATGAGGCTCAGATCGAAGCTGCGCCCGCCCGACCCGGCGCGGACGTCCGAGATCGCCTCCTCGACGATTGTCGTCAGCTCGCGCACGTCACGCGATCGGTAGCCCAGGTGCGTCGTCGGCCACTCCAGGAGCTGCCGGCGGATGTCGGCGGCGATGGCCAGCTTGGCGCTGGCGTCGCGCGCGAACGCCATGTCCCCCAGGGCGCGCGCGACGGCGCCCGTCAGCGCGGCGTAGTCCTGTTCGCCGCGGGTCGACGCGTAGTGCTGGTGACGGACGGCGTCCGCGTAGCGATCCGTGCGGTCCCAATCGACGACCGTGTCGGGCAACGTGACGACCCGGAGGACGTCGGGATCGGCGGAGGGGCCGATGGGCATCGTGAAGACCACCTGGCCGTTCGCCCGCGCGAACTCGCCGAAGCTGACGAGCGCCGTGCCGTCGGACAGGAAGATGCGATAGGACGGCGAGGCGCCCGCGGCGGCTGCCCCGGCCGTACAGGCGCAGACCGCGGCCACGAGCGCGAACAGGCACGCGCGCGCGAGCGGGACCCGGAGACCCCGCGGCGGGTCGTCGTCGGCACGTCGTCGCATCGAGGGTGTCCTACCATTTCATGCTAGCCCGGATCGTTCACGGCAGTACCGACAATCCACCCGCGGGAGA
>CAZBIP010000095.1:4867-12364 GCA_964491885.1 uncultured Vicinamibacterales bacterium
CAGATCGCCAGGCGTCCCGGCGTCCCGTCCGCCCTCATGCCCTTCTACGGGACGACGGCGGACGATGCGGCGACGCAGCTCGTGCGGTGGCTGACGCTGGCGCATCGGCGGTCCGCCGGCACCGCCACCTGAAACTCTGCGGGGTGCCCCCGCGCCCGGGGTTTTGACCCGCGCTCCGGCCTCGGGCTACAATTGTCCGGTTGAGTCGAAGTGGGCCAGTAGCGCAGTTGGGAGCGCGCGTGAATGGCATTCACGAGGTCACGGGTTCGATTCCCGTCTGGTCCACCACCTTCCTCTCGTCCCCCATACCCGCACTGACCTGACAGCGGCTGGCGTTCGTTGCGGACGCTCATTCGTCGCCGGCGCCGATGAGCGTCGTGTAGTCGCCCGGCGTGTCGATGTCGCGGCACGCCCCGTCGTCATCCACGGCCACGTCCAGCGCGTCGCCGGCATGCGCGTGCACGACCGCCCGCGCGCCGGCGGACGGGTCCGCCCGGCGGAGTTCGTCGAAGACGCGCCGGGCGAAGATCACGGGGTGCCCATGACGGCCGCCGGCGACCGGCCGCACGATGGGCGCGCCCGTGGCCACGAACGCGTCGATCACGGCGGCCACCGTCGCGGTGCGAACCAGCGGGATGTCGACGAGGTGCACCAGCACGGCGTCCACGCCGGGCCGGTCGGCGATGGCGAGGCCCGCGAGCACCGACGAGAGCTGGCCCTCGGCGCGGCGAGGGTTCTCGATCGTGCGCGCCAGGAGGCCCGCCTCGGCCACCGCGCTCCGCACGGCCTCCGTCTGGTCACCCGTAACGATCACGACGTCGTCGAGGCCGGCCGCCGCCAGCGTCCGGACGACCCGGGTGACGAACGTGTCGGTTCCGATCGGCAGCAGCGCCTTGGGACGAGCCATGCGCGACGACGCGCCGGCGGCGAGGACGATCCCGACGATCATGGCGGGCCATGTTACCGCCCCGCGCGAGCGGCGGGCAACGGGCGGTGCCGTGCTAGAATCCGGCCATGAGCGACACGCTTCCGCGCGTGCGGTGCCAGCGGTGCGGCGGGCAGATGGAGATGAAAGACCCGGCGGCGGGCATGCCGTGGCCGCCCGAGCAGTACTGGGTGTGCCCGGGGTGCGGGCGCCACTTCTGGTCCACCTATCCCCCGCCAGGCCCGAAGGACAAGGGCGCGGCCGCGTGATGCGCGGGGGCGGCCCTCCCGTTCCGGCTCCAGTTCCGGCTTGACTTCCACCGTCCGTTCTCCCTACACTGGCGGCGAATTTCGAGGCTGCCACCGCACATGGGTCGAGGTGTATCCGCAAGCGCGGAGAGGAGTTGGCGGCGGCTTCGACGCCCGGGTCGCGCCCGGGGAGTTCGCATCGGAGGGTTCACGTATGCCGACCGGGACGATTGCGCGCCTCCTCATCGACAAAGGGTTCGGGTTCATCCGAGACGAGAACGGCCTCGAGCACTTCTTCCACCGCAGCGCAGTGCGCGGCGCCGTCTTCGAGTTGCTGCGCGATGGCCAGCGGGTGGAGTTCACGCCCGAGGACTCGCAGAAGGGGCCTCGCGCGGGCGACGTTCGCCTGATCGAAGACTAGGAGCCAACCCTCATCGGCCGGCCCCGCACGACCGGGGCCGGCTGTCTCGACCGCGCCCCTCAGTCCACCAGCAGCACGAGCACGCGGCGTCCCCGGTGGGGGCACCGGTGTGCCGGCGCTCCTGCGGTATCATGGGGCACTGGCGGCGGCCGCGGCCTCGCGGCCATCCACGCGGAAGCGAACGGGGCCCGGTGGCCCTCCCGGTCTTCAAAATCGGTCGCCTCCCGCTGATCGCGGGAGGGCTGGGTTCGACTCCCAGGCGCTTCCGCCACACCATCTTTCCGCTGGTTGTTTGAAGATCCGCTGATTCCGCCGGAATGCCCCTCTCACCGTGGGGTTGATACGGGGGTTGGCACTAGGTTTGTTGGCGCGCTCCATCGGCGTTCCCCGTGATGTTCCTTTATGTCGGTAATTATTGACATCTACCGACAATACGGAACATCATTGGCGCCATGAAACCCGGCCCGGTTCGCCTGATTGATCTCGCTCGCCGGAACGGCATCGTGCGCACGCGCGACCTCGCGGCCCAGCGACTCCCAAGGGTGCTTCTTACACGGCTCGTACGGCAGGGCGCCCTCGAGCGAGTGGGACGGGGACTGTACTCCATCCCAGGCCAGCGAGTTTCGCAGCATCTGTCGCTCGCTGCCATCGCGAAGAAATCGCCGGGGGCAGTGGTGTGCCTGCTCTCGGCGCTCCGCTTCCACGACCTCACGACACAGTCTCCAGCGGAAGTGTGGATCGCCATCGCGAACAAGGCACGAGCGCCCCAGATCGAGTACCCACCGACACGCATCGTGCGGTTTTCAGAGTCGGCGCTGGAGGCCGGCGTCGAACGCCACAAGGTGGAAGGTGTCCCAGTGAGGATCACGGGAATCGCCCGGACGGTCGTGGACTGCTTCAAGTTACGCAACAAGATCGGGCTCGACGTCGCGCTCGAGGCGCTCCGGGAAGCGCGGCGGACGAAACGCGCCTCCGTGGACCAACTGTGGGGGTTCGCCGCGAGATTCCGCATGGCTCGCGTCATGCGCCCGTACCTGGAGACGATCGCGTGAGCGCCCGCAATGTCGGGGCTTCCGTCCGGGCGCGACTGCTGACAAGGGCACGCGCCGAGCGTCAGGACTACAACCGAATCCTGACACGCTACGCGCTCGAACGGCTTCTGTACCGGGTAAGCGTGTCTCCGTATGCGGATCAGTTCCTGTTGAAGGGCGCGCTGCTTTTCGACCTCTGGTTCGGACTTGTGCCCCGTCCGACGCGTGACGCCGATCTCCTGGGTCTGGGACCGTCGGATCTGTCGTACCTGGAAGAGGTCTTCCGACACCTCTGCAACGTACGCGCACCGGACGGCATGACATTCGATGCCGACTCGGTGCGGGTTGTCGAGATCCGCGAGCAAGCGAACTACCCCGGCGCTCGAGTGACGATGCGTGCGTACCTGGACACCGCAGAAATCGGGGTGCAGGTCGACGTCGGCTTCGGCGACGCCGTCACGCCGGGAGCGGAAACGGCAACATATCCGGTGCTTCTGCAGAATGCGCCTGCGCCTGTGCTCCGCGTTTACCCCAAGTACACGGTGGTCGCTGAGAAACTCGAGACCATCGCGTCACTCGGGATCGCGAATAGCCGGCTGAAGGACTACTTCGACCTGCACATACTGGCCACGTCGCTCGACTTCGATGGTCCCGTCCTGGTTGCTGCGCTGCGCGCGACGTTTGAGCGTCGCAGCACGCCGCTTCCAGAGGGACTACCACTCGGGCTCACGTCGGCGTTCAGCGAGGACCCGTCAAAGCAATCCCAATGGTCGGCATTCCTGAACCGGAACCGGCTCAGGCCCCTCTCCCTGCAGGACGTCGTCACCGCCCTCGTGGTCTTTCTCGGTCCGGTCCTGGAGGCGACACGGGCAGAATCTCCGATGCTGTACCACTGGAGTCCCGGAGGCCCGTGGCAGACTCCCGACCTCGGCAGCCCGACCGGGTGAACGATGTCCTCACACGACGACCTTCCATTTGGGCTCTACGAGCGTCTCCTCACGACCGGCCTCCGGGCCAAGTTGCTCCGGATCGATCCGACGCGTGTCCGAATCGTCACCAAGGACGTCGAACCCGCAGAGCTACACGAGACCCTGGCACGCCACCTCGCTGAGATTCTGGCCCAGGCGCTGAACGGTGTGTCTGACCCAGACCGTGTCGTCCGACAGGCCGAGATTGCCAACAGCCTGATCGGCCACCTGGCTGATCAGGTGGTCGACCCGATCCTCGTCGACGCCACAGTCCACACTCCGCCGCAGCAACTTCACGCGGTGCACGCGCTGACGAGGGCACCGGGTGACGTTCGAGAAGTGGTTGCCCCACTACTGGACCTGTCGGCATCGGACCTGCTGGTGAATGCTCGAGGCGAGCCAGCCCTCGCGCACGCCTTGTCGAGCGAGATCCCGTCAGCCGATTCCATCGATCTACTGTGCGCCTTCGTCCGATGGCACGGTCTGCGGCTGATCGAGGTCCAACTGAAGGAGCACCGCAGGCTAGGCCGGCCGCTCCGCGTGATCACGACGGTCTTCACTGGCTCGACCGAGCGGAAGGCCCTCGACTGGCTCGTGTCTCAGGGGGCCGAGGTGAAAGTGTCGTACGACACGCAGTCCACCCGCCTCCACGCCAAGGCATGGCTGTTCCGGCGGCTGAGTGGTTACTCCACCGCCTACATCGGCTCGTCGAACCTCACCAAGGCGGCGCTGGTTGACGGGATCGAATGGAACGTGCGGCTCTCCGAGGTGACATCTCCTCACGTTCTCGAGAAGTTCGACGCGACGTTCGACGCCTACTGGGAGAGCCCGGAGTACGAACGCTACGATCCGGCACGCGACAGCGCCCGGTTCGACCGCGCGGTCGCCGTCGGGCGGGGAGACGCAGTCGAGGCCCCCCTCCTGTTTCTGGACGTCGAGCCATGGCCACACCAGCGCGAAATGCTCGAGGCGCTGGCCGTTGAACGTGAACGGCACCGGCGCTACAAGAACCTCATCGTCGCCGCCACGGGAACCGGGAAGACGATCGTCGCGGCTCTCGACTACAAGCGGCTATCGGCGCGCCATGGCGACTTGCGCCTGCTGTACGTTGCGCATCGGCAGGAGATCCTGAAACAGAGTCTCGGAGCGTTCCGCCAGGTGTTGCGCTCGGGCGACTTCGGAGAACTCTATGTGGATGGCCATCGACCCGACGAGTGGCGGCACGTGTTTGCGTCCATCCAGTCGCTGGCACAAGTCGACCTGTCGTCCGTCGACCCAATGGCGTTCGACATCGTGATCGTGGACGAATTCCACCATGCCGCTGCGCCGACGTATCAGCGGCTGTTGCAGCACCTGTTCCCGAGCGGCGCCCCTGACTCGCAGCGCGAGACGCCGCGCATTCTGGTCGGCCTCACCGCAACACCTGAACGCACTGACGCTGAGGATATCCTCCACTACTTCGACAACCGTCTTGCCGTCGAACTCAGGCTTTGGGACGCACTCGAACGGGGTCTGCTGTGCCCGTTCCAGTACTTCGGCCTGCACGACAACACCGACCTGCACAACGTGACCTGGTCGCGTCGAGGGTATGACACAGCGGAGTTGGAAGGTATCTACACCGGAGACGATGCCCGCGTGAAACTGGTGATCGAGCAGGTTGCCCAGAAGCACCGGGACCTTGGGGCGATGAAAGCCCTCGGGTTCTGCGTGAGCATCGAGCACGCGAACTTCATGGCGAAGCGCTTCACAGCCTCGGGCATCCCGTCGCTCTGCGTGTCCGCCGAGACCGACAGCGACAGCCGGAGAGACGCGCTGGCTTCGCTGCGCTCAGGTCGAGTCCAGGTGCTCTTCGCCGTCGATCTGTTCAACGAGGGGGTCGACCTCCCGGAAATCGACACGCTGCTCTTTCTGCGGCCGACCGAGAGTGCGCTCGTGTTTATCCAGCAGCTCGGTCGCGGCCTGCGGCGTCACGACGGCAAGGACTGCGTGACGGTGCTCGACTTCATCGGTCAGGCGCACAGGAACTTCCGCTTCGACCTGCGCTATCGCGCCATCACCGGCACGACGCGTGCGGAGGTCGCACGGGACGTGCAGTCGGGTTTCCCCTTCCTGCCCGCGGGCTGCTCGATGCAACTCGACCGGGTCGCGAGGGACATCGTTCTCGACAACCTGAGGAATGCTATCCCGCGCCGCCGACCGGCGATGGTACGAGAACTGCAGTCGCTTGTGGCGAACCGGCCGGCTGGGGCTGGCTCGCGGATCCCGCTCGCCGAGTTCCTCAGGGAGACAGGATTGGAGCTTCAGGACGTCTACCGGTCCGGTTGCTGGTCCGGTCTGCAACGGGAGGCAGGGGTGGCCGTCCCCAGCCCAGGCCCCCATGAGAAACTCCTCGGCGACCGCCTGGCCAGCCTGCTCTACATCGACGACCCCTTGCGGCTCAGCGCATATCAGCGGCTCACTGAGCGAGGCGACGTGGACGACCTCACCGAGGCCGAACGACGACTGGCGACGGGCTTCCACTTCGCGGTGGTTCCGCCAGGGGTTGCCCCGGAGTCGCTCGCAGAGTCTCTTGCCTTCCTCCACCGACACCCGGCGATCACCGACGAGCTGCGCGAGCTGATTCCGCTGCTCGACGAGAGATCGGAGCATCTCACATACCCGGTTGAACTGAAGGGCGCAGACGGATCTCCCGCTGACGTTCCCCTCTCGGTTCATGCTCGTCACACGGTCAATGATGTGCTGACAGTACTCGGTCTTGTCGATTTCGGGGTGAGAGCCTGGACACAAACCGGTGTCATCAGAGACGAGCGAACCAATTCGGACCTGTTCTTCGTAACGCTCGAAAAATCGGAACGGGAGTACTCCCCGTCAACGCTCTACCGGGATTACGCGATTTCCCCGACGCTCTTCCATTGGGAATCCCAGTCCACGACGTCTCAGCAGTCCCCTACGGGACAGCGGTACATCCGCCATCGAGAACGAGGCGGCAACATCCTGTTATTCGTACGGCAGCACAAGAAGCAGGACGGTCAGACGATGCCCTACACATTCCTGGGGCCTGCCGACTACGTGTCCCACAGGGGCGACCGCCCTATTAGCTTCGTCTGGAAACTGCGAGAACCGATGCCTGCGGACTTCTTCCGGCTGGCCAAAGTGGCGAGCGCCTAGGCTGCCCGGCGAAACGCGTCAGGCGTGTTTCTCGCTGGGGGAAATTTGGGGGTTCACCGCGGCAAAGGACAGAAATCCGAGGATCGGCAGAATTCGAAAACGCCGTAAGTCCTTTAGAATCAGTGATCGCAGCGGGTTCGACTCCCAAGCGCTTCCGCCAGAACCGCTCTTTCCGCTGCAAGTCGGCGGACTTGGTGCCACTGGCATGCCTGTTGGGCGGCGCTCATGGGATCAACTGGCGTATCGTGATGGCCGCGGGCTCGTGGCTGCTCACAGCGTCACGGCTACGTCACGGCTCGGTGTCCTTGATGGCGACCCTTCGCGGGCGTAGGATGGATGCGTGCTTGATTGGACACGCTGCCCGGAGGTTGAACGCGTCGCCGGTAAGGTCGGCGGGGTGTGGCTCTTCAAGGGGACGCGGATCCCCGTCAGCGCGTTGTTCGAGAACCTCGAGGATGGAGCCCGAGTCGAGGAGTTCCTCGAGTGGTTCCCTGGCGTCACCCGAGAACAGGTCGGCAGCGTGCTCGCCCACGCGGAACGCAGCCTCAGCGAAGCTCTCGCCTCCTGACGTCGACAACGCATGAAGATTCTCTCCGACCAGGGCACCCCCGCTCCCTTGCCCTTGCGTCACGCGCTCCCCGACCACGCCGTGTCGACCGCCTACGAGATGGGTTGGGCCTCCCTCGCGAACGGCGACCTGCTCGCCACGTACAACGTTTACACCGCGGATGAAAAG
>CAZBIP010000096.1:0-3890 GCA_964491885.1 uncultured Vicinamibacterales bacterium
ACGCGCACGAGGCGAAGCGCGTGGTGGTCTGCAACCTCGACGAGCGCCCGGGGTACTCCGGCGTGGCGAACCCCTTGTACGACGAGGACACCACGCTGCTGCTCTTTGGCGACGCGAAGGCCACGGTTTACGAGTTGCTGGAGGGCCTGCCGGCCGGGGCGGCCGCCGGGGCAGCGAGGGCGTCATGATCACGACGAACCGACTGAGCGAGAAGCTGCTGCGCGCCGAGTACGCGGTCCGCGGACCGATCGTGCAGCGCGCCCAGGAACTCGAGGCCCAGGGCCGGAAGATCATCTACTGCAACATCGGCAACCCGCAGGCGCTGAAGCAGCCGCCGCTGACCTGCCTGCGGCAGCTGCTCTGCCTGGCCGAGTACCCCGAGCTGCTCAGTCAGTCCTGGGCCGTCGCTCACTTCCCGAAGGACATCGTCGCGCGGGCGCAGGACATCCTGGCCCGGCACCCCGAAGGCACCGGCGCCTACACGCAGAGCGCGGGGCTCCCGTTCGTCCGCAAGGCCGTGGCGGACTTCATCGAGCGGCGCGACGGCATTCCCGCCGACCCGGCGCGCGTCATCCTGACCGACGGCGCGAGCAAGGGGGCGCAGGCGGTGCTCACCGCGCTCCTGCGTTCGCCGCAGGACGGGTTCCTGATTCCCATCCCGCAGTACCCGCTGTACAGCGCGAGCCTGACGCTGTACGGCGGCCATCGGATCGGCTACTACCTGGACGAGGACCACGGCTGGCAGCTCAGCGAGGGCAACCTCACCGAGACCCTCGCGAAGGCCCAGCGGGACGGCGTCCATCCCGTGGGCATCGTCGTCATCAACCCCGGCAACCCCACCGGAGCGGTGCTCTCCCGGGAGAACATCGAGATGATCCTCGGGGTCGCCCGGCGTCACGACCTTGCCGTGATCGCCGACGAGGTCTACCAGGAGAACGTCTACGCGACCGGCCGCGCGTTCCACTCCTTCGCGAAGGCGCTGCACGACGCGGGCGACACGACGACGCCGCTCTTCAGCCTGCATTCCGTGTCCAAGGGCTTCCTGGGCGAGTGCGGGCACCGCGGCGGGTACCTCGAGCTGCGCAACATCCCCGACGACGTGCTCGGCGAGTTCATCAAGCTGCAGTCGATCAGCCTGTGCGCGAACGTCCCCGGCCAGCTCGCGACCTACCTGATGGTGTCGCCTCCGCAGCCCGGCGACGAGAGCTACGCCCGCTACGTCGAGGAGCGGGACGCCATTCTGGCCGAACTGAAGGCGAAGGCCGAGATCCTCGCCGAGGGCATCAACACGATTCCGGGGATGTCGCTGGACATGCCGCAGGGCGCTCTGTACGCGTTCGTCCGCCTCGAACTGCCGGCCCCGCCGGACGTCGATCCCGAAACCACGTCCGATACCGAACGGGCGGCGAGCGCGGCCTGGCACGACGCGCAGTACTGCCTTGCGCTGCTGGAGGAAACGGGGATCTGCGTGGTGCCCGGCGCCGGCTTCGGCCAGCTCCCGGGCACGCTGCACTTCCGCACGACGTTCCTGCCGCCCCGAGACGAGATCCACGAGATGGTCTCTCAGCTCCGGGCGTTTCACGCGCGGTACGCGCGCGGCGTCACCGCGGCCGGGACGGGCGAGGCCGCGCGGTTCGACGCGTTTGCGCGGCCTCGGCGCGACTCCGCCGTGACAGGCGCGATGACGGGCGCGCCTACGGTTTCCGCCTGGCGCCCGAGAAGTCGAGCGAGGTGAGCCCCTCGCGCACCGCGAACTTCGTGAGCTCCGCGACGCTGCGGAGCTCCAGCTTCAGCATCACGTTCTTGCGGTGGGTCTCGACCGTCTTGCGGCTGACGTGCAGCCGCGCGGCGATGTCCGCGGTGGCGTGTCCCTCGGCGATGAGCTGCAGCACCTCGCGCTCGCGCGCCGAGAGCCGGTCGAGCCCCGAGCCTGGCGCCGGCGCGAGGCGATGCACGTAGTCGTCCACCAGGACATCGACGACCTCCGGGCTGAGATACCGGCCCCCGCGCATCACGACCTGGATGGCCTGGGCGAGTTCCGCGAAGGCGCTGTCCTTCACGACGTAGCCCGAGGCCCCCGCCGCCAGCATGCCCGAGACGTACTGCCGGTCCGCGTGCATCGACACGGCGAGCACCTTGACGGCGGGAAGCTCGGACCTGAGCTGGCGCGTGGCATCCATGCCGTTCAGCACCGGCATGCCGATGTCCATGATCACGAGGTCCGGCTGAAGCTCCTGCGCGAGGCGGACGGCCGTGCGGCCGTCGCCGGCTTCGCCGACGATCTCGGTGCCGGGCAGCTTCGCCAGCATGGTTCGCAACCCGTCCACGAAGAGCTTGTGGTTGTCGGCCAGGAGGATTCTCATCGGCGCGCCCCTCTCACGTTCCCTCGCCGGCGTCCGCCATGGGGACCGAGAGCCGGATCCGCGTCCCCCTCCCCGGCGCGGAGTCGATGTGCACCCGTCCGCCCAGGTAGCCGATGCGCTCGCGGATGCTGAAGAGGCCGAAGCCGCCCGTGGCCGACGGACCGCGCCCGCGGGCACCCGCGTCGAAGCCGGCTCCGTCGTCTTCCACGACGACGCAGATCTCGCCGGCATCGTTCGTCAGCCGGACCGTCGCCCGCGAGGCCCGGGCGTGCTTCACCGTGTTCGTCAGCAGTTCCTGGATCGAGCGGAACAGCATCACGCGCACGCCCTCGGTCAGGCCGACGAGTTCCTCGTCCGCGCGCACCTCGACCGGGAGCCCGAACTGCCGGGTCATGTGCTCTCCCAGCCAGGCGACCGCCTGCCGGAGCCCCAGCTCGTAGAGGATCGGAGGGCTGATGTCGTAGGTCAGCGCGCGCGTGTCGTTGACGATCTGCTTGATGAGCGCCGAGATGTCGGCCAGCCGCGCGTGGTGCTCGGCGGGCAGCAGATACTGCAGCGTTTCGAGCTTCAGCTTGGCGACCGCGAGGCCCTGCCCGATTCGATCGTGGAGACTCACGGCCAGGTCGCGGCGTTCGCGCTCCTCGGTCAGCGTGAGCTCGGAGGCCAGCGAGCGCAGATGATCCTGGTAGGTCGCGAGCTGGCCCTGGGTCTCCTTCAGCGAGACGATCTCACCCAGCCGTGCGGCCACCGTCCGGAGGAGGAGCTGCTCCTCTTCGAGGAATCCCGGCTCGTGCCCGCCGGGGAGCGCATCGACGTACCCGATTTCCAGGGTGCCCGCCGGCCCGGCATCGACCATGACCGGCGCGTGCTGGCGCCACTTCAGCTCGCGGAAGCCGCGGGTCTCGTACCGGCGGTCCCTCAGGACGATTGCCGCCCGGGCCAGATGCGGGTACTGCCAGGCGGACGGGAGCACATCCACGATCTCCTGAAGGATGGCATCCAGGTCGTGCCGCCCCCTGATGAGGCCCGAGATCGAGTGCAAGCACTGAAGCTCCTTCACCCGCTCGGCCAGTGCGTCGGAGCGCGACGTCAGGTCGCCGCTGGTCCCGCTCCCGAACCGGAGCGCCTCCTCCAGGTCGGCGACCCTGCGCCGCAGGCGCCCCAACTCCGCATGCGGCGACTCCTCGACGCGCGGCGTCGATGGCGTCTTCATCTCGGCTCCTCGTCCACAGAGGCTCAGGCTGCGGCTCCCCGCCCTTCAGCGCGTCGTCGGTCGCGGTGAATGCTGCAGATGCGCCACGGCGACGCCGTGTGTCATTCGGGAGCGACGGAAACCGTGGGGGCGGCCGCCGGAACCACCGGGAAACGGCCACGCAGCAGATCATGCGTTACCCGGGCGCACAAGGCAACCATGCCGCCCCCGCGGCGCCTGGAGTTGCCTCGGCCGGGCCTTCGGTCTAGCCTGTGGTCGGCCGTGGCGAGCGCGAGCGGCGCGCGTCGTTTGCAGCATCGGGGGCCGGATGGACG
>CAZBIP010000096.1:3990-10386 GCA_964491885.1 uncultured Vicinamibacterales bacterium
GGCGCGCGCATCCTGCACTTTGGGTACCCGCCCCTGATGCCTCGCCTGTACTCCGACGGCGGCGCCGAAGCGCGCGGCTTGCTCGAGTCGATTCGCGCGCGAGGCCTCGCGGTGTCGCTCGACATGTGCGAGCCGGACCCGCACGCCGAGGCAAGCCGGGTGGACTGGGCGCAGTGGCTGGCCCGCGTGCTGCCCGAGGTGGACGTGTTCGCGCCGAGCCTGGACGAACTTCGCGTCATGCTGCGCGAGCGGGCCGACGCGCCGCCGGACCTCGCTGACCTCCGCGCGCTCGCGAGCCGCGTCATGGACGCGGGACCGGCGCTCGTCGGGCTCAAACTCGGCGCCCAGGGCCTCTACCTCCGGACGGGAGGCGGGAAGGCACTCGACCGCCTGTGCCGCGTCCTCGGACTCGATGCCGAAGCGTGGCGCGGGCGAGAAGTCCTCGCCCCGTGCTTCAATCCGGCCAGGCTCGCCGGGACGACGGGCTCGGGCGACGCCACGATCGCCGGCATGCTGGCGGCGCTGCTCCGGCGGGAGGATCCCGTCGGCGTCGCGACGAGCGCCACCGCCGTGGGCGCGTGCAGCGTCGAAGCCCCCGACGCCACGAGCGGCATCCCGCCGTGGAGCGAGGTGGCGGCCCGTCTCGCGGCGGGATGGCGACGGCTTCCGATCTCGCCCGGGCTGATGCATGACGCCGCCTGGCAGCGCGACTCGATGGGCACGCTGTTCGATCCGGACTGACGGACGCGTGCGTGACGATGCGCGGCGTGGCGCGAGTGGCCGCCCACGCGGGACACCCGGGCGCGCGATGCCGAGTCCTTCGGTGGTTGCGTGCCCGCGCGTCCGTTCGATCAGGGTCGTTTGACAGGACAGAACGCCTCCGAGCGGGTCCCGGGAGGCCCGGCATCGGCCACGGGAGTGCCAGGGTCCCCCGTGCCCGGTCGATTCGCGCGCGATGCGGTGCCTGCCTCGGCACGCACGCCTGCCCACGTTTTGACTGACAGAACGGCCTCGGCCGGCCCGATGTTCCTTCTCCAGTCGGACCGGCCGGATGACACTCGCGGCGCGGCGGTGCCCCTTCGCCGGCATCGGACTACCTGAGGACGAACGGGAGGCGAGATGGAACGCAGAGCATTCATCAAGTCGGGTTCGGCCGCGGCCGTCACGTTGTTCATCGCTCCTTCGCTGCCCTCGCGCCTGTGGGCGCAGGGATCGGCTCCCGCGGGGCTGCCCGCGGAGTTCCTGCAGCCGCCTGACGCCGCCAGGCCCCACACGTGGTGGCACTGGATGAACGGCAACGTCACCGCGGACGGCATCACCCGCGACCTCGAGGCCATGGCCCGCGTAGGCGTGGGCGGCGTACAGATGTTCGACGTCGGCACGGGGATCCCGAAAGGCCCCGTCGAGACGCTCAGCCCCGAGTGGCTGCGCATGGTCCGCCACGCCGCGAGCGAATGCAGCCGGCTGGGCATGAGCTTCACGATGCACAACTGCCCGGGCTGGTCCTCCACCGGCGGCCCGTGGATCACGCCGGACCGCGCGATGCAGCAACTGGTCTGGAGCGAAACCGTCGTGGACGGCGGTCGCCAGGTGCAGGTGAAGCTGCCGCGGCCCTTCGCCAAGCTCGACTACTACCGCGACGCGCTGGTCATCGCATACCCGGCCCTGCCCGGCGAAGGCCTGACGCCGCCGCTCGCGGGCGCCACGGTCGGAGGCAAGCCGGTCGATCCCACTCCGCTGCTGGACTGGGACCAGGCGGCCGGCGTCGATCTCGTTCCGGCAGCAGCGGGGGAGCGCGCCGCCCTCGTGCTCGAGTTCGCTTCGTCGTTCGAGGTCCGCTCCATCCTGGTCCACCTGACGACGATCCCCGGGGCCGGCCGGGCCGGCGGCCCTGGCGGGCCTCAGGGAGCCGGCCAGCCGGGGATGCTTCTCGAGTGCTCCGACGATGGGGCCACGTACCGGAAGGTGACGGACTTGGCGGCCGGGGGCGGCGGGGCGGCGGGACCGAACGTCCCCGTGATCGCCAACTTCCCCGCGGCCCGCGGCAAGTACTTCAGGCTGACGACGGCGCAGGCGAGGCGCGTCACCGACTTCCAGCTCTCGCCGACCAGCCGCGTCCAGGACTGGCCGGTCAAGACGAACCTCGCGCGGCGCAGGAACCAGGAGCAGGCGCCCTCCGCCGGTGAGGCGCAGGCGATCGATCCCGCGAAGGTGATCGACATTTCAACGCACATGAGCTCCGGCGGCGACCTGTCCTGGCAGGCGCCGGCAGGGAAGTGGACGATCCTCCGCATCGGCCACACGCCGACCGGCCGCATGCAGAACGCGGCGTCCGACGCCGGCCTCGGCCTCGAGATCGACAAGTACAGCTCGGAAGCGATGGAGTTCCACTTCAACAAGTACTTCGGCGAGCTGTTCGAGGCCTTCGGCCCGCTCGCCAAGAAGGGGCTGGTCGGCGCCCTCATCGACAGCTACGAAGTCGGGATGCAGAACTGGACGCCCACGTTCCCGGCCGAGTTCCAGAAGCGGCGCGGCTACGACATCCGCCAGTACATGCCCGCGATGACGGGGCGCGTCGTCGGGAGCGCCGAGACCACCGAGCGCTTCCTCTGGGACCTGCGCCGCGCGCAGGCCGACCTCATCGCCGACAACTACTACCGTAAGTTCGCGGACCTCTGCCGGCAGCGCGGCATCAAGTCCTACACGGAGCCCTACGGCCCGTCCAACGGCCCCTTCGACGAACTGGAGGTCGGCGCGCTCGTGGACGAGCCCATGGGCGAGTTCTGGCTGAGGCAGGCCGGCGCGCAGTGGGGGTGGAGCCTGAAGCTCGCCTCGTCCATCGCGCACGTCTGGAACAAGCCCGCGGTCGGCGCCGAGACGTTCACCGGGCGCCCCAATGACTCCAAGTGGCAGGAGCATCCTTACGCGACGAAGGCCATCGGCGACCTGATGTACACGTTCGGCCTGACGCGGTACATCTTCCACCGCTACGCCCACCAGCCGCACCCCGACGCGGTCCCCGGCATGACGATGGGGCAGTGGGGGTTCCACTTCGATCGCACGAACACGTGGTTCGAGAAGTCCGGGCCGTGGCTGAAGTACATCGCCCGGGCGCAGCACATGCTGCGGCAGGGGCAGTTCGTCGCCGACATTCTCTATCTCAACGGCGAGAGCGCGCCGGCTGAGATGCCGAACTCCGACAACCCCACCAAGGAGCCGCTGAATCCGCTGCCTCCGGAGGGCCACGACTACGACGTCATCGATCCGAAGGCCTTCCTCGATCGAGTCCGCGTCGAGGGCGGGCGGATCGTCGTCCAGGGCGGCATGTCGTACCGCGTGCTCGTGCTGCAGCCGAGGCAGGGCATGAGCGTCGCGCTCGCCCGCAAGCTCCAGCAGTTGGTCGAGGGCGGCATGTGCATCGTCGGCGCGCCGCCGTCGTACTCGCTCGGGCTCGTGAACGCGCAGGGCAACGACGCTGACGTGCGCCGTGCCGTGGCCGCGATCTGGGGCGAGGGCAGGGAATCCGAGCGGACCGTCGGCAAGGGGCGCGTGTTCCGGGACCGGCCGCTGCGCGAGGTGCTCGACAAGCTCGGTGTGGCGCCGGACTTCCAGTTCACCAGCAAGGCGTCCGACCGGGACGTCCGCTACATCCACCGGTCGGTGGACGGCACCGACATCTATTTCGTCACGAACCACCAGCGCCGCACGGAGGAGATCGTCGCCAGCTTCAGGGTGGACGGCAAGCGCCCCGAACTGTGGGACGCGGTGACCGGGACGATCACGAACGCGCCGATCTACGAGGCGGCGCAGGGACGCGTGCGCCTGCCGATCGTCCTCGAGCCGTCCGGTTCGGTGTTCGTCGTGTTCAGGGCGCCGGCTGCGGCGAGCGCGCTGCGGACGGTCTCACGCGGCGGGCAAGTGGTGGCGTCCACGGCCGCCTTCTCGCCCGCGCCGGCCGCGCCGTACACGTCGGTTGCGAACACGTTCACGATCTCGGCCTGGATCAAGCCCGAGATTGAAGTGGCCTCGACCGGCGGGGGCGGCGGCGGGGGCGGAGCCCTGGGCGCGTTCCTCGCGGGCGGTCGCGGCCCGGCCGAGTCGACGCAGGGGACGGCCGGAGCCAATGCCTCGTGCTTCGTCGTGCATCCGCCCGAGGGAGACGTCCTGTACGGCGATGGCCACACCGCCGCCGGCTTCGTCGCCGGCCGCGACGCCGTTGTCGTCTACGAGCGTGCGAAGGGCCTGTTCGCGCCGGTCCTCGCGGCGGCCGTTCCGCTCGCGGGCTGGAACCACGTGGCCGTCGTCTACCGCGACGGCACGCCGTCGCTCTTCGTCAACGGCAAGCTCGTGAAGTCCGGCCTGCGCACCGGCCGAACGGTGCATCCCGGACTGGGATGCCCCGATGCGAACATCCGCTTCGTCCACTTCGAGGGCGACATGACGGAGCCGGCCCTGGCGCCCGAGGCGCTCGGCGAGGCGCGGATCCGCGAGTTGGCCGCGAAGCTGCCGGACCCGGATGGCCCGTCGGTCATCGAGCCCTGGGCGGGCGGTCTGCTGTTCTGGCAGGACGGCGAGTACCAGTTGGCCGACGGGGCGGGACGGAAGTCGGCGGCCCGATTCGCCGGGTTGCCGCAGCCGCTCGTCGCCGGCGGGCCCTGGCGCGTGGCCTTCCCCCCGAACCTCGGCGCGCCGGCCGAGGTCACGCTGCCGAAGCTCATCTCGCTGCACGAACACACCGAGCCGGGAGTGAAGTACTTCTCGGGCACGGCCGCCTATCACGCGACGCTGGCTGTGCCTGCGGGGCTCGCGGCCCAGAACCGGAGACTGTTCCTCGATCTGGGACGCGTCGAAGTGCTGGCCGAAGTGCTGGTCAACGGGCGCAACCTCGGCATCACCTGGAAGCCGCCGTATCGGCTGGAGGTGGGGGACGCGCTTCGGGTGGGTGAGAACCAGCTCGAGATCCGCGTCACCAACCTCTGGCCCAACCGGCTCATCGGGGACGAGCAGCTTCCGGAGGAGTATCCGTTCGGCCCCGCGGAGCGCGGCGCGGGCGGACAGGGGGGGAACGCGAACGCCATCCGGGAAGTCCCGAAGTGGTTCGCGACGGGAGCGCCGAAGCCCAAGGGCCAGCGCATCACCTTCACCACCTGGCATCACTGGCGGAAGGACTCGCTGCTGCACGCCTCGGGCCTGCTCGGGCCGGTGCGCCTCTTCACGGCCGGCTGGCGCGCGCTGGGCAAGTAGCGGGCGCGCCTGTCGATCCGCGCGGATGATCGTCTTCGCGGGGAGCCGCGCCGTGGCTCCCCGCACTGTTCTCCGCCCGTGCGTCCAGACTGAGTTCGAAACCCGTTCCTACCGCTTCGACGGCACCGTGTTGCCGAACACGGTGAACTCCGCGACCCCCGGCGTGATGCCCTTCGGCCATCCCGTGACGACAAGGCGCGCGCGCCTGCCGACAGCCGGCGTGATCTCGCGGTAATCGACGA
The DNA here is from genome assembly GCA_964491885.1 of uncultured Vicinamibacterales bacterium. Classification (GTDB taxonomy): domain Bacteria; phylum Acidobacteriota; class Vicinamibacteria; order Vicinamibacterales; family JAKQTR01; genus JAKQTR01. The sequence continues at coordinate 9,477 of CAZBIP010000096.1, forward strand.
GCAGGTCTTCGTCGCTGGTCGTGCGGTCGAGCACGGTCTGCCACACACCCGCGGCCGTCTCCAGCTCGACGCGGTACTGATACGGTCCCGGCACCACGCCGCGGTTCGAGTCGAGGCCGATGTCGCGCCACGCGATTCGAACGGCGCGGACGGTCGCCGGAGCGTACAGGCGGCTGGTGAGCGTCGGAGTTGCGTCGCCTTCGGCGGGCTGCCACCACGTGCGCAGGTCGTTGTCGATCGCCAGGCGGCCAGGCAGGTTCGGCGCGTTCGACGAGCCGATCGTCTGCACACCGCCGTTGAGGTGTTCCCACCCGGTGTCCCCGGGTTCCTGTCCCGCCGGCCCGCGGCCAGGGAGCCACTGCGGCGTCGAGGTCGCGCGCGGCACACTCAGCACGCCGCTCGCGTCGAACTCAACGGGGTCCATGCCCACGCGCCGTTCGAACCCGTGCGCGACGCCGGCCGCCACCGTGTAGAAGACCCACCACCGGTCTCCCGGCCCCTTGACGATGGCCCCGTGCGAGGTTCCGGTGACCAGGCCGGCGGTCGTCCTGAAGATCGGGTCGCGCGACTGCGGGGTGAACGGCCCGAGCGGTGACGACCCGACGTAGGCCCCCATCGCATACGCGCGGTGCTCGGTGCCGCCGGCCGCATACGTCAGGTAGTAGCGCCCCTGGCGCTTGATCATCCACGCGCCTTCGACCCACCCCGCATTCCGCTGCTGGTTGTGCTCGCCGACCCGCTCCCAGGGATGGGCGTCGGGCGAGAACGGGATGAGCGGCTTCGCCGGGCCGATCGGACTCGTCGGGTCCGACGGGTCGAGTTCGATCCCGTAGATCCCCGCGGTCTCGGTGCAGCCCCAATAGAAGAACAGCCGCCCGTCATCGTCCACGAAGAGCATCGGGTCCGTCGT
>CAZBIP010000096.1:10486-12349 GCA_964491885.1 uncultured Vicinamibacterales bacterium
AGTTCGCGGTACTGCTCGACGCGGTCGAGGAACCACAGGAACGACCCATCCGTCTTGTCGCCGTTTCGCAGGGCCTTCACGAGGCGCCCGACGGGGTAGTTGGGGATGGGCAGCGGGTTGCAGTAGGTGCGGGGCGCGCCGGCCGGCGCAGGCAGCTGGCCCGGCGAGGCCGCCACGATCGACGAACTGAGGGCGACGAAGACCGCGAGAGAACGGAAGTGCATAAGGAAGCCCCGTTGACTACTGGTTCGGCATGCCAGGTCCGTGGCCCGGCTCGGCCGGCTCCTTCTTGCCATCGCTTCTCCACAGCCCCGGCAGAAAGCGGAAGTACAGCAGATGGCGCCACGTGGCCCAATCATGCCCCGCCTGGCCGCCCACGTAGTACTCGTGTCTGACGTTGTGCTTGAGCAAGGCCTCGTGCAGCGCCGCGCAGCGCTCACCCATGCGTCCCTTCGCTTCCTCCGCGCCCTGGCCGACGAAGAGATAGTCGACCTTCCGGTTGACGTCCGGATCGTTGAGGAAGTACCCGATCGACTTCTCGCTGTCCACGTCCCCCGCGCTCAGCACGCCGAACGAGCCGAACAGATCGAGGCTCTTGAACCCGACGAACATCGTGTGGCGGCCGCCCATCGACAGCCCTGACAACGCCCTGCCCTTGGATTCGCTCCGCACGCTGTACCGGCGCTCGACGAACGGGATGACGTGCTGACGCAGTTCCGCCTCGAACGTCGGAAACGTCAGCTCGACGTGCCTGGGGTGGTTGCGATGGATCACCTGGTTGTTGGGGACGACGACGACCATCGGCACGGCCTTCCCCTCGGCGAGCAGGTTGTCCATCATGAGGTCCACGCGGCCTTCGTAGACCCAGCTATGGGCCAGTTCCCCGCTGCCGCCGACCAGGTAGAGCGCCGGGTACTTCTTCGCGGGATCGTAGCCGGGAGGCGTGTAGACGTACAGCTCGCGCTGGCCCTTCGTCACCTCCGAGCGGTACACGTGACGGGTGACGGCGCCGTGCGGCACGTCGTGGGCGTCGTAATAGGCGGGGCCGTCCCCGTGGACGACGAGCGTGCTGAACGGCGGCATCGCGGCGAAGCCCGCGACGGTGTTGTTGGGATCAGCCATCGACACGCCGTCCACGACGAGGTGGTAGGAGTACATGTCGGCCCGGACCGGCCCCACGGTCAGCGTCCAGACGCCATCGGCGCCCTTTTCAAAAGGCACCGGCGCCGTCCGGCCGAGCGCGGTCAACAGGGCCACGCCGCCCAGCGCCACGCTGCGGGCCTCCGGGGCCTTCAGCCGGAACGCCACGGTCCGATCGTCGCGGACGTCCGGAGAATTGAGCGCCGCGCTGAAGGGCACGAGGTTCTCGGCGTTCTTCTGGGGGCTGTAGTCCAGGTTGACGCGCGCTTGCTGCGCCAGGGCAGGGCTGCACGCGAGGCTTGCGAACAGGGTGAAGGCAAGGAGTCTCATGGATGCTCACCTGACGGAGAGGACGGTCACCGATTTCGGCTCGAGTGTCAGGCTGAGCCGATCGCCCTGCAGCTTCGCCGTGAACGGCTTCGGCGCCACGGTGTGCGGCGCCTCGAACGTGTTCACGGCGTCGACGGCCCCGGCCGTCAGGGTCTCGCCGGCCGCGGTCTTCGGCGTGATGCCGGACACCTGCACCGTGATGTCCGCGGGGCGCGCCGGGTCGAGGTTCGTGATCGCCAGCCACAGCACACCGGCGCTGTCCTTCGCGGCGATGGCATCGACTCGGGGCAGCGTGACGTCGCCGTGCGTGTAGGTGCCGGCGTCGAACGCGACCGGCACGAACGCCGCGTCCTGGAACGGCACGTACATCCGGAACACGTGGTACGTCGGCGT
>CAZBIP010000097.1:0-10561 GCA_964491885.1 uncultured Vicinamibacterales bacterium
CCTTCGTCGCGCTGTACGCGCCGAACTTCGCGCCAGGCGCGAACACGTTCTTGGTGGAGACGAGCACGAGGTCGCCGCCCGTCCCCTGGCGCGCGAAATGCCGCGCGCTCTCCGACACGACGAGCAGGGTGCCCTCGACGTTGACGCGCTCGAGCCGGCGGAACGCGTCGAGGTCCATCGCCGCGAGCGGCGACACGTGCGCGACGCCGGCGTTCGCGACCACGAGATCCACGCCGCCCCACGTCCGGGAGGCGAGGCCGAAGGCGGCGCCGACCGACGCCGCGTCGGTGACGTCCATCGGGACGCCGACGGCGCGGCCCGGGAAGCGGCTGTCGAGCTCGGCCGCGAGCGAGTCGAGCGCCTCGCCCGCCAGGTCGGTGAGGACCACGTGGCATCCGGCTTCCAGGAGCCCAGTCGCGATGCCCGCGCCGATGGCGCCCGCGGCGCCGGTGACGAGCGCGACGCGATCGGCAAGCGGCCCCGAGGGCGGCCGGATCTTCGCGTGCTGGATGCCGCGGTACTCCTGGAGGAAGAGATCCCGTTCGCCAATCCCCTCGTACACGCCCATGCCCGCCACGGCAGCTTTCACCTGGAGCGTCATCGCGGTGATGTCGCGGGCGATGGCGGCGTCGCGTGCCGTCCCGCCGGCGCAGACGGCGCCGACACCGGGAAGGAGCAGGACGCGCGGCCGCGGGTCGAAGGCCGCGACACCGTCGGGCATGTCCGCGCGATGGCGCGCGACGTACGCCTCGTAATCGGCGCCGTACCGCTCGATCGCGCCGGCGAGCTGGACTCTCAGCCTGGCAGCGTCTTCCCACGCCGGGTCATCAACCCACAGCGGGAGGCTCTTCGTCCGGATCAGGTAGTCAGGCGTCAGCGGCGGGGTGACGAGCCACTCGCGGGCCCCGGGGGCGTCGACGAGCGCCAGCACGAGATCCGTGATGAGCGGCTGCAGCAGGACCCTCTCCCAGGGCCGATCGGCGTCGCCGGTCCGGCTGGCCAGCAGGCCGCGCACGATCGGCGCGGCCGCCTCGAAGCGCTGGAACGCCGTCGCCAGGCTGCCGGCCGGCACCGTGACGGCCGCCCCGCGCCGCGCACGGGCCGCGGCGTACTCCTCCGACCGCGTGACCAGCTCGATGTGGCGGTCGTAGGCCTCGCGCGCCGTGGCCCCCCACGTCACCAGGCCGTGTTTCATCAGCACGAGCGCGGGCGCGCCGGCGTCGGCCGCCGCCCGGGCCGCCTTCGCCAGCTCGAAGCCCGGCGCGACGTACGGCAGGACGGCAACGGCGTCCCCGAGCGCGTCCTCGACGAGCGCCGCGCCGCCGCACTGGTTCGTCAGCGTGAGGATGGCGTCCGCGTGGGTGTGGTCGATGTACGTGCCGGCCAGGAGCGCGTGCACGAGCGTCTCGACAGACGGGGTCGGCGCCCCGGCGTCGAACCTCGCCCGCCGGATCTCGTTGATCATCGCCGGCTCGCTCAGTCCGTCCAGGCCCCCCAGGGGCGTCAGCATGCCGAGGTCGAGGGCCGGATGCCCGACCGGCTCGATCCGGTCGAGCGCCAAGCCCGACGCCTTGACGAAGATGGCGGGGACGGCGTCGCCGAGGGCCGTCCGCCACGGCGCCTTCACCGACGTGTTGCCGCCGCCGTGCAGGACGAGCGCCGGCTCGGCCCCGAGCAAGCGGCTGGTGTACGTGCGCAGCGCGAGCGCCTCGCCCCATGCCGCCGCGTACCGGTCGACGGCCCTCGCGGCGTCTTCGTCATTCCAGCGGTTCAGCATCGATCACCCGCGGGCCGGGCCTCAGGACCCGGCGTTCCGCCCTCTCAACGCATCCGTCATCGCCGCGACGTTCGCCCCGACGTCCCCGTCGAACACGGCGCTTCCCGTGACGACGATGTCGAGGCCCCGTCCCGCGAGGCCGCCGACGTTCTTCCTGGTGATGCCGCCGTCCGCGGCCAGCAGGATCGCCCGTCCGCTCGCGTCGATCTTCGCCCGCACGGCGTCGATGCGGCGGAACGTCGACGGCACGAACCCCTGCCCGCCCCACCCGGGGTTGATGGCGACGAGCGTGACGATCTCGACGTCGTCCAGCAGCGGGTCGAGCGCCTCGAGCGGCACGCCCGGGTTCAGGGCCACGCCTCGGGCGACCGCGCGCTCCGGGTCGCGCGCCGTCCGGGCGGAGCCGAGCCACTGCAGCACGCGGTGCGGGTGCGCGCACGCGTCCGGGTGAATCGTCACGACGTCCGCGCCGGCCGCGACGTAGTCGCCGAGCGCCGCGAGCGGCTCGCGGATCATCAGGTGGACGTCCTTCAGCATCGACGTCCGGACGGCCTTGATGAACGGCGGGCCGGCCGTCAGCATGGGCACGTAGGCGCCGTCCATGACGTCGAAATGCGCCAGGCGCACGCCCGCGCGTTCGAGGCGCGCGACGCTGTCGCCGAGCGCCATCAGGTCGGCCGCCAGCACGCCGACGCTCAGGGACGGCCCTGCCTGGCCCCCGGCCTCGCCACGGGCCCTGAACGCCTCCACGATCGGATGCGGGTGCGCCACGGCCTACCGCTTCGCCGCCGCGTCACGCTCGTGCTTCAGCGTGAGGTAGAACTCGTACGCCTGTTTCGGCGGCATCAGGTCGTGCACGACCTTCCCGACGGCCTGGATCATCGCCGCCGGCGCGTCCGACTGGAAGATGTTGCGGCCCATGTCGACGCCCGCCGCGCCCTGGCTCACCGCGTAATACGCCATGGTCAGGGCGTCGAGCTCCGGCAGCTTCTTGCCGCCGGCCATGACGATCGGGACCGGGCACCCCGCCGTCACCCGCTCGAAGCCCTGCGCGCAGTAATACGTCTTCACGACCTGCGCGCCCAGCTCGGCGCAGATGCGCGTCGCGAGGCCGAGGTAGCGCGCGTCGCGCGTCAGCTCCTTGCCCACCGCCGTCACGCCCACCGTCGGCATGCCGACCCGCAGTCCCGCGTCCACGAGCGTCGTCATGTTCTTCACCGACTGCGTCTCGAACTCGCCGCCGATGTAGACCTGGACGGCCATCGCCGACGCGTTCATCCGCACCGCGTCGTCGATGTCGACGGCGAGGAGCTCGTTCGACAGCTCCTTCAGCGTGCTCGGGCCGCCGCTCGCGCGCACGACCACGCCGTTGCCGAAGGTGGAGGGGATGCTGGATCGCAGGATGCCGCGCGTGCACATCAGCGCGTCCGCGTACTCGAGCAGCGGCACGATCGTCAGGTCGATGCGCTCCAGCCCGGTGGTCGGCCCGAGGAAGTACCCGTGGTCGATCGCGAGCATCACCGTGCGCCCCGTCGAGGGGCGGAAGATCCGCGACAGCCGGTTGCGCATCCCCCAGTCGAGCTGGTGGGCGCCCTTGACCGGGAACCCCTCGTGGGCCGCCGGCACGTCCGTGTAGAACTGCTTCGTCTCACCCGCGCCGTCGATGTCAGCCATGGTCTCTCCGTTACGCCCCGATTGCCTCGCGGACGGCGCCGGCGATGCGGTCCGCCCATGCCTCGATCTCGTCCTGGCGTTCTCCCTCGATCATGATGCGCAGGAGCGGCTCCGTCCCCGAGTAGCGCACGAGCAGCCGTCCCCGTCCGCCCAGCCGGCTTTCGACGTCGGCGACGGCGGCCGCCGCGGCCGGGATCGCCATCCAGTCCCGCTTCTCGCCGACGCGCACGTTGCGCAGCACCTGGGGAAACGTCCGCAGTTCGCCGGCCAGCTCGGCGAGGGGCCGCGCCGTCTCGGCCATCACCCGCAGCACGGTGAGCGCGGTGATGAGGCCGTCCCCGGTGTAGAGCAGGTCCGGGAAGATGACGTGGCCGGACTGCTCGCCGCCGAGCGACAACCCGGCGCGCAGCAGCTCTTCCATCACGTACTTGTCGCCGACCGGGCAGCGCACGAGGCCGATCCCGAGGTCCCGCAGCGCGAACTCGAGTCCGATGTTGCTCATGACGGTGGCGACGACCGCCGGCCCGCGAAGCCTGCCGGTCCGGAGCATCTGCTTCGCGCACAGGTACATCACGGCGTCGCCGTCGACGATGCGGCCGGTGTGGTCCACGAAGATCGCCCGGTCGCCGTCGCCGTCGAACGCCACGCCCAGGTCGCAGCGCTCGCCGACGACGAGGCGGGCCAGGCTGTCGGGGTGCGTCGAGCCGCAGCCGAGATTGATGTTGCGGCCGTCGGGGCTGCACCCGATGAGCGTGACGTCGAAGCCCAGGCTGTGCAGCAGCGCCGGGGCGACTTCGTGGGTGGCCCCGTTGGCGCAGTCCACGGCGATGCGGCGGCCGTGCGCGGGGATCGTCCCGCCGAGCGCCTGGCGCGCGTGCGTGAGGTAGACATCGGCCTCGTCCACGAGCGGGACAGGCGGCGCCTCGCCTTCCGGCGCATCCCAGGCCGGGTCGGCCATGACGGTTTCGATCAAGGCCTCGAGGGCCTCGGTGACCTTCTCTCCCCCGCCCGCAAAGACCTTGATGCCGTTGTCGTGATAGGGGTTGTGCGACGCGGAGATGACCAGGCCGGCGGTGAACCCCTCGCTCTTCGTCAGGTGCGCGATCGCAGGCGTCGGGATTACGCCGGCGCTGACCACCTTCGCTCCGGCCGCGGACGCCCCGAACGCCAGGTCGCGCTCGAGGCCCTCGCCCGACTCGCGCGTGTCGCGCCCGACGATGAGCGCCGGGCCGCCGTCGCCGCGCGGCAGCGCCCGCACGAGCGCCGAGCCCAGCCGCCGCACGGTCCGTGTGTCGAGGGGGAAGGTCCCGGCCCGGCCGCGGACGCCGTCCGTGCCGAACAGCCTGCTGCTCATCGGATGGTCACTCGGACCTCCGGCGGCGCGACGGCGGCCACCTCGATCCCCTCCGGGGTCGAGACGCGGACGGCGACCGCGTGGCGGCCCGCCCCGAGGCCGGACAGGCTGGCGACGGCTTCGACCGCGCCCTCGTCGAGGGCGCCGACGAGATCCTCCCGTCCACGGACCGTCACCGTCACCTTCGACGGCACCGGCCGGGCGCTGCGCCCCTCGCCGAGTTCGTCCAGCCGAACGGGCACGGCGATCGTGCGCTCGGCCACGACCGGCTGGATGTCGATGGTCACCATCGCGTTCTGGGCCTCGCGCAGGCGGGCGGACCCGTTGACGACGCCGATCCCGACCCACCGGCGCACCTGTCCTGTCGCCCCGTCGAGTTCGATCGTCTCCGTCGTCGCCTGGCGGACGAGGTCGAGAGCGCTCGTCGGCCCGACGATCTCCACCTCGGACGGCTCGACGCTGACGCGCGAGACCGCGTGGCCCGGGGCCGGCTCCCCTTCCAGCGCGGGCACGACCGACACGCGCTTGATGCCCTGCGGCTCGAACACGAGGAAGACCGTCGCCGGGCCGGTGTACGTGACGTCGATCCCGAACGGCACCCGGACGGCGCCCGGCGTCAGGTTGAACAGATTGCGGCCGGCCTTCGCTCCAGCCACATCCAGCACGGCCGTCACGTCGCCCTGGGTCAGCCGGCCGAGGGCCGACGACGAGCCCCGCACGCGGACGTCGACGGCCGTGGGCGCCTCGCCGACGAGCTCGAGGCCGGCGGGCACGTTCTGCAACTCCAGCGGCGCGCGCAGGCTGCGTTCGACCTGCTTCTCGCCGCCGATCATGACCCACAGCAGCGTGGCGATGCCGACGGCGACGGCCTTGAGCCAGAAGTGGCGGAAGGGGTTGTAGGCCATCAGTCGAATGTTCCTGTCGCGCCGCGTTCAGACACGGGCTTCCTCAGGGGGACGAGCGCCTTCAGCTTCGCCCGGAGCCGGTCGGCGTCCAGTCCACGCTCCACCTGGCCGTCGAGCGCCAGCGTGATCCGGCCCGTCTCCTCCGACACCACGATGGCGACGGCGTCCACGTCCTCGGTGAGGCCGATCGCCGCACGGTGGCGCGTGCCGAAATCCTTGCTGATCGCGGGATTCACCGACAGCGGCAGGAAGCACGCGGCGGCCGCCACCCGGTCCCCCTGGACGACGACCGCGCCGTCGTGCAGCGGCGACCTCGGCTGGAACACGCACACCAGCAGGTCGGACGTGAGCGTCGCGTCGAGCGGAATGCCGCCCTCGATGTAATTGCGCAGGCCGATGTCGCGCTCGACCGCGATGATCGCGCCCGTCCTCGTGCTGGCCAGCATCGTCGCCGCCGCGACGAGCTCCTCCACGATCTCGTCGTTCGACTCGGTCCGGGTCAGGAATCGGAAGAAGCGCGCGCGCCCGAGGTGCGCGAGCGCCCGCCGGATCTCCGACTGGAACACGACGATGGCGGCGAAGACGACGTAGCCGGCGATGTTGCGGATCAGCCAGTTGACCGTGTCGAGCCGCCACCACTGCGAGAGGTAGAAGACGCCGACGATGAGCCCGACGCCGACGCCCATCTGCATCGCGCGGGTGCCGCGCATGAGCTTCAGCAGCTCGTAGATCGCGGCGGCGGCGATGAGGATGTCCAGCAGATCGGTGAGCCCCACCGGCGACTGCTGGAGCATCGACGTCAGTGTGTCCACGGTGTGTCCCTGGTCTTCGGGAGCCCGGCCGTGCCGCCCGCCGCCCCGACGATACCGCCGTTCCGCCCGCCGCAGCCTCGCGTCAGCGCCGCGGCAACGGTGGCGCCTGCGTCCCGGACGCCGCGTCCCGGATCGCGTCCGCCGCCCTCACGACCTGCACCATGGCGGCGACGTGGTGCACGCGCACGATGTGCGCGCCCGCCAGCACGGCCGCCGTCACCGCCGCCGCCGTGCCCCAGTCGCGCGCGCCGGGCGGGAGGCGCCGGGCGCCAGGATCCCCGTCCAGGAACGACTTCCGCGACGGCCCGACGAGCAGCGGCCGGCCCAGGGACGCGAACCTGTTCAGGTTCGCGAGGATGGACCAGTTGTGATCCGCACGCTTCGCGAAACCGAGCCCGGGGTCGAGGACCGTGCGCGAACGGCTCACGCCGGCAGCGCCGGCCCTTTCGAGCGCCAGCGCCAGTTCCGCCGACACCTCGGCCACTACATCGCCGTAGACTGCCTCGCGATACATGTCGCGCGGCCTGCCGCGGGTGTGCATCAGGACGAGGCCGGCGCCGGCCGCCGCCGCCACGGCGCCGAGATTTGCATCATATCCCAGACCGCTGATGTCGTTCACGAGGCAGGCACCTGCCTCGAGCGCCGCTTCCGCCACCGCCGCCTTGGACGTGTCGATGGAGACGGGCGCGGCAAGGCGTCCGGCCAGCCGCGAGATGACCGGCAGGACCCTCGCGATCTCCTCCTCCTCCGGGACCGGGTCCGCGCCGGGCCGCGTGGACTCGCCCCCGACGTCGATGAGGTCGGCGCCCTCCGCCTCCATCTTCAAGGCCGCGCGGACCGCGTCGTCCGGGTCCGTGAGGCCGCCGGCGAACGAGTCTGGCGTGACGTTGAGGATGCCCATGACGAGCGTCCGCGGCCCGAGGGAGAGGCTGCGGCCGTGCGCGAGGCCGAGGGTGAAGCCGGGGCGCGGCGCGACCTGCGTGGGCATGACGTCCCCAATTGTGCCAGAACCGGCCCGCCTCCGGGCGGGCCCGGCGTGAGGCGGGCGCGATGAGGGGGTACGGCCGACGGGCCCGGCGAACCGGGCCCGGGAGCGGCGACGCGTCTGCGGACGGGCGCTACCGCTGCTGCGGAAGCGGGGCGGAGAGGGGCGGCGGCATCACCGGGGCCGTCCGGTCCGCCTCCGGGGCGGCGGGGGCGGCCGGCTTGCCAGGCACGGCGCCGGCAGGCGGCGGCGCCGGCGCCAGACCGTCGAGGGGGGTGCCTTCGACGATGGCCTTCACCTGCGCGCCGTCGAGCACTTCGCGCGTCAGCAATTCGTCGGCGATCGTCTGGAGCGCGTCCTTGTGCTGCGTCAGCAGGTCCTGCGCCCGGCCGTAGTTCGCCTGCACGATGCGCCGGACCTCGTTGTCGATCTGGACCGCCGTGTCCTCGCTGTAGTCCTGGTGCTGCGCGATCTCGCGGCCGAGGAAGATCTGCTCCTCCTTCTTGCCGAACGTGAGCGGCCCCATCTCCTCGCTCATGCCCCACTCGCACACCATCCGACGCGCGAGATCCGTGGCGCGCTCGAGGTCGTTGCCCGCGCCCGTCGTGATCCCGTTCAGGCACACTTCCTCGGCGATCCGCCCGCCGAGCAGGATGGCAATCTGGTCCGCGAGGTACTCGCGCGAGTAGTTGTGCTTCTCGTCCACCGGGAGCTGCTGCGTCAGGCCGAGCGCCATGCCGCGCGGGATGATGGTCACCTTGTGGACCGGGTCCGCCGTGGGCAGGACCACGGTCAGCAGCGCGTGCCCGGCCTCGTGCACCGCCGTGACGCGCTTCTCGGCTTCGCTGATCACCATCGACCGCCGCTCCGAGCCCATCAGGACCTTGTCCTTCGCGAACTCGAAGTCGGCCATCCGCACGGCCTTCTGGTTGTAGCGCGCCGCGCTGAGCGCCGCCTCGTTCACCAGGTTCGCGAGGTCCGCCCCGGAGAACCCGGCCGTGCCCCTCGCCAGCACGCTCGCGTCCACGTCGTCGTCCAGCGGGATCTTGCGCGTGTGCACCTGGATGATGCCCTCGCGGCCGCGGACGTCCGGGCGGTTCACGACCACGCGCCGGTCGAAGCGGCCCGGCCTGAGGAGCGCCGGGTCGAGGACGTCCGGCCGGTTGGTCGCGGCCATCAGGATCACGCCCTCGTTCGACTCGAAGCCGTCCATCTCGACGAGGAGCTGGTTCAGCGTCTGCTCGCGCTCGTCGTGGCCGCCGCCCAGGCCGGCGCCGCGGTGACGGCCGACCGCGTCGATCTCGTCGATGAAGACGATGCAGGGCGCGTGCTTCTTCGCCTGGTCGAACATGTCGCGCACGCGCGAGGCGCCGACGCCCACGAACATCTCCACGAAGTCCGAGCCGGAGATGGTGAAGAAGGGCACCTTCGCCTCGCCGGCGATCGCCTTCGCCAGCAACGTCTTACCGGTGCCCGGGGGGCCGACCATCAGCACGCCGCGGGGGATCTTGCCGCCCAGGCGCTGGAACTTGCCGGGGTCGCGCAGGAAGTCCACGAGCTCGGCGACTTCGGCCTTCGCCTCCTCCACGCCCGCCACGTCGGCGAAGGTCACCTTCACCTGGTCTTCCCCGAGCAGCCGCGCACGGCTCTTGCCGAAGGACAGCGCGCCGCGGCCGCCACCCGCGCCCTGCATCTGGCGCATGAAGAACACCCAGACCCCGATGAGCAGCAGCATCGGGAACCAGGAGATGAAGATCTGCATCAGCAGGGACTGCTGCTCCGGAGGCTTGGCGTCGATGGCCACTCCGTGCTCCAACAGCTCGCCGACGAGCGACCGGTTGTCCGTCTCGGGGCTGTAAACGGTAAAGCGCTCCCCGCTCTGGCCCGTGACCTGCAGCGACTTGCCTTCGATGACGACCTTCTGCACCCGCCCCTGCTTGACGTCCTGCAGGAACTGCGAGTACTCGACCTGCTGAGTGGCCATCCTGCGCGGTCCGAAGTTGTTGAAAACCGACATCAGGACCAGGGCGATCACCACCCACAGGACCAGATTTTTCGCCATGTCGTTCAATGCGCTATCTCCTGAGGGCGAGACCCGGCGGGACAGGTCTGCCCCCTTCCGCCCACGTCGATTCGACTATACACCAGCGTAGCCCCGGGCGAGCACGTAGAGCTCCCGGGACCGCGCCCGGGACGCCTCGGGCTTGCGCCGCTCCAGGGCGGCGAAATCCGTGCGAATCGAGCGCAACAACTCCTCCAGCCCCTCGCCCTGGAACACCTTGGCCAGAAACGCCCCATCGGGAGCGAGCGTGGCCCGCGCGAAGTCCAGGGCCAGCTCCACCAACTCGATGGAACGGGCCTGATCGACCGCCTGGATCCCGCTCAGGTTCGGGGCCATGTCCGAGAGGACCAGGTCCGCGGCGAGTCCGCCGAGTGCCTCCCGCACGGTCTCCCGGACGGATTCCTCGCGAAAATCCCCCTGGACGAAGCTCACGCCCGCCACGGCGCTCATGGGCAGGATATCCACCGCCACCACGCGGCCCCGCGGCCCCACGCGTTGTGCCGCCCATTGCGACCACCCTCCGGGCGCGGCCCCCAGGTCCACCACCCTGGAACCCGCCCGGATGAGCCCGTACCGGCGGTCCAGGTCCATGAGCTTGAAGGCGGCGCGCGAACGCAGCCCTTCAGCCCTGGCCTTTTGGACAAAGGGGTCGGCGTGGTGTTCCTGAAGCCAGCGGCGGCTGCTGGGGGTTCTAGCCATGCCGCGGGGGCGACGGCCTCGTCACGGTCGTCCTAGACGTAGAGCACCCCCACGATCTCGTAGTCGCGCCGCCCGCTCGGGGTCTGCACGGACACGACGTCGCCCTCGATCTTGCCGATGAGGGCGCGCGCCAGGGGCGAAGTATTGGAGATGAGGCCCACTTTGATGTCCGCCTCGTCCTCGCCCACGATCTGATAGCGGGTCTCCTCCTCCGTCTCCGCGTTCAGGAGCTCGACCGTCGCGCCGAACACCACGCGCCCACCGGCGTTCACCTGGGTGACGTCGATGACCTG
>CAZBIP010000097.1:10571-11531 GCA_964491885.1 uncultured Vicinamibacterales bacterium
CGTCCCAGGCGCGAAGCAGTACGTGTGGGCCGAGTCGTCCAGTCCGGACGAAGTGGAACTCGCCCCCGCACCGCAATGGCTGGCCGAACTCCTGACGAACAGCCAAAAGGCACCGACGTCGAGCGTGGCGATGTCGATCAGTTGGGCGTTGGACAAGTTCGCCTCCAGCTCCTGGATCCGACCCTCGATGAAGCCCTGCTCCTCCCGTGCGGCGTGGTACTCGGCGTTCTCTCGCAGGTCCCCGTGGGCCCGCGCCTCCGCGATGGCCTGGATCACCTTCGGGCGGCGCACGGACCTCAGGTGCTGCAGTTCCTCCTTCAGCCGCTCTGCCCCGCGCACGGTCATGGGTGAGCGGCTCACGAGAAGAGCCCCCGGTGCAGGTCCTGCAGGCGGTGGACCTCGCCGGTCCCCGGACCCCGCAGGGCCATGACCACGGCGCGCGCGCCGGCCAGCGTGGTCGTGTAGGCGACCTTGTTCTTGAGTGCGGTGCGCCGGATGGCGTAGGAGTCCGCGATGGCCTGCTCGCCCTCGGTGGTGTTGACGATCAAGGAAACCTCACCGTTCTTCAGCATGTCCACGATATGGGGCCGCCCTTCCTTCACCTTGTTCACCCGCCGGCAGGGCACGCCGGCGGCGCCGATGACCTCGGCCGTGCCCCGGGTCGCCACCACCTCGAATCCGAGCTCCACCAGGTCGCGCGCGACCCTCACCACCCTCGCCTTGTCCGCGTCGCGCACGCTGAGGAAGGCCACCCCACCGGCCGGGAGCACCATGCCCGCGGCCAGCTGCGATTTGCCGAAGGCCTCGCCGAAGGTGCGGCCCACCCCCATCACCTCGCCGGTCGACTTCATCTCCGGCCCGAGCAGGGGGTCGACCCCCGGGAACTTCACGAAGGGGAAGACCGACTCCTTGACCGAATAGTAGCGCGGGATCTGTTCCTGCGTGGCCCCCTGCCGGTGA
>CAZBIP010000097.1:11541-11962 GCA_964491885.1 uncultured Vicinamibacterales bacterium
GCGTGCGAGCGACACGCCCGTCGCCTTGGAGACGAACGGCACCGTGCGCGAGGCTCGCGGGTTGACCTCCAGAACGTACACCACCCCACCCTGGACGGCGTACTGCACGTTCATGAGCCCGACCACACCGAGCGCCCTCGCCATGCGCTCCGTCTGGGAGCGCAGCTCGTCCTGCAACGCCGAGCTGAGGCCGTACGGAGGCAGGGAGCACGCCGAGTCCCCCGAGTGCACCCCGGCCTGCTCGATGTGCTCCATGATCCCGCCGATGAGCACGCTCTCCCCGTCGCAGATGGCGTCCACGTCGACCTCGGTGGCGTCGTCGAGGAACCGGTCGAGCAGCACCGGGGAGTCGTTGGACACCGCTACCGCGGCGCGCATGTACCGGCGCAGCTCGCCTTCGTTGTGGACGATCTCCATCGCC
>CAZBIP010000098.1:0-1324 GCA_964491885.1 uncultured Vicinamibacterales bacterium
CGAACGCCGCGTCCTGGAACGGCACGTACATCCGGAACACGTGGTACGTCGGCGTTAGGACCATCTTCTCCTTGTCCGTCAGGATCATCGCCTGCAGGACGTTGACCGTCTGGGCGATGTTCGTCATCACGACGCGATCGGCGTGGCGGTGGAAGATGTGGAAATTGAGCGCGGCGACCAGCGCGTCGCGCATCGTGCTCTGCTGGTAGAGGAACCCCGGCTCGGTGCCCGGCTCGACGTCGTACCACGTGCCCCACTCGTCAATCGCGAGGCCGATCCGCTTCTCGGGGTCGGTCTGGTCCATGATGGCGGCGTGCTTCGTGATGAGTTCGTCCATCCTCAGCGTGCGGCTGAGGGTCGAGAACCACTGGTCCTCGCCGAACTGGGTTGCCGAACCCTTCTTGCTCCAGTTGCCCGTCGGCAGCGTGTAGTAGTGCACACCCGTGGCGTTCATGCGCCGGCCGACGCGGTCCATCAGGACCTGGGTCCACGTGTAGTTGAAATCGCTGGCGCCGCCCGCGATGCGGTACACGGGCTTCGCGCGGTCGTAGTTCTTGATGAACGTGTTGTACTTCCGGAACTCGTCCGCGTAGTACTCCGGCCGCATGTTGCCGCCGCAGCCCCAGGGCTCGTTGCCGATGCCGAAGTACGGCACCCGCCAGGCCTTCTCCCGGCCGTTCTGGCGCCGCAGGTTCGCCATGGGCGACACGGCGTCCGATGTCATGTACTCGACCCACTCCATCATCTCCTGGGGTGTGCCGCTGCCGACGTTGCCCGTGATGTAGGCGTCCGTGCCGAGTTGCTCGACGAGATCCATGAACTCGTGGGTCCCGAAACTGTTGTCCTCGACGACGCCGCCCCAATGGGTGTTGATCATGGCGGGGCGCTTGTCGCGGGGCCCGATGCCGTCCTTCCAGTGGTACTCGTCGGCGAAGCAGCCGCCGGGCCAGCGCAGGACCGGGAGGTTGAGGGCCTTGAGCGCCGCAACCACGTCGTTGCGCATGCCCCGCGTGTTCGGGATCTTCGAGTCGGGGCCGACCCAGATGCCCTCGTAGATCCCGCGCCCGAGGTGTTCGGCGAAATGGCCGTAGATGTTGCGGTTGACGACCGGCCCGGGCTGGCCGGCGCGCAGGGTGGCGGCGACGGACATCGCAGCCCCTGGCCCGGAGACCTGGGATGGTGCCGGCGCCTGGGCGTGCATGACGGCCACGGCGACGAGCAGGGACGACAGGGCGAGCACGGATGACACGGCGAACGAGGCGGCTTGGCGCTTCATGAGGGCCGATTGTTCGCCGAGGCCGAAACGATGTCAATATTGGGCAGC
>CAZBIP010000098.1:1424-11959 GCA_964491885.1 uncultured Vicinamibacterales bacterium
CGTCATCGACGACCTCGGCGTGTTCGTGCTCGAGCACCAGGCGAAGGGGCCGCTCTTCGGCGGTCCGAGGTGCGCCGCGCGCGAGGACCGGGAGGAAATCGCCGCGGCGTTCCTGCCGTTCCTCAGGGGCCGGATGGCCGCGGTCCGCCCGTCGATCGGCAGGTTCGATGACTCGGACGAGGTGCTCGAGTTCGTCAACGCGAAGGACGCGGAGGCGCTCGCCGGGGCCGGTCCGAGCTGCCCCGACCACTTCGAGCGAACCAGGTTCAAGCCGCTGTTCCTCGGGTGGGACCCGTCGGCCGGCACGCTCGACACGCTGCAGGCGGCCGCCGCCAAGGGCATGGAGGAGTACCGCCGGGAGTACACCTCCTACTACGACGCCTTCAAGACGCCGGCGTCGCCGCCCCTGCGCACGCCCAACCCCTCGGTCGTCATCGTGCCGGGCATCGGGCTGTTCACGTTCGGGCCGACCGCGAAGGAGGCCCGGATCACGGGCGAGTTCTGCCGGAACGCGATCCGCGTCACGGCCGGAGCCACGGCCCTCGGCCGGGGTGACGCCGCGCCCGATCCGCTCCCGCAGGCGCGGACCGCCGACCAGGCCGCCGAGTTCAAGGCCGTCGGCAACTACGTCGCGCTGCCCCCGCGCGAGGCGTTTGGCATCGAGTACTGGGCCGTCAGGGAGGCCAGGCTGCGGCGGATGCCGTCCCCCGGCGAGTTCGGCCGGCGCATCTGCCTCATCGTCGGCGGCGGCGGCGGCATCGGCCGCGCGACGGCGCTCAAGGCCGCGGCGCGCGGGGCGCACCTCATCATCGCCGACGTCAACGAGGCGGCCGCGACGAGCGTGGCCGAGGAGGTGGGCCGCGCCGCCGGCACGGACGCGGTGGCCGCGTGCACCGTGGACATCACGAGCCGCGAGAGCCTCCGCCGCATGTTCCGGGACGTCCTCCGCCGGTTCGGCGGCCTCGACATCGTCATCAACACCGCGGCCGTCTTCCCGGCGCCGGATGCCGCCGGCCGCATCACGGACGAGCAGTGGGCCTCGACGCTCACGGTGAACATCACCGCGAACTACTTCCTGGTCGACGAGGCCGCCGCCGTGTTCCAGGCCCAGCAGATGCCCGCCACTGTCGTGTTGACGACGTCGGCGAGCGCCGTCGCGCCCACGAAGGGCAGCGAGGCGTACGACGTGAGCAAGACCGCGGTCAGCCACCTCGTGCGCGAACTGGCCGTCCGCCTGGCCCCCTCGGTCCGCGTGAACGGCATCGCGCCGGCCACGGTCGTCGCCGGCTCGACGATCTACCAGCGGCCCCGCGTGACGGCACTGCTCACGCAGCACAGGATCGCGTTCTCGGACGACGAGACGACCGAGGCGCTGCGCGAGAAACTCGCGCGCTTCTTCGCGGGCCGGACGCTCATCCAGCAGCCCATCACGCCGGACCTGT
The DNA here is from genome assembly GCA_964491885.1 of uncultured Vicinamibacterales bacterium. GTDB lineage: Bacteria > Acidobacteriota > Vicinamibacteria > Vicinamibacterales > JAKQTR01 > JAKQTR01. Next base: position 2,867 of record CAZBIP010000098.1, read on the forward strand.
GCGCCGAGGCGATCCTCTGGCTGGCCGGAGACCACAGCGGCCGGACGACGGGGCACATCATCCCGGTGGACGGCGGGCTGCCGGAGGCGTTCCTGAGATAGTGCCGGTCGCCCGCAGTCTCGTCAGCTGTCGATGATCGCCTTGACGACGCCGTCCTCGTAGGCGGCGCAGAGCCCGAGCGCCTCGGCGCGACTGGTGGCTGGCGCAGTTGAGCGCCAGCCTCTGGCCGAGCCATCATCACCGCTTCGTGTCAAGCGATTCTGCACAGAGAATGCTGTCCGACAGATTCTCTGTGCAAACGCGACCGAATCGTTGAAACAGCCCGGCCCTGTTTCTATCCTCCTGTCGAAGCGAGGCGCGGCAGATGCCGCAGGATGCTCCGCGTTCCTCCGTACGCCCCCGCGACGTGGTGTGAGCGTCACGATCGGACCCTCAGGAGGCTGACACATGATGGAGTCCCACTCGTCCTTGTCGTCCCACGCGGCACGACGACTGGTCTGGGTCGCCCTCGTGACGAGCCTGGCCCTCACGATCGGCGGCAGCCGCCCGCGCGCCGACAACACGTTCATCCCGCCGCTTGCGGCACAGGGACACCAGCCCCGGCGAGGCACCTTCGGCCTGCTGCCGTGGGAGCGCATCGACATGGCGTCGGGGAACGGCGTCCTGTCCTTCACGGATCTGGTGCTCCCGGGGGATGCCGGCTTCGATCTGCGGTTCCAGCGGGTCCTCAATCTGAACGATCTCAGTTGGCACATCGGCGTGCCTGGACCGTCTCAACTGGTCTTGACCCACGGACTCACTCACCAGAATCCCACGATCATCTCGATGGACGGGGCCGAGGAGTACACGTTTCAGTCGGCCACGGGATCGGACCAGTACGGGACGCTGGCGTACGGCCGACTGACGAAGACCACCCGCACGCTCGAACTCCCCAACGGATTGGTCTATCACTTCGACCACCAGGTGACCGCTGACATCTGGGATGTGACCGAAGTCGCGGACCCGTACGGGAACACCCTCAGTTTCTCGTACGCCGACGGCGTCACGACGATCGTGCAGTCGGTGAGCGGGAGCAGCCGCGTCGTCGTGTACGACGGCAACACGAAGACGATGTCGTGGAACGGCCGGACGTGGGTCTACCAGTACGACTCGAACGGGCTGACCGCGGTGGTTCCTCCGGCCGGGCCGCCATGGCAGTTCAGCTACGGCACCTACCCAGCGGGCACCTCTCCGATCACGTACGGGAGGCGCATCACGGTCACGACCGCGAATGGCGGGAAGGTGCAGTACGACGTCGAGTCACAGGCGGGCCCCGGATCGCCCGACCCGACGTACTGGCACTGGGTGGTTCGGACACGGAGCAGTTGGGACCGCGGCGGCGCCACGCTCGGCACCTGGACGTTCGACTATGCCGCCGATGGCAGCATCTCGTCGGTGTCGGGGCCCGATGGCATCAGCCATCACTACGCACACACACAAACGGACGGCCCGGGGGAAGGCGGTGTCTATGCGAGCCGGGTGTTCCTCACTGGCCATCAGGTGCGGCAGAACGGCGCCACTTTGGAGACGACAACGCTCACCTGGCGCTGGGCCGACACCGACGACGTGGGGCTCCCTCTCGACATCTCGCCGGACGGCACGCCGAGCTCGACGTTCACCGAGGCTGCGCAGCCGGTGCTTCCCAGCGAGGTGTCCGTGACGCGGGCGGGGTCGAGTTCGTCGTGGACGACGACCTACATTTATAGCGAGACCGATGGCGAGTTGAACGACTACGGACAGCCGCGCCAGATCGACGAGACCGGGGACTTCAGCCGGAGCACCGCGCGGACGTTCTGGAGCAGTGACGCGCCGTACATCGGAGGCGCGGTCGAAACTGAGACAATCGGGAACGCCTTCGAAACCGTCTACGATCGGAACGGCCAGGGGTTCGTCACCTCCAGGACGGTCTACGGCGTGCCGACGGCCTACACATCGGACGCCCACGGCAATGTGGCGTCGGAGACCGACGCCAACGGCCACACGACCACCTACGATTGCAGCTGGGGCGTGGTGAGTGGCGTCCACGCGCCGGAGCACACCACGCAGCGGCAGATCAACCCGGATGGCACCGTCCAGACGGAGACGCGAGGTGCCTATCAGCGCGTATTCGTGTACGACGACCTGGGGCGGGAGACCAACCGCGGACTGCGGGATCTGGCGAACGCCAGCGCGTTCATCGGAAACGACACCGCCACCTCGTACGCGCCAGACGGCTCCTCCGTCCACTCCTCGCGCGGCGCATCCTGGACGACGACGTTTCTGGACGGCTTCGGCCGGCCCGTCGGCACGGAGAACGCCGTCGGAGTGAAGACGCGCCTCGCCTACACGGAGTGGGGTGATCAGAGCTACGAGGGCTATCCCTATTCGGACACCGCAGATCCGGTCACGGTCACGACGAGCGATCGTGGTACGACCATCGCGTACGACGGGCTTGGGCGGGTCGAGAAGCGTACGAATCCCGACGAGACCTTCATCGGGTACGACTACAGCGGCCTCGAGACGACGATCACAGACGAAAAGGGGCGCGCGAGTAAGCAGACCTGGAAGGCGACCGGCCACCCCTCGCGCGCGCGATTGGTGGAGGTCGTTGACGCAGACCAGCAGCACACCACGTATGGGTACGACATACTGGACGCCTTGAAGAGCGTGACGCACCCGGACGGGACCAGTCGGTCCTGGTTGTACAACCCGAAGCACCAACTGGACAGTGAGACACACCCCGAGTCGGGCAGCGTGACATACGCGTACGACCCGGCTGGAAACGTGTACACGCGTACGGACGCGAACGGCATGGTGCTGACGTACAGCTACGACGGGGATGACCGCTTGATCCGCGTCGAGACCCCGGGGACCGCGTACGACACGACGATTGGGTATGACGACTGGGGCAACCGCCGCTTCGTCGGCAACGCGTATGTGACGCGCGACTTTGCGTTCAAGGCCGACCGGCTGACCCAAGTCGCGGACCAGGTGCGGGCGTCCGAAGGGGGCGCGTGGGCGAGTTACGTCACCCATTACGGCTACGATGAGAACGACAATGTCAGCGAGATCACCTATCCGGCGGGGCCGCACCGCACGGTCCGGTACACGTACGACGCGGGTAACCGGATCACCTGTGTCTACGAGGACGGCGGACCGACCTACGCCGATGCGTTCACGTACCACCCCTCGGGGGCCGTGGCCGGCTACACCTCGGGCAACGGCGTGGTGAATGCCCTGGACTACAGTGACAGCCACCAGCGATACTGGCCGCACCAGATTAGCGCAGGCAGCGTGTTCTCGCTGACGTACGGGTACGACGACGTCGGCAACGTTCTGAGCATCGACGGCGCGGTGTCGGGCAATCAGGCGTTCCAGTACGACGTCCTCGACCGTCTCACGAACGCCACGGGGCCCTGGGGCACGAAGGCGTACCACTATGACCCTGTCGGGAATCGAGACTGGAAGGACGGTCCCTCGCGCACGACGTACACACTCGTCGGTAACCGGTTGATGTCGGCGACGGGAGCTGAAGCCGAGAGCTTCACCTCCGACCCGTCGGGCCGGCTCACCGGCGACGGCCTGGGCACGTACACGTACACGCCCTTTGACATGCTCGAGCAGGCGGCCACGGCGACCGGCCTGACGGCGACGTACCGGTACGACGGCGACGAGCGTCGGACGGCCAGCCTGATCAGCGGCGTGGCCCGCTACTTCCTCCACGGGCCGGGGCACGTCCTGCTCGCGGAGGTCAAGAACGAAGGGGGGCCGGAGTCGTGGGTGCGGGACTACATCTACGCCGGCACCCGCCTGCTGGCGTCCGCGCGTGACGCCCATGTGACCTTGACGGTCGACAAGTTCCAGCGGAACGGGCGGGGCACCGTGACCAGCGAACCGGCTGGCATCGCCTGCGGGGCGACGTGCACGACCGCGCGGGCGGTGTTCGGCCTGGGCGTGTCGATGACCCTCACGGCAGCGCCCGAACCCGGGTCAGCCTTCGCCGGCTGGTCTGCGGAGTGTGGGGGCACGAGCACGTCGACGACGTTTTCGTTGGGCGGCGACACGACCTGTCGGGCGCGATTCATTGTCCCAACGACCGTGACCGTCCACCACGCGGGCACCGGCGCCGGCACGATCACGGTCACGGACGGAGACACGGGACAAACGGCGGTGGCGTGCGCGGCCGGTTCCTGCGAAGGGGTGGTCGACCAGGGTGCCACCGTGACGTTGCACGCCAGTGCGGCCTCGGGATCGGCGTTCAAGATGTGGTCGGGTGACTGCAGCGGCACGACGGAGCCGCTGACCATTACGGCGACTCAGGCCACGACGTGTACCGCGACGTTTGTTCCGGTCTACTGGCTCACAATCACCAAGGCCGGCGACGGCGCGGGATTGAGCACCGTGACCACCACGCCCACCGGCATCCCGATGGCCATCCTGTGCGGGGGGATGTGCTCGGTCCAGTACATGGAGGGCACGCTCGTGGCGTTGAGCGCGCAACCGCCGGCGGGCGTGACGTTCGTGGGGTGGTCGGGCCACGAGGACTGCCAGGACGGTAGCGTTACGATGGACGGTGCCCGCTCGTGCCAGGCGACGTTCTCGGTGCTGTACCCGAAACTCCAACCGGCCAATGGCGCTACGGGGGTCGCGAGCAGCGTGTCCCTTACATGGGCGCCGCCCATGAACGGCGTGGCGAACACCGTCTGCTGGTACACCGGCAGCACGAACCCCTGCTACGGCGCCAACGCGCAGGCGCTCTGGGCCCCCACGGGCCAGCAGGCGACGAAGCCCTTGACCAACCTGACGCCTGGGACGACGTACGCCTGGCAGGTTCGTGTGACCCTCGCCGACGGCTCCACCCCAGAAGCGGACCAAGGGACCTGGTGGACCTTCACGACGGCGGGCGTGGCGCCCTCACCCCCCGTCACCAAGCAGAGTCCGGCGGACGCGGCGACCGGGCTGGGGACGAGCGTCACGCTGATCTGGGCCTCGACGTTGAGCGACGCCGGCTACGTGGTGTGCTGGGGGTCGTCCGCGACCGGCGCCGACTGCCCGCTCGCCGGCGGGTGGGCGCCCAACGGCGCGAGCCTCACCAAGCAGCTCAACGGACTGGCCGCCGGCACCTACTACTGGCAGGTGCGCGCCGACGCCGCGGGCGGATCGTATTACGCCGACGCCGGGGTCTGGCACGGCTTCACGGTCGGCACGAGCGCGACGCCGCCGGGGTCGTTCAGCAAGACCGCCCCGGTGGCGGGCGCGGCCGGGCTCTCGCAGCCCGTGACGCTGAGCTGGGGGGCGAGCGCCGGGGCGACGAGCTACGCGTACTGCCTCGACGAGGTGCTGAACGATGCCTGTGACGGCCCGTGGCACCCGGTGGTCACGGGCACCTCGGCGCTGGCGAGCGGGTTGACCGGTGGCGCCACCGTCGAGTGGCAGGTCAAAGCGCTCAACAGCGCCGGCGAGGCGGTGGCGACGGATGCGTGGCGGACGTTCACGGTGGCGGCTGCGCCTCTGCCGCTGACGAAGACGAGCCCGGCCGACGCGGCGACCGGGCTGGGGACGAGCGTGACGCTGAGCTGGACCTCGACGCTGAGCAACGTGGCGTATTGGGTGTGCTGGGGACCCACGGCGACGGGCACGACGTGCCCCCTCACCGGGGGGTGGGCGCCGAACGGGGCGTCCCCGAGCAAGACGGTGGCGAGCCTGGCGCCGGGGACGTATTACTGGCAGGTGCGAGCGCAGACGGCGGCGGGATTCGTCGAGGGGGATGCGGGGACCTGGTGGGCGTTCACGGTCGGGTCGGCGCCCGAGGCTGAGGCGGGTAGCGAACTGGCGGCCGGGGAGGACGCGGGTGGTCCGCCCTCGGGGCCGGAGGGCGGTGGGCCGGTCCCGCCGCTCGTGGTGGCGGCGGGGCTGGGCCTGACGGGGTGGGTGCGCCGGCGGCGGCGCGCGCTCACGGCAGGCCTGGGCCTGCTCGCGTTACTGTGGCCGGCGGGCGTCGCGGCGCAGACGGCGGTGGAGTATTACCATCTGGACGCCGTGGGCACGGTGCGGGCCGTGACGAACGCGAGCGGCCAGGTGGTGCGGCGGCACGATGTCACGCCGTTCGGGGAGGAGGTCTCGCCCACCGTCCCGAATCCGGACAGACAGCTCTTCACGGGGCAGGAGCGGGACGCGGAGACGTCCCTCGACTACTTCGGGGCGCGATACTATCGGGCCAACCTCGGACGCTTCACCACGGTCGACCCGGTCTCCACTCTCAGCGAGAACCTCGTGGACCCGCAGCGGTGGAATCGCTACGCGTACGCCCGGAACAACCCGCTGAGATACGTCGATCCGGATGGTCGCGCGATCGACACGCTGTTCGACATCGGGTTCGTCGTCTACGACTTGTACAAGCTCGCCAAGGAAGGGTCCAGCAAGGGGAATTGGGGCGCGCTCGCGGCCGATGTCGGGGCGATCCTGGTGCCCGGCGTAACGGGTGCTGGCTTGGCGGTGCGGGGAGCGACAAAGGCGGGCAAAGCGGCGGAGACGGCGGTCTACGTAGCACGCGGAGCGGAGAATGTCGTCGAGTACGTCGGGATCACCAACAACGTTGCCCGTCGTGCTGCGGAACACGCCGCGTCAAAGGGGATCGAGATCGGAGCCGTGAAGGGTCTCGAAGGACTCTCCCGTGCCGACGCGCGGGCCGTCGAACAGGCTCTCATTGAGGTCCACAAGCTGGGCAAGGACGGCGGCACACTGCTGAACAAGATCAACAGCATCGCGAAGACGAACGAGAAGTACGCCGACGCACTCAGGCGTGGCTACGATCTCCTCAACGAAGCAGGGTACGCTGTCAAATGAGCAAGCCTACTAGTACCGAGCAGGCGCTCTTGGTGTTCCTCAGGCTGTCTGACGACACGTTCGGAACCGCTGAGGATCGGGAGGGCATATTCGACCTTGAAGACCAGCTCGCTGCGGCTGTGAAGGACGCGGCGGCCGGCGAGTACGACGGACACGAGTTTGGCAATGGGTGGGGAGTGCTGTACCTCTACGGACCCGACGCAAAGCACCTCGCCGAAACGGCTGTACCGCTTGTCCGCCGATTCGGCCCCCGCGAAGGGTCGTACGTTGTCCAGCGGTACGGAGGAACAGGTGCCCGGGAAGAGCGACTGACGATCTGACACGCGATGACCGACGCTGAGCGTGTGGCGGCGGTGGAGGCTTCGGGTATTGCGCCGCGGCAGGCGCGCTTCCTGGTGCTCGTGCTGGAGCACGCGGGGGTGTGCCTGCCGCGGCAGTACCGGGGCTTTGCAGGCATCGCGCATGGACGGCACACGCACGGATTCTTCGACAAGCTCGTGCGCGGCGGTTTCGCGACGACAGACCTGGCGGCGCCCGCGCACGCGGGGCGGGTCTACCACCTCCAGTACAAGTCGTGGCACCGACTGCTGGGCGAGCCGGATCACTGGCACCGGAAGGCGATGAGCGTGGGGCCCGGCGTCGACGCTTCGACTGAGATGCCGGTGAGCTCAGGGCAGGGCGCCTGATGGTGGTCGACGGCGTGGTCGCCGGGCTGGGCGGGCCCTGGCTGGGCGCCGCGTGGAAGCAGTTCTCGGTCTTCGCCGGCGCGCCGTGGCGCTTGTCCCGGGCCTTGCTGGGGCAGGTGGTGACGGGCGCGCTCCCGTGTTTCCCGGACCGGCTGCCGATCGGCGTGGCAGCAGTTGGGCGGTGTTGGCGGTGTCTCTGCCGAGTTATGGCTGCCTCGGCGCGTAGGTTTCGCATCCTGGGACGGCACGGGGCGCTGCCGCGTGCTCGGCCATTCTGGTGCGTGCGCCTTCCTCGCGCTTCTGCCGCTGACGAAGACGAGCCCGGCCGACGCGGCGACCGGGCTGGGGACGAGCGTGACGCTGAGCTGGACCTCGACGCTGAGCAACGTGGCGTATTGGGTGTGCTGGGGACCCACGGCGACGGGCACGACGTGCCCCCTCACCGGGGGGTGGGCGCCGAACGGGGCGTCCCCGAGCAAGACGGTGGCGAGCCTGGCGCCGGGGACGTATTACTGGCAGGTGCGAGCGCAGACGGCGGCGGGATTCGTCGAGGGGGATGCGGGGACCTGGTGGGCGTTCACGGTCGGGTCGGCGCCCGAGGAGGAGGCCGAACCGGCGGCCGAGGCGGACGACGGGGCACATCATCTCGGTGGACAGCGGCCTGCCGGAAGCCTTCCTGAGATAGCGGGCGGGGGCATGACGGGCTGGATTCCCTCCGCCATCCGGAAGACCCCATCTTCGCCCTCACCGGCAAGTGGACGGGCGCGGCCGCAGCTGGAATAGACTGTCCGCGCCCGATCTGACCGAAGCCCGCCCGGGGAGGATCCGCCGATGAGAATGCCGACGCGCCTGGCCACGATGACCCTCGTGCTGGCGCTGGCCGCGATGCCAGCGGCCGCGCCGCAGCATCCCGCGCCCGCCCCCGGACCCTTCGACGCGAGACTGCAGGCGCTCAAGCAGCAGGCCCTCGCCGAGGTCGACAGCCTGCGAGGGCTCACGCAGCAGATGATCGATCAGGTCTACAGCTTCGGCGAGCTGGGCTTCCAGGAGGTCGAGACCTCCCGCTACCTCAGCGGCGTGCTGCGCAAGCACGGGTTCACCGTCACCGACGGCGTGGCCGGCATGCCGACGGCGTGGTTCGCCTCGTGGGGGTCGGGCAAACCCGTCATCGCGCTCGGCTCGGACATCGACGGCCTGCCGCAGACCAGCCAGAAGCCAGGCGTCCCGTGGCACGAACCGCTCGTGGACGGCGCCCCCGGACACGGCGAAGGCCACAATTCGGGAGTGCCGCTGAATATCACCGCTGCCATCGCGGTGAAGCGGATCATGGAGCGCGAGAAGCTCGGCGGGACCATCGTCGTCTGGCCGGGCGTCGCAGAAGAGCTCGTGGCGGGCAAGGCCTTCTACGTGCGCGATGGCCTGTTCAAGGACGTGGACGTCGTTCTGTTCTCGCATGTCGCGTCGTCGATGGGGGTCTCGTGGGGCGCTGCGGCCGGGAACGGGCTCGTCTCGGTCGAGTACGCGTTCAAGGGGCAGAGCGCCC
>CAZBIP010000099.1:0-11941 GCA_964491885.1 uncultured Vicinamibacterales bacterium
CCCTACTTCCCTATCGCCAGCTTCACGGCCACGCCGAACCCGCCGAGGTTCGTCTCGTCGAAGTCCTTCGAGACGCCGGCCTTGCCGATCGCGCCGGGGAGGCCCGTGAAGCGCGCTTCCCCCCTCAAATGGATCCACTTCGTCAGCGAGAGCTCGAGGCCGGCCGTCGCGTAGAACCCGGTGTGCGTCTCGTCGACGTTCTCCCCGTCCTTCGCGAAATCCGACTCTTCCTGATACCGCATGAACGTCACGCCGCCGCTCACGTAAGAGTGCAGGTGCTTGCCGAGCGGCGCACGCCAGCCAAGTCCCGCCTCGACGGGCGTGAACGTGATGGTCATCGGGATGCCCAGGTCGTACGACGTGCCCTGGTACACCATCACCCGCGACCCGGTGAGGCGGCTCCGGCCGGCCGTGGCCTCCGCGAACAGGCCCTTCCAGAGGTTGACGGCCTGGAGCCCGCCCCCGTACTGCATCCGCATGTTCGAATCGGTCACCGCCTCGAAACTCTCCGACGCGGTGAACCACACGGCGCCCGCATCGGCCACGACACGAATGCCGACCGGGGGCTTTGGCGGCGCCTTCGGTTTGGTGAGCACGGCCCCGGGCTTCCCTCGTGCGGGGGCCTGACCCATCGCGGTCCGTGCCGGTTCGACGAGCACGGCCATGATGTAGCCCTCACGCCGCGTCTGCGGATCCCGGACCCTGTACCAGCCTCCCCGCGCCTCGATGACCTGAAGCGTCGTCCCGGCCTGGTAGAAGGTGACCGCGACGCTCGCTGACGAAGGCTCCGCCCGCAGAGGGGTCCGGTTGGCCTTGACCCGCACCGCCTCCTGGGCGGCGGACTGGGCCGCAAGGGTCAGCAGCAGCCCGACGGCCATCACCGCGACGATCGCGCGCATCCGGTTCATCGCGCCACCCCCAGCCCGCGCAGCGCCGCCCGCGCGTCGATGAGCCCGGCGCCGTACTCGTCGTCGACGCCCGCCTTGCCGAGGTCCACGGCGAGCCGCTTGATGGCCGCCTCGATCGCACCAGGGCTCGTGACGCCCTGGCCGTGCAGCAGCGCGGCCACGCCAGCCACGTGCGGCGCCGCCATGGACGTCCCCTGCATCCCGACGGACCTGAAGCGATCGAACCGAGGCTTCTTGACGGTGTCGAAGTCGAACCCGCTCGAGTCGAGCCCGTACTGGAAGATCACGCCGGCGCTGCCGCCGTCCCGTGAGTTCCCGCCAGGCGCGGCTATCTCGATGCCGGACGATGTGTTCGAGTAGTACGCACGAGTCCTGGAGCGGCCAACGGCGCCGACCGTCATGACGCCTTCGATCTGCCGCCCGTACATCGCGGGCGCCTCGGCTTCGTTGCCGTCCTCGTAGTTGTTCCCGGCCGCGATGCTCACGAACGCCCCCTTCTCGACGGCGTATCTCAGGGCCTGCACGTACCCGGGCGCTGCGCCGGGGCCGCCCAGCGAGAGGTTGATGACCTTCGCGCCCTGGTCGGCCGCGTACCGGATCCCGGCCAGCACGGCGTCGTCGGAACACCCGCCGTCCTCGTCGTAGAACCCGGGGACGCCGGCATCGGAGAAGATGATCTGCATGTCCCATTGCGAGAGGCATGCTTTCACCGGCAGCAGCCTGGCGTTGTAGGCGATCCCGGCGTAGCCGAGCCCGTTGTTCGTGCTCTGCAGGATGGTGGAGGCCACGTGCGTGCCGTGCCCGGACATGTCGAGGACGGGCGTGCCCGAGTCGAACAGCGCGTAGTCGCGGCCCGGGACGAAGCGGCTCTGCGCGATGTCGGGGTTCGGCGCGTAGGGAATCAGCACGTCCTCGAAGCGCTGCCCCGTCCACAGCTGGAAGTCGAACGAGCGCGAGACCTCGGTGACGCCGGTGTCGACGACCGCCACGAGCACGGCGCCCTTGCCGCCCGGGGAGATGTCCCACGCCCCCGGCGCGTCGATGAGCCCGAGGTTCCACTGCGATCCGTATCCGGGGTCCGTGGCCACGGCGTGAGGGCGCCGGATGTAGTTGGGCTGGGCCCAGAGCACCTCGGCCTGCTGGGCGAGGATGCCGGCCGCCAGCCCGGGATCGTCCTCCCCCGGCGTCGGCACGAGCAGCGCGCCGCCGACCCATCGGCCGGCTCGCGGTCCCACCGGCTCACGGAGCACGGACAGCGCCCGGGCGGCCTGCGACGTGGTCACGCCAGGCTTGAACGCCACGAGCACCTCGCCCGGCACCCAGTCCAGGCCGCTGCTCACGGCCCGGGCGAAGGCCACCGCGCGCTCCGCGCTCATGCGGAACCGGCCGGGCTGCCCCGGTGCCTCGGCATCCGGGTCGCGGCCCTCCCCTGCCTGCGCGGCGCCTTGCGACCCCCTAAGGCCGGCGGACCCCCGATCCTGGGCCCGGAGCCCGCGGTCCTGCGGGCCGGCCGCGAGGAACCACATCGACGTGGCGACGACGATCGCGACGACCCGGAACGACATGCGCAGCCTCCGTTCGAACGGCAGGAACCGGTCGGCGCGCGCAGGCGCCGCCGGAATGCACTCTTCGCGATTATACGGCGGGAACATCGCCGACGCCCGGCTCCGGCCTGCCTGTCCCGCGGTAAGATGCCCGGGCGCGTCGTGAGGTGGCCACGTGTCAGTGCCAGTGGAAGCCGATCCCATCCCCGTGCTCTTCCTGGACGACCGCGTCGTGGCGGCCGACAAGCCGCCCGGAACCACGGTGGTCCCGGCGGGCGGCGCCTCACCTGCCGCATGCCTGAGGGCCCGCCTCGAGGCGCAACTCGGCTTCAGGCTCTGGGTGGCACACCGGCTGGACCTGGACACCTCCGGCGTCGTGCTCTTCGCCCGCGACGCCGACACGCACCGGGCGCTCTGCGCCGCGTTCGAGGCACGCCTCGTCCGGAAGACCTACCTGGCGTTCACGCTCGGCCTGCCTCCGGCGCGCGAGGGCCGCGTCGACATGCCGCTCCACGCGGCCAGGCGCGGCAGGATCCGGCCCGCCGCGCCGCACGAGGCTGGGTCGCAGGCGGCAGCCACGCGCTTCACGGTCCGTCGGCTGTGGCAGCGCGGGCCCGATCGCGTGGCGCTCGTCGAAGCGCACCCCGAGACAGGCCGGCACCACCAGGTCCGGTGCCACCTGCGCTCGATCGGCATTCCGATTCTGTTCGACGGCGTCTACGGGGGTCGGGCCGCGGCCCGGGGCCTCGATGGGGCGCCGGCCGGTCGCCTCGCGCTTCACGCGTCGCGGATTGCCGTCCCGGACCCCGGCAATCCCGGCGCCGTGCTGGCGTGCGACGCGCCGCTGCCGCCTGACCTGACGGCGCTCTTGCGGTGGCTGGGCCGTGGGTGGGAAGAAACCGGAGTGGGCTGACACACGCCGGGGGCGCCCGCTGGAGCGCCCCCGGTCGATCGATCCTCGAGGCGGCCGGCCTGGCGCCGGGTCGGGGACTTACCGCTTGGCCTGGCCAACGAGCGCGCCGAGCAGGCGCGCGTAGAGGGCCTCGGCCTCGGCGAACCGCTTGGCGTAATCCTCTTCGGAGATCCTCTGCGACTTGCGCCAGTCGTCGTCGAACAGCGTGCGCTTGCCAGCCTGCTCGATCGAATCGAACCCGGTGTTGTCGGGGTGTTCGGCCTTCAGGCCGTCGGCCCCGAGATCCTCGATGAACACGCGCGTCTCAGCGATGGACGCGCTGTTCAAGTCGATGTACGCCTCCTGGTAATCCTTCTTTTCGAGCTTCAGATCCATCAGCACGGCGGGTTCGTACTTGGCCCGCACCACCAGGAGCTGGCTGCCGGAGAAGTACATGGCCGCCACGTACGTATCTGCCGCCGACGGGTCCTTCGCCGCAATCGCGGTGAGCTTGCCGGCGTCCATGATCTGGGTCAGTTCCTTCGCCAGCGCCGCCGTCTTCGGTTCCTGCGCGGCAGCGGACGTGGCCATCACCAGGAGGACCAGGACGCCGAGAACCACGTGGGTCGTGCTGCGAGGACGTGTCAACATGGATATCACCTTCGTAAGTGGACCCGAGGGCTGGCAGTTTTCTATCATCCCCGCGCACCTGCCGTCAATGCTCGACACGCGACACCCGCGGCGTCGCCCCGGGGCGCAGCCGGACGCGCTCCGCTCACGACGGCGCCGGAGAGGGCGCGGCCCCCGCTACCCGATGAACAACGGGGGCTCGTCGTCCCCGCGCGCGGCCCGCCGCGCCGGCCGCCCGTCGCGCCTCAGCGACCGGAAGGCGCCGACGACGCCCCTGATCGCGGCGAGCACTGCGAGGCCCTCGCGAATCGGCCCCGTCACCGCTCCCTGGACCAGCGACAGCGTCGCGTCCGCCCGCCGGCCGGCGCCGGTCAGCAGGTGATCCACGCGCTCGACCTGGGCCGAGGCGAGGCTCGTGGCGCGCTGAAGGTTGTCGGCGACGCGCGTCAGCCGTTCCACGAGCGGCGCCACCTCGCGCTCCACCTGCCCCGACAGCGCGTCCACGCGCTTTGCCAGCCGAACGACGACGATGACGATGCCGACCTGGACGACGGCCATGACGACCGCCGCGAGGGCGATCAGGCCGAGAAAAACCGTCGGCGTCCCGCTCACACCGGCTCCTTGTCCCTCGCCGCCTGGTAGGCCTCGCGGCCGCGCTCGACGGCCGACGAGAGCGTCTCCCGCTGCTGCTTCAGGAACTCGCGCGTCTTCTGCGCGCCTTCCTTGGCCTTCTCGCCGATCGCCTCGCGGGTCTCCTCGCCCTTGGCCGGGGCGAACAGCAGGGCGAACACGGCGCCCACCAGGGCTCCAAGCGTAAAGGCTACAACGATCCCGCCGCCGCGCTCATCAGACATGGCCGTCGCTCCTTCGCCGGTCCCGCGTTTCGCCAGGCCAGGCCGGCCTGGCGTCCCGGGACCCTGCCTTCATCATACAACCAGTCCTGCCCCGCCGCCCCGGTCCGTCCCGGTCACGGCTCCCGGCCCGCGGGGCCGACGGCCCCGCCGAGCGTCGCGTCGTCCACGCCCAGCGACCGCGCGCGGAGCCGCTTGATCTCGTCGCGCAGCCCGGCCGCCCGCTCGAAGTCGAGGTCCGCCGCCGCCGCCCTCATGTCGCGCGTCAACTGCTGGATGCGCGCGTCGATCTCCGAGACGCTCCTGAAGGGCGACGGCTCCTCGCGGGCGGACGGCACCGGACCGTAGTCGCGCTCGTAGACGCTGCTCAGCACGTCGTCGATGGCCTTCACGATCGACGCGGGCGTGATGCCGTGTTCCGCGTTGTACGCGAGCTGGATCGTGCGGCGGCGCCCCGTTTCGGCGATGGCCGCGTTGATGCTCCCGGTCATCTCGTCCGCGTACATGATCACCGTGCCGTGCACGTTGCGCGCCGCCCGGCCCGAGGTCTGGATGAGCGCGCCCGCCGACCGGAGAAACCCTTCCTTGTCGGCGTCGAGGATCGCGACGAGCGAAACCTCGGGCAGGTCGAGCCCCTCGCGCAGCAGGTTGATGCCGACGAGCACGTCGAACGTGCCGCGCCGCAGGTCGCGCAGGATCTCGGTGCGCTCGAGCGTCTCGATGTCGGAGTGCAGGTACCGCACGCGCACGCCGAGTTCCTGGTAGTACTGCGTCAGGTCCTCGGCCATCCGCTTCGTCAGCGTGGTCACCAGCACGCGCTCCCCGGCGGCGGCGCGCGCGCGGATCTCGGCCAGCAGGTCGTCCACCTGCCCCTTCACGGGCCGCACCTCGATCGCCGGATCGACCAGCCCCGTCGGGCGGATCACCTGCTCGACGATGACGCCGTTCGTGCGCTGGAGCTCGTACGGCCCGGGCGTGGCGGACACGAACACCACCTGGCGGACCCGCGCCTCCCACTCGGCGAAGTTCAGCGGGCGGTTGTCCAGGGCCGACGGCAGGCGGAAGCCGAAGTCCACGAGGACCTGCTTCCGCGACTGGTCCCCGTGGAACATTCCGCGGATCTGCGGGACCGTCTGGTGGCTCTCGTCGACGATCACGAGGGCGTCCGCCGGCAGGTAGTCCAGCAGCGTGGGCGGCGGCTGCCCGGGCGCGCGTCCCGTGAGGTGGCGCGAGTAGTTCTCGATGCCGTGGCAATAGCCGATCTCGCGCATCATCTCCAGGTCGAACATCGTCCGCTGGTGGAGCCGCTGCGCCTCGAGGAGCCGGCCCGCGCCCTGGAGCTCGCCGAGCCGCCCGGCGAGCTCCGCCTTGATGGCCTCCACCGCCGCCTTCGTCCTGTCCCGTGTCGTCACGAAGTGGGTCTTCGGAAACACCGACACCCGATCGAGGCGGCCGAGCGTCTTCCCCGTCAGCGGGTCCACCGTCAGCAGCGCGTCGATCTCGTCGCCGAAGAGCTCGATGCGGAGCGCGGTCTCCTCGTAGGACGGGTACACGTCCACCGTGTCGCCCCGCGCTCGGAACGTTCCGCGCGTGAACTCGTGGTCGTTCCGCTCGTACTGCAGCTCGACGAGCTTCCGGAGGATCTGCTCGCGCCCGGTGCGCTGCCCGCGCTCGAGCGGCAGCACCATGCCGTAGTAGGTGTCCGGGTCGCCCAGGCCGTAGATGCACGACACGCTGGCGACGATCAGCACGTCGCGCCGCTCGAAGAGCGACCGCGTGGCCGACAGCCGCATGCGGTCGATCTCGTCGTTGGTCGTCGCCTCCTTCTCGATGTACGTGTCCGTGGCGGGCACGTACGCCTCCGGCTGGTAGTAGTCGTAGTAGCTGACGAAGTACTCGACCGCGTTGTGCGGGAAGAACCGCCGGAACTCCTGGAAGAGCTGCGCGGCCAGCGTCTTGTTGTGGACCATCACCAGCGTCGGCCGGTTCACCCGGGCCACCACCTGGGCCATGGTGAACGTCTTGCCCGAACCGGTGACGCCGAGCAGCACCTGCCACGGGTCGCCACGGACGAGTCCCGACTCGAGTTCGGCGATGGCGCGCGCCTGGTCTCCGCGCACCTCGAAGTCCGAAACGAGGGTGAACCGGGTGCCCGATGTCGTCGTCATGGGAGGTCGCTGCGGCTGCGCTCAGCTCGGCTTGCGGAACGGCGCGAAGTAGCCCTGGCGGGTCCGGACTTTCAAGCCGGGCCGCTTCACGCGGATCTCGACCTTCCGCCATGTGCCGTCTGTCTTGGCGTTGGTGGAGAGATACCCCACCGTGTACTGGCCCCGGATCTCGGCCGCGATCTTCGCGTAGGTCGGGTCGAGATCCTCGACGTCGGTCGGGAAGAACGCCAGGCCGCCCGTCGCCTCGGCGAGGTGCTGGATCCGCATGCGCTGCTCCATCCGCTCCGACTGGCGCAGGTGCGACAGGAAGCCGATGGCGTACAGCGTGATGTCCGAGGCGCGCAGGAGGTCGAGGGCCTCGTTGAACGTCATGATGCTGCTCGTATCGCCGCCGTCGGTGTAGAGCACGAGCGTCCGGCGGCCTTCCTCCGAGGACGCGCCGTCGAGGTACACGCCGAGGGCGTCGTACAGCGCCGTCCGGCCGTCCGGCCGGCGCTGCCGGATGCGCTCCACGAGCCTGGCGAAGTCCTGCTGTCCGTACCGCACGACGCGCACCTCGGTGTCGAAGTCCACGAGGGTGATGTCGCGGGCCTCCTGCACCGTGTTGAGGAACTTGATGGCGGCGCTGCGGGAGAAGCCGATGGTCTCCTCCATGCTGCCGCTCGTGTCGAAGAGCAGGCCGAGGTGGAGGGGCGGCGCCGCCTCCGCGTCGTCGCCGCGCGCGAACAGGCTGATCGCCTGCGGCCGGCCGTCCTCGAGGACCTCGAAATCCGCCGGCGCCAGGCCGGACGCCAGCACGCCTTTCCGATCGACCACCGTCACGCCGAAGCTGGCCATGTCGACGACGGCCCGGAACACCTGGGCCCCCGGCTCCGCGGCCGCGGCCGCCGCCATCAGCGCCGCCCCGGCGACGGTCAGCACGCGCACCCTCAGACTCATCCTCCCGTTCCCCCTCGCCCCCGCGCCCATCTTACACCGCGCCGGAAGAACCCGGAGGACGCCGGACACGCGGCAGAGGTATAATGCGCCCTTCGTGGTGCTGACCCTCGTCCCCGCCTGCGGGCAGAGGCTTCCGGCATGAGATGCCTGGCCGTCTGCCACAGTGAACTGGTCATCAGGACGCTCGCGCAGGTCCTGCCGCCCAGGTTCGAAGTCGACTTCCTCGTGGAAAGCCGCCCCCTGGCGAGACGGCTGCACGAAGCGGGGCTCGAGGCGTCCGGCGGAGACCTGAGAAAGACCGAAACCTACGTCAAGACCGGCGTGTCCGCCGGCACCTGCGTCATCATCGAGGACCACCCCCGCCGCAGCCCGGTCCGCCTGCTCGAGGCGATCCGGGACGCCGGCGCGACGCTCGTGTACATCCTCGAGCTGCCGACCGGAAGGCAGAACGGCGCCGGGACGGCGCGGCAGGAGCAGCTGCGGGCCAAGTTCCCGGAGCTGGGGTTCCTCTCCCTCCCGGATTTGGTGGGCGCCCCCCTCGTCAACGAGCTGAGCCGCTCGATGACGCGCGGCCGGGTGCAGCAGTTCCAGCGGTACTTCAACGACGCGAACCGCGTGCTCATCCTGCTGCACAACGACCCGGACCCCGACGCCATGGCGTCGGGCCTGGCGCTGCGCAACCTCCTGCGGCGGACGAAGACCACGGCCATCATCGGCGCCCTGCAGGGGGTCACGCGCCCCGAGAACCTGCGGATGGTCAACCTCCTCGACATCCACGTGGACATCGTCGCGCCGTCGGATCTCGCCGGATTCGACCGCCTCGCGATGGTGGACGTCCAGCCGCACTACTTCGGCGGCCTCATCGACCGGGTTGACCTCGTGATCGATCACCACCCGCCGCAGCCCGGCTACAGCGCCGTGTTCCGGGACATCCGCCAGGACTACGGCTCGACGTGCACGATCCTCACCGAACACCTGCGCGCCGTCGACGTGAACATCTCCGAGCGCACCGCGACGGCGATGCTCTACGCGATCAAGTCGGACACGCTCTTCTTCAACCGCCAGACGAACCCGGCCGACATCGAGGCGTTCTCCTACCTCTATCCGCTCGCCGACGCCGCCATGATCCGGAAGATGGAGGGGGCCGAACTGACCTTCGACCGCCTGGAATACGTCACGCGCGCGCACCGGACGGGCTGCACCAGCGAGCAGGTCTTCTGCGCGTTCCTGGGCACGGTGTCGCGCGAGGACTTCATCCCCTACGTCGCCGACTTCTTCCTCCAGGTGGAGGACGTGAAGTGGACGCTCATCTCCGGGATCGTCGGCGACAACCTGGTGTTGTCGGTCAGGAACCTCGGCTACACGCGCAACGCCGGCGAACTGGTGCGCCGGCTCTTCTCCGACATCGGCAGCGCCGGCGGCCATCGGGCGATGGCCAAGGCGGTGATTCCCATGAAGGCGTTCCGCGACAAGCACGGCCTGCTGTCGGACGAGGCCGTCAACGTCACGATCAGGAACGCCGCCCTGCAGTTCCTGCGCGAGCACGCCCCGGCTGAAAAGAAGAAGGACGCCCCTAAGTCGTAGGGTCCGCGGCCCCGACCACCGGCTCGATGAACTGGCGGTAGGCGTCGGCGTAGCCGTGGTCCAGCAGTTCGCCGAGCAGTTCCACGCGATCGGATCGCTCGTCGTACGCCCCGACGACGTCCATCGGGTCGACGGGGTTGTAGTCGGGACTGATCTGCAGGAGGAAACGGAACGAGCCGGCCCGGGCCCGCACGGCGTCGCGGACCGCGGCCGCGTCCTCGGCGGCCAGCCAGGCGCCGAGGCGGCCCCGGCCGTCGAGGCGGGGCGCGGTCAGGGTGTGCGGGTCCGCCGACACCGAACCCGCCGACACCACGAGCACCTGTTCCGCGCCGGCCGCGAGCACTTCTTCGAGCAGCCTGGCCACGCTCCCGGGGCGGTCGCACCACCGGTGCGTCTCGCCTCGCCAGTGGCTCTCCGGCGCGAACGTGACCGGCCAGGGCTCGCTGATGACCGGGAGGCACTGCGCGGCCGACAGCACGTCCACTGCGTGGTCGCGGTCCGCGCCGGCGAGGTCGATCGTCTCGCTGGCCCGGGCCGCGGACGCCACCGCGCCGGTCCGGCGGCCGAAGAACGCGCGGCGGTACGGGTCCGTCAGGGCCGCCAGCACGACGTCGCGCCGCGAATCCAGGTCGTGCGCGAGCACGAGCAGTTCGCGGAACCCCGGCTGTCCCAGGTTCTCGGTCAGCAGCTCGGCGTAGCGGCGCGACATGTCGACGAGGCCCGGCGGCGGCACCTTCGCCCCGCCCGTGAAGAGGCGCCAGAGCGCGGTCTGCCAGTAGCGGACGACGCCGCGGCTGTCGAGCGGGGCGCCGAACACGCGCCACCAGAACCGCCCGCGCTCGCGCTGGCGGCCGGGCGTGCGGGCGCGGCGCGCCGCGACGGCGAGCATGACGAGCACGGCAAGCGTCAGGAGGAGCGCCCCTTGCGGGATCCACGACGGCAGCCGCCCCGGCTGGAACGCGTCGCGCACCAGGCCGGCGTACCCTTCGGCCATGGCGCTGCCGGCACCGAGGTGGACGAGGCGGAGCAGGAACGCCGCGGGATACACGAGGAGGCCGGCCGCGAGCACCCCCAGCGGCACCAGCACGAGGGCCAGCGCCAGCGCGACGGCCCAGCCGAGGGCCCTGACCGCCGGCCGCCACGCGTAGAAGGACGCGACGCCCTCCTGGCGCCAGAACCCGTCGTCGGCCCAGAGCCGCGGACCGCCCTCGATGGCCGCGAAGAAGGCGCCGACCGCGCCGGCGCCGTGGCCGGCCACCAGGTCGATGCGGACCCCCGCCTCGGTCAACGCGCGCAGCACGCCGGCGTGGTACGCGCCCGCCGTGCCCGCGCCGGTCAGCACGAGCGCCGTGCGGCACCGCGGCGAATACGGCTCCGGCCCTCCGGGCATCACACCTCGTCGTGGATCGTGCAGAGCGCGGTCATCTCGAAGCGGCGCACGCCGTTCGGCGTGGGCACGGAGATCTCGTCGCCCGGCTGCTTGCCGACGATGGCGCGGCCGATGGGCGAACTCGTCGAGATCAGGCCCTTGGTCGCGTCCGCGTCCTCGGGCATCACGAGCTGGTACACGAGGTCGGAGCCGCTCCCGTCCTCCCGCAGCGTCACCGTCGACCCGAAGGCGGCGCGGTCGGTCGGGAGCCGCTCCAGGTTCATGAGGGCGATTTCCGCCATCCGCTTCCGGATCATGCCCAGCCGCGCCTGCACGTACGACTGGCGCTCCTTCGCGGCCTGGTACTCGGCGTTCTCGCTGAGGTCACCCAGCTCCCGCGCGCGCTTGATCTCCAGCGGAAGGTCCGTGCGCAATTCGCGCTCGAGGCCGGCGACTTCGTCTTCGAGCCGTTTCAGGATCCGCGCTTTCATGCATCCGTCTCCGCCGTCGCGGCGCGGGGCGACACTACGGGCCCCGGGCGCATTCGGCTAAACGACCAGTCTAGCATATCTGGTATCCTCGTCCCGGTCCCCGCCGCACCGGGTGAAAGGCCACGTGGACGTTATTTCGAGCCGGCACAACGCGTTCGTCCAGCGCTGCCGCGCCGTCTCCCGACACCGGGACGCGGCGTCGGGCGAAGTCCTGCTCGACGGCGTGCACCTGCTCGGCGACGCGCTCGAGGCCGGCGTGCCCATCGACGAGGCCGCCGCCACGCCGGCCGTGTGGGAGAGCGCCGAGGGCGCGGCGCTGGGGCGCCGCCTCGAGTCGGCCGGAGCCCGGCTGCACACGGCCTCCGCGCAGGCCCTCGAGGCCGCCAGCCCCGTCCGATCGCCGTCGGGCGTTGTCGCCCTCGGGCGCTGGTCGCCGGTGCTCGACCACGAACCCGGGGTGCGGCTGCTGGGCGTCGACGCCTTCGCCAGGCACCTGGTGCTGTCGCTGCGCCGCGACGGTCTGACCGCGCTGCGGGTGATCCGCCTCGACGACGGTGGCGGGTAC